>NZ_JACUZZ010000160.1:0-255 GCF_014851595.1 Rhizobium sp. RHZ01
CGCTCTATCCGCTGCTTTTGGAGACGCTGACCGGCGACAAGATCTCGGTCGGGCCGCCCTTCTTCAACATGACCTTCGGCCTGCTGATGGCGCCGCTGCTGGTCATCGTTCCCTTTGGCCCGCTGCTGGCCTGGAAGCGCGGCGATCTGCTCGCTGTTCTGCAGCGGCTCTATCTGGTCGCGATCCTGGCGTTTGTTGTTGCGGTGGTCTTCTTCTATGTCCAGCACGGCGGTCCCGTGCTTGCCGTGCTCGGGC
>NZ_JACUZZ010000161.1:0-255 GCF_014851595.1 Rhizobium sp. RHZ01
GCTCGCGCACCAGGCTGTCCCGCTCGCGGTTCGGCCGCCGTGCGTCCTCCTCATCGACTGTGGGAATCACGGCCATACTGCAGTGGCGCTTCTCGCCGCGCAGCCAGCCAAGAAAGGCGCGCATCAAAAGCTCGGTGTCGAGACGATCGGTCTTGGCACGCCGGTGTTCGCGCGACACCGCAACGCTCGAGGGATGGATCACCTGCGCCTCGACGGCTCGGCCCTGCAGCCAGCGCGC
Organism: Rhizobium sp. RHZ01; assembly: GCF_014851595.1. Classification (NCBI taxonomy): domain Bacteria; kingdom Pseudomonadati; phylum Pseudomonadota; class Alphaproteobacteria; order Hyphomicrobiales; family Rhizobiaceae; genus Rhizobium; species Rhizobium sp. RHZ01. The sequence continues at coordinate 239 of NZ_JACUZZ010000161.1, forward strand.
CAGCCAGAAGCCGTCGC
>NZ_JACUZZ010000162.1:0-255 GCF_014851595.1 Rhizobium sp. RHZ01
CGGCCAAGTGGCGCGGCAAGCCGATCTTCATCCGCAACCGGACGCCCGAGGAAGTGAAGGCTGCCGATGAGGTGCCGCTTTCCGACCTGAAGGACCCGGTGGCGCGCAACGCCAACCTGCCGTCCGATGCGCAGGCGACCGGCGTCGACCGTTCGGCCGGCAAGGACAAGGAAAACTGGATCGTCATGATCGGCTCGTGCACCCATCTCGGCTGCATCCCGCTCGGCCAGGCCGGCGAATACAATGGTTGGTTCT
>NZ_JACUZZ010000163.1:0-255 GCF_014851595.1 Rhizobium sp. RHZ01
GGTAGCAATAGCGCTTATCGGCAAGCATGAACTCGCCTTTGTAATCGGCGCACCACAGGTCGTTGGGCAGCCCAGGATTGGAGAGTGCTGTTCCTTCAGCCCGGTTGCGCCGCCGCCTACCGTGCTTGACCAGGCCGTTGCGGTCGAGGACGGCATGCACGGTTGAGATCGCCGGCGTGTGAACATCCGGATACAGCCGCGCCAGCCGCTCCCTGATCTTCGGTGCGCCCCAGTTGGGCTTGTCCGGCTTGGTCC
>NZ_JACUZZ010000164.1:0-255 GCF_014851595.1 Rhizobium sp. RHZ01
CATGTCAGGTCTTGCAGTGGACGCAGTTCTGGGCGTTGATGACAAAGGTCTCTTGCCCATCCTTCTCCACCCATTCGTAACCGACGGCCGGACAGTAGCGCAACGAAGGACCGGCATAGATGTCGTGTTCGGACGACTTCTGCAGCGCCATGTCCTTCACCTGCAGATGCACCGGCTGGTCTTCCTCGTGGTTGGTGTTCGACAGGAACACCGAGGACAGACGGTCGAAGGTGAGAACGCCGTCGGGCTTCGGGT
>NZ_JACUZZ010000165.1:0-255 GCF_014851595.1 Rhizobium sp. RHZ01
GGTAGCCGAAATAGCCATCCCCGGCCTTCGCACGCTCGAGAGCGGCCTGTTCGACGAAGGCTCCGGCGGGACTGTCTGAGTCTCCCTGGTTGGGGGGCCAGTAAAGGCCGTCTGTCTTGCCAGGGCTACTTATAAGGTTCTGTGCATATTCGAGAACGCCGTCGCCGTCGTGATCGGCCGAAGCGTATTCTTGCTGCGCGTCGACGTAGTTGCGCATGGTGTCGATCGCTTGCAGTTCATTCTCGCCGATCCGCC
>NZ_JACUZZ010000166.1:0-254 GCF_014851595.1 Rhizobium sp. RHZ01
GGACCAAGCCGGACAAGCCCAACTGGGGCGCACCGAAGATCAGGGAGCGGCTGGCGCGGCTGTATCCGGATGTTCACACGCCGGCGATCTCAACCGTGCATGCCGTCCTCGACCGCAACGGCCTGGTAAGCACGGTAGGCGGCGGCGCAACCGGGCTGAAGGAACAGCACTCTCCAATCCTGGGCTGCCCAACGACCTGTGGTGCGCCGATTACAAAGGCGAGTTCATGCTTGCCGATAAGCGCTATTGCTACC
>NZ_JACUZZ010000167.1:0-225 GCF_014851595.1 Rhizobium sp. RHZ01
GCTCGCGCTTGCAGAGGATCTCTTGCAATCGATCCGGCGCCAGATTCATCGGCCGATGCAGGTCATCACACCGGGCAGGGACGATCGCAAACCGCGCGTTGTAGTCCTCCACGAAGTCCGGCAAGAAGGTATTGCCGGCCTCCATGGTGTCGATGCCAGAAAGCCGCAGTTCTTTGACCAACCGATCCTGCAGCGTCCGGTTCATCCGCTCGACACGGCCCTTGG
>NZ_JACUZZ010000168.1:0-225 GCF_014851595.1 Rhizobium sp. RHZ01
TCTGCACCAGCTCGCCATAGGCCTCGCGCCGCAATCGTGGCTGATGAAACGTCCGCCGCTGCTTGCGCGACAACCACAGTCCAGCATCGACCATCCAGCCGCGCACCGTCTCGCGCGACACACGCAAGCCATCACGCTCGGCCAGCTTCTCCGTCGCCAAGGTCGGCCCGAAATCCGCATAGCGCTCGCCAACCAGCGTTACCGCATAATCGCGAACGCCGTCGC
>NZ_JACUZZ010000169.1:0-209 GCF_014851595.1 Rhizobium sp. RHZ01
CGGATGCCTGTTCTGCATATATCGTGAAGAGAAGATTGATCTGGAGGCTTCCAGGTGTTTTGCACAATCCCATGGATTGCGCGAGATGTCCGAGCCCAGTTCTGTTGAAACCAAGGATGGCTTAGTCGGCCGGATCTGGTGGAGGGACTGGAGGTAGGAAGGAAGCCTGTCGTCAGGATTGCCCATTGTTCGGTGCCTTTTGGTGCTGT
>NZ_JACUZZ010000016.1:0-153457 GCF_014851595.1 Rhizobium sp. RHZ01
CGGCAGACATGCTGGTCCATGAGATTTTGTCGCGCGGCTTACGCGATCGAAGGGCCGTCGCCCGGTACGCGGGTCTCACCGGGGCGCCGGACGAGAGCGGCAAGCGCCGGCGCGAGAAGGGATTGGCCCGGGCCGGCAATGCGCGCGTTCGCTACGGCATGATCCTGCTGGCGTGGCGCTTTCTGCAATTCCAGAAGGACAGCGCCCTTGCCGAGTGGTTTACGGCCCGCACCGCCGATGGTCGCGGCGGCACGCGCAAGACAATGATCGTGGCGCTGGCGCGCAAACTGTTGATAGCCCTGTGGAGATTGGTCACGACTGGTGAGATTCCGAGCGGCTTCGTTTTGCGCGCTGCCTGACGCCAGAGGAGGGAGACAGCCGATCCGGCGGGCCGGAAAAGGTCTGCTGACAAGAATCCGAGGTGGTGGTGAACCCGATCACTCACATGGCTTCTCAAGCCGCGCTGTAGAATGGGCCCGCCGCCCCAGAGCTTCGCCCAATGATGCGTATGCCTGCATCATGGTTTGCGATCCGCGAGGATCAACCGCATACAAGCTTGTGGCGCATTTACCGCGCCTGATGGCGAGCTCCCCTCGGAATTGCCTTGCTTGCTCAGGTCTCGCCCGACCCAAACGGCCTGCCGCCGTGCTCGTGACCGTCAAGGACAAGTCGCAAGTCGCTGCGCGATGGAGTGCCTGGCGGCCCTCCACCCTTGACTGTCACTGCGCGCCGCGGCGATCGCGAAAATAGGTCGGGACGAGGAGATGGTCGCCAATCGGCCGAACAAGGAGATGATGAGAAAATGAAATAGGAGCAGGCTTGACAATGCCCCATACAAGCGAGCGAGCGGCGGTCATCGAAGTTCTCCGGTAAAGTCGGGTTGCTGACACCAACCTGATTGGAAGGAACCACCGATGACCGATGTCATGATGAACCTGCGCACGCTCGTAGAGAAGACCCCCGACGCCGATATTTTGCGGGAGATGATCGGCTTCGCCGCCGAGCGATTAATGGAGATGGAGGTGGGGGCCTCCACCGGTGCCGCTTATGGCGAGAAGAACCCGTTGCGCATGGCCCACCGCAACGGGTACCGCGACCGGGACTGGGAGACGCGGGCCGGGACCGTCGAACTGCGCATTCCCAAACTCAGGAGGGGCACCTATTACCTTTCGTTCCTGGAGCCACGGCGCATGGCTGAGAAGGCGCTGACAGCCGTCATTCAGGAGGCCTACATCCAGGGCATCTCGACCCGCTCGGTCGACGACCTGGTTAAAGCAATGGGCATGAGCGGTGCCTCTACGGTTGCTCAGCAACTGGGCAACAGAAAGCCGACCGGCGATCGAGAAAGCCCGGATGGCGTATGACAGCCGTGAGGGGTGAGTCCAGAGCTTTGGAAGATTGACCCCTCGGATCCCCCGCTGCGGGCAGTCCGGCGAGAGTTCGACCATCGCTGCAATCATACTCCGCCATCAACAGCCATTGAACAACTATGCGAGCTGCAGCGCCAGCAAACGTCACTTCACCCCCTCGACGTAGACCGCACTCGAAAAAGCGTGGGAGCCAGAAATTCAGAGGTGATCGCGTATCATTGGATTATTGACGAATTGCTCTTTACGCCAGACAGGACTGCTACAATCTTTTAGAGGATCGGACGCGGTTGAACTGTGGTGCAATGGCTTAACTCCAATGGCCGCCGTTCGCGCAAAGCAGCTATTAGCCAATTCACTCAACGGCTGCCGTTAAAACTGCGAACTTCCGCTCGCGTGCCAAAGCTTCAATCCTGGTCTTGCGGCGAGAAGCGATCCCGAAAAGAGCAGCGGCAACCCCAGCCATAAGAATTCCCATGATCGAGGTAAGTAACAATCCCCTGCTCGCTGTTCGGACAAAATGCGTGCAGGCAACCGCTCCAGAAAGCCAATCAGATTTAGAGACATCAAGTTGATGGCTGGCAACCCAATCATAAATCAAGGCCAGTCGCTGCTGATGTGCGGCAGGGACAAGGTCGCGTGAGGATTGGACCTCTGAAAGCCTCTCGGATGCCTCGGCCGCGTCGCCTTCGATATAGGCAATCTGTGCCAAGGTATAGGCGGCAACGGCCCCGTCTACCGAGACCGGCACCATCTCCTGCGGCGACTTCAAGACGATGCCGCCATTTGCTGTCTGCTGGTGGAAGGCTTCTTGCCCCGCTGACGACCGAAGTGGCGTATCGGCAAGGATCGAGGGAGCTACCCGGCTCTTTGTCGCCTCAATCAACTGCCTGCGCACCGTGGTGGACAAGAGGTTTGGAGAGACCTCGTACCAGGAGTGCAAGATCGGGATGAGCATGGAAACCACATAGATGCCGAGAGCGGCGATCATGGCGGCCACGCCCATCGGCCTGGATCGGCGCATCAACACGACCACGCCTGCCACGCATAACGCTAGCGAAACCCACTTCATCAACCAGAGCATGAAGGAATACGAAGGGACCCTTGAGGTGACGGATGCACCTGATCGCTGAACAAGCGTGAGGGCATCACCTGCCAGCGACACCTGCAGGAACGCCGTGTTGCTTTCAGCGGCTGGGAGCCACAGAAGGTAAGCAGTGATAGCGGTTAGCACACTGGTCGCCAAAAGCGTCAACCCGGCGAAAAGGTAAAACCGCAGCCGCGCCTCGATCGCATCGACGACCGCTTCACTGTCTGAGATAGTTTTGGACTGCACAAGCCGACGGATACCGCCTGTCCCGAAGTGGAGGCGTTGCGCATTTGGCTCGGTTTCTTTTAGTTGTCCACGTAAGCGGTCGATGTCCGCCTTGGTGGCCGCAAGTCGATTGCCACGGGTGGCAATCCTGGCGCTCAGGCGATCAGACAGCGGCGAGATGAGGCAAAGCAAAATGCCCAATAGCGCAACGCCAAGCGAAATCCTCGTTCGTCCGCTATTGGCCGCCTGCAACTCTCTCTGAGCCTGCTCGCCAAACCCGCCCTCCAGGGTCACGAAGTTCCGGATTAAGCCTAATCTGTTCTGATCAAAGTTGCTTTTAAACAGAGGGCCTTCATCAAGCCGTGTAACTGCGGTGGCCGCCTTCTGCACATCTCCTCTTAGAGCGTATTCCTGCGCTAGGACGTAGGCCGCAACGTCCTTGTTGTCGACGCTGACAGAGGCGAACGTCGAGCCGCGAATAAGGGGATGCCCTCTTTCATCCTTTCCGACGCCTTCTTGCCCCGCATTGGCAACCAGGGACGTAAACAAGACCATGCGATATTTGGCGTAGGCGGGCGATGGGCCAAAACTCCGCGATAGATCGCTAACCGCAGAGAATACCAACGGACTTAACAACACCATGGCAACGACAATGCCGATGATTGTCCGTCGCGACAGCTCCGCATACATCAAAACGGTGGCAAGCGCGTAAAGGAACAGTATGAACGGCACGGTCTGCAGAAACTGGCTGGAAATAGCAAAAGTCGCGAGCAGGAACGCTGTCGCCAAACCAGCGAACACCCAGTGCCGCCGGACGATAGCGACTAGACCTACTGCTCCAAGAAGCCATACAACGATAGTTTCCCGCGAGCCAATAGGCCTCAGATTGGTCGTCACCGTATCCGGGTAGAGCTTTGGATCGGAAAACGTCACATTGGCAGCAAAGGCATCCGGCAAATAAATCCAGCCGTGCAGACCACTGAGGTCCGTTTGAACGGTGGAATGTAGCATTGCTGAGAAAAACAGGCACAGAAAGCCAACGAATGCACCGATTTGGCCCAGTGCTGAAATCTTGACCGAACGCATATTGAGGGCGGCAATAGCGGAATTATGTACCGTTTCCACGCGGGCCTTGTCAGCGGCGTCGATGTCTATCTGCGCGTTCTTCGCGACGCCCGAATGCCGCCTTCCAAAGGCGGATTGGCTAGCCATTCACCAGCCCTGTTGCCTTAACATTTTCGCGTAGCTCGTTGCGCAGCCGTTCCAGCTCACCGATAGCCTGCTTGCGTTGGTTCGCTCCTTGCTGGTGAGCCTCGCGCACATCCGTGAGCGTGGCCAGAATCTTGTCGTGAACGTGCTGCAGGGTCTCAACATCGACAACGAGCCTCTGGTTGGCCTTCGCAGTCGCTACCGAATTTTGGTGCAGCAGATCAGCGTTGCGACGCATCAAGGCATTCGTTGCGTCATCAATTGTATTCGCCAATTCGACAGCGCTCTTCTGTTCGTCCAGCGTGATTGCCAGCATGAACGACCGTTTCCACGCTGGTAAGGTGAGCTGACGGATTGTCTGAAATTTGTCGACCAGCGCAAGATTGTTGGATTGTATGATCCGAACCATCGGCAAGGTCTGCATCGCGCTGTGTTGCAGTACCTTCAGGTCGTCAACACGCTTGGACAACAATTGCCGGTTGGCTTCAAGGACAGCAGCTTTTTCGCTCGCCTCCATGCTGCGTTCAGACAAGTCAAGGCCACTGATCTCAGCGTCCATGTCGGCAAGTCGTATTTCAACAGCTTGGACGTGCTTGCCAAGAACGGCGAACTCGCTCCTGACGCCTTCGTACATTGTTTGATAGTCACGGTTCCGGCGGTTCAGCGTTTCAGCCGTGGTTTCGATCTGAGCCACCAACTTGTCGACTTGACCCTTGACCGTATCGAAACGCGCAATTGCCTTTTCCCTCGAACGAGCCAGCCGCTTCAGCAGCCCGCCGATCACAGGGATGCGATTTTGTGTGCTGCCGATAGCATCGAGGTTGAACTGCTGGGCTGCAAGAACAATCTCGTTGAGTTTGGTACCCGTTTGATCGAGATCGGTCGCGCGTGCCGAACGCAAGATGTCATCGGTGTACTTCGCCGAACGTTCGGCAATTTCCTGACCGAACTGTTGGATGGATAGGGCGGATTGAAGATCGATACTTGACGCCAGGCGCTCGACATCCGCATCGATAGTCGCCGGAGCTGCGGCCTCAGAACCGGTATTGTTTATACTTAGTCCGGTTGTCATCTGCTTCCAACCTTCTGTAAATGGTCGATGAGAGTGTTGTGAGATTGAAGGAACTCAACCGCTGGCTGGCTTCGGACACTGGTAACCTCGCCTTGTGCAATAGCCAGAGCGTTCCTCTGCCAGAGCGGCAGCAACATTGTTTCGATGTCAACGAACCTGTCGAGCAACATCGAAAGCGTGCTTTCCGACAAGCTCATCTGCTGGAGCGTTAGCGTGTTCGACGTTTCCATCGTTATAAGATTGGCAAGCCGGCGTTCGAACCGATCTACAACGAAGCTGTCTGCCGAAGCTCGGTATTTCACCAGCAGCGCCTTGGCCTCCTCGATGACACCGGCGAATTTCGACTGCTGCTCACCCAAGTCCAACTTGGCCTTCGCCAGAAGTGCCCTGATCCTGCGTCCATTATCCGCTGCCTGCCGCACTTCTCGGAAGGCGGTCATGACCCGATAGCTTGCAAGTTCGAACTGCAGCCGTGCTTCCACGTCCGCGCCAGTAAAGCGGCTGAGAATCGTTTGCTTCTTGAAAAATTTCTTCACATCGATTGTCTGCAGTAGAGCCACAATTCTTTCAGACCCGGACCGGATATCGAGAGCAGGTGTCGATTGGAGCAGGTCGCTGTTAATGTTGGGAACGCACGAAGCCCGGTCCAAAGCCTCGATAGCCGCGTCATTCAAAACATCTGGAAGTATCTTGCAGCTTCTACCTGAGGGTTGGCTATCGTAAAAAGCATTCGTCAATTTTAGCGTCACCCCAATGACACGATCAGAGACTTCTAAACGCAGAGCTGTTTTCAGCGAATGCAATCTACGTTTGATTGATAAAAAATAATTTAAACTAACAGAACGCCTTTTACCGTGTCGGTGCGGTGAACACTGTGAGCCGGTCTTCATTGCGGTTGGCGTCCGACGGCCACTTTCGGCAGTTCAATTGATCGCCGCAACACGTTCTGCAAATTTTTCCGCGGGCGTCTGATAAAGCAAGGTCTTTCTTGGACGTTCGTTGAGCTGCCTGACGATAGCATTGAGCTGGGCTTGGCTATGTACGGACAGGTCAGTGGCGCGCGGTAGGTATTGGCGCAGCAATCGATTGGTGTTCTCATTTGAACCGCGCTGCCAGGGTGATCTGGGATCGCAGAAGTAAATCTCAACGTCAGCGGCTATTGCCAGTCGTTGATGGTCAGCCAACTCCTTGCCCCGATCCCACGTCAATGATTTGTAGAGTTCGCCCGGCAGTTTCTGTGACTGCTTTATCAGCGCAGAAACTACGCTTTCGGTATCCTTATTGGCGACCTTGATCAGCATGACGTAGCGCGAGTGACGCTCGACCAGCGTCGCGATGTAACTGTTCTTCGACCCACCGATAAGATCGCCCTCCCAGTGACCGGGGACTGCACGGTCGTCAGCGGACGCAGGCCTCTCGCTTATGGAAATCGCATCCTTGATCTGGCCTAAACCACTTCGTTTCATGCTGGCGTGGCCGCGAACGACGGATCGTTCGGCTTGCCCTAAGGTGTTCAAGCAATTCCTTCTTCAGCACCCCGCGGGCTTGGATATACAGGCTGCGACAGATCGTTTCGTGCGACACCTGTTTGAGGGGCTCCCCTGGATATGTACGTTTGAGCCAGCCCGCAATCTGCTCTGGCGACCATTTCCGGTATAGCTTGGCAGACACTGTGCGGGCCAAGGACGCATAGCAAGCCAGCTTGCATGTCTTGGGACGCAAGGAGCGATCCCAGGCGGCCTGATCTGAGCGTGCGGCCCGATACCGGTCCGCTCCGCCATTGCGACCAACTTCACGGCTGATCGTAGATGGAGATCGGCCTAATGTGTAGGCAATCGATCGTAGGGAACGCTGGCTGCTCAGCCCACGGGATATTTCCTCGCGTTCATCCAGACTGAGTGCCTTCGGCGCGCGATGGGGCCGATCGTAGTCGATCATTTAGGCCACGCAATGCCTATGGTCGAAGGACCATCGGCAGCTGTTTCGATTTGCCGACATACACCTTTGAATGACCGGGCTTTCCCTCGGGCAGTTTCATTCCTTCGGGAAACTGGAAAGTAACCGAGTGGGCACCTGCAAGACCAGCAGGATAGCGTGCAAAAGCCCGCATCGCCACATATGTGTCCCGGCCCCGTTCAACGAGAGACCCGTTCTGCAAGAGCTGCAGCAATCCCGCTTGTTGCGGAAGGATCCGGTACGGCTCGGCGATGCGAGTGGCGATAACGTCTTTGGCATCGATATTCAAGACGCCACCAGGGCTGAAACTCCTAAGATTGGCAAGAGTTTGCTTGAATTGCATGATGCCGTCTTGTGACGGAAGCCCATCAAGGCTGAAGTCAGGCTCTTTCGCAGACCGACCGTCCTCGACTTCATCGGTGACAGCGCGGAAATCAGAAGGAAGGGCCATACTAAACGAAGTATAGCGTGAAATCATGCCATCGATATCGTGACCGATCAAAGACGTTAGCGCCTGTAGAAATTGGCGCGTTGTTGCGCTTCCGCTCTTGCCTTCAAAGCGACGACTGCATTCTCGATCCGAGACGAGCGTGACGACATCCTTGGAGACGCCCGTGACGCCAACCCCAGTCCATCCTGTACCATAGAAGGTTGTTACTCGCTCGACGTGCCCGGTCAAACGCCAGATCATTGGGGTAAAGGACGATACTGCCAAATAGATCGGCTCAGAACCAGCCGCTATCTCTATGGTTGCGATCTCGGTTACTTCATCCTGGCCAACAATGGAGACGTTCGAGAGAGTGCCTCCTTCATAGGCAGTGATCAGGTACACTTTCTGTCGTGCTGTAGCTTTCGGCAACCGACACTGCCGCTCCAGCCTATCTGCACGGGTGATCATCTCGCTCCGCGCTTGAAGTTCGCGTTTTTCTGTTGGGGATAGGAGACCGTCACCGTCTTTGTCGAAATAGGCGAAAGCCGCTGTTGCGAGTTCCTGAAGCTCGTCGGCTGTTAACTTCCCATCTTTATTGGGATCTAATTCCAGATACTTCTCAAGTTGAACAGACGAGCGGTCGCCTGAGAGATCATCACTCTGGTTCTGTGCGTAAGTGAAAGCCTCATCTAACGAGACCTTGCCATCTGCATTTGCGTCGGCACGAAGTAAGCCTGCTCTGGACCAAATCTCTTCTCGAAGATTGCTGAACTCTTGGGCGTCGACCACCCTGTCGGCGTTGACATCTCGCCCGAAGAACTCTGCCATTACTGCAGAAGTTCGGCCCGCCTTGTCGATCGCCTTTTTACGTTCAATATCGATGTTCGTCAGCGTCTGGTGGTCTTGAGCGCCCTGCCTTAGGACAGACATTACCATCGAGATGTACGCTTCTCGATAGTGGGCGATCAATGAAGATCGCACGAGAACGTCGGGGGGACGCTTGGACTCAGGCGTTTCCTGTGCCAGCCCAATCCCCCCAATCGATGCCATCGCAGCGGCCCAAATGAATGCTTTTCTCACGCGACATCTCTCCCTGAAAGCATTCAAGTATATATCGCGTGAGTTGCAATACATTGCAAACTTGTCGTATAAAATGCGAATCAATGTTCTGGAAAGCCGACTAAGGCAACACGTCACTTAAAAAGGCGGAGGCGGAAATGCGAGTCTTCAGAAGCGACCATCAGAGACCTACGGCAGATTACTGCTATCATTGATCTCGGGACTGCCGGTTGGAATTATCCGGCCGCATGGCTGCGGCAAACAACCGACGACAAGCCACTGGGGTTTAGTTCCATGGTGAGATTGCTTTCACGATTTATCGCAAAGTTCTTCCCGCCGGTACTCGTTATAGCGCTGGCATATTTCTCGGCAGTTTTGGCTTCGGCTGCGACGTACATAATCTTTGTTGGAACTTTGAGACACGCCGGAAGCCTGAATATCGAGACCTTTTGTTATGGACTTTTATTATACTCTGCTGGTTTTGCTGTGCTCTTTGCGATACCTGCAGCGTGCGCGGCTTTGGTGGCCTGGGAAAAAGGATATCGGAACGTCTTTTACTACGCGGCTACATGGGGAGCTGGAGGGCTTGTCTTAAGTGCCATCCCGCCAATGTTTCCCGACATACATCATGACGCTTTCTCGCATCTCAAGTGGCTAGTTTGGACCGTGACCGGTGCAGCGGGCGGGACCATTTATTGGATCGTCGCGGGGCGTTTCACTCGGGTCGTCAAGGCCAAACGTCACGTAGGATATAAGCCACCTGACGATCATTATTCTAAACGATGATACCGGCGGATATCGGCCGACTGCGGTAGAAAACCACCCGCTGCCGTCCGCTCCGCGTGTTCGCCCTTATTTTGCAAGACGTTAAAAGTTTGGGCTGAAGTAGCGGAGGTTACGATTGAAGCGTCAAAGAGTATTCGCGGGCCGAAGGGAAATGCGGCCTGTGGCCAATAGATCTAGCTGGTCGCAGCCGCTTTCTCCAAGGCGTCCCGCAAAACCTGTTCCTTCGTTTCATCGAGAGAGGTTTTGAGCACGACGCCACCAAAGGCGGAGATCTCCTTAAGGACCTTATCCGCCGTCATCTCGTGGATCAACACGAACAACGCCCCATTGCCCGGCTGGAGATTCGCAGCTAGATCCTTCATGAAAGCATCGTTGATGCCGACATCAGTGAGAGCGCCGCCTATGGCACCGGAAGCGGCACCAACTGCCACGCCCAATAGCGGATTAAGAAACAGAACACCGATAAGGAGGCCCCAGAAACTGCCCGACGCGGCACCGGCAATCGTGGTGTTGACCAACTGGTTCAGTTTGATCTTGCCGTCTTCGGCCTTGGTCGCGATGACAGCGTCTCCGACCTTTACCAAGTACTCCTTCTGCAGTCCGAGCAAGCGCTGGCGCACTTCCTCGGCTTTGGCTTCGCTGGGGTAAACAATTGCAATCAACGTAGACACGGCTATGTCCTCCATCAACGGAATTGCAGGCGTCGTTAAGATAGTAGCAATTTATGAAAAAATACAACCTGCCCCTGCGCCAATAGTCAATTAGGCACCTGTTGCCGCGTTCGCTTGTCGCCGTCGGCCAATTGTTTGTTTCGAGCTGCCAGAAACGTCTAGCGACAGCCATGCGGTACTACGGCGTTCGAGTACCACTGGCTTTCGATCGGTTCGCACACAATCTCGGCGGGCTGGCGCCAATGGAACTTGTTGAGACTATCCTGGGACGACGCCGGATGGCTCGATACGCGAGCGCCGATATTCCAATGGGCATTTGCCAGTCCAACAACGGCAAGGGTGACTGAAAGAGCTGGGCTGATGAAAACCATGCAACCACGCGATTTGCGATGCCGGAAGATCGTCCTCGTGGTAGCGCATTGCCAAGTCACGCCGTAGTTGGTCCAAGATTTCGCCAAAGCTCAAGCCTTCAGCTGCCTGATGTCGGTCGGCGTGTCTGGAAAATCCCGAATAGGATATGGCCAGATTTAATGTTCGTACCCCGCCGGTCGATCCGAAGTTCCAACGCTTCGCTGGCCACACGAGCATATCGTACAATACGGCGAAGGGCGTCGCCAAATGAATACGACGAGGCGGCCAAGTAGTAGATCATGCCGATCTCTCGCAGATCGAGCTGTTTCGCCAGAGTGAGGCCAAGCCGCTCGTCGTCGAGCGCCCGTGATGCCTCGCTCAGGAACTCAATCTGCGACGCTATGCTGATGCGTTTTCGCTCATCGAGCATAGCCTCGGTCAGGTGGATCGTTTCAGCAGGGGCAGCGGATCGATGTTTTTCTGTCTGATCCGGGAGAGTGCCCGGCACGAAGCCAACCCCCTTGGTCGTCGAGCAAAATAATTCGTCGACAAACTTGCGCCACTGCTGGTCTCTGACAAACGGGTTGGACATCGCTGCCACCGCGACACACGCAGCATGCGACGTATGGCAGCTCAGCGCAAATCTTTGTCCGCGCATGGCAAGCCGAGCACCTCGCCAATTCTGTATATCCGTCTGCGAAAAGTAGGCAGTGCGCCTCAACCGCATTTCAGCGACGAGATTACATACCGACAATGTGAACAAGGTACGAATGGCTACGCATAAACCGACGTAGCTTATGGGGTTTTTGAGGGCAGAGATGAAAACAGCCAAACACCCACCTGCCTTGCAGGTGGTGACGAAAGAAGCCAGACGCGCCGTGCGACCGCTGATCGTGTTCACCGCCGGGATCAACATACTGATGTTGACCGGGACGATCTACATGCTCCAAGTCTACCACCGGGTGCTATCAAGCCACAGCGTGGAAACGTTGTTGATGCTGTCGCTGATGGCCACTTGTGCGCTTGTGACGATGGCAGGTCTGGACGTGGTGCGATCCAGAATGCTGGCCACGATCGGCGCGTGGATGAACGCGCGGTTGGCACCGGTGTTGCTGACGGCATCAGTTGAGCTGTCCGCCGTGTCTCCCGGTCAGGGGAACGGTCGCGCACTGCGGGATCTCGACCAAGTCAAGAATTTCTTCACCAGCCCGAGTATCTACCCGATCCTCGACGCGCCGTGGGCACCACTGTTCTTCGCCGCGATCTTCCTGATGCACCCATGGCTGGGTTGGTTGGCGCTGACCGGCGGTGTCGGGCTGTTCGCACTGGCATTCCTGAACGAGTGGGTAACCCGCAAGCCCCTGACAGACGCCGGTAACGCACAAGCCAGAGCACACCAACAGGCCGAGGCCGCGATCCGGAACGCCGAAGTCGTGCAGGCAATGGGCATGATGAAGCCATTGCTCGAAGTCTGGCGGGCCCAACAGGACAAGGCGAGCAACGAGCAGACAACAGCAGCCAACAGGGGCAGCACGATCTCAGCCCTCGCGAAATGCTACAGGATGGCTCTCCAGATGGGTGTACTCGGTATCGGTGCTTATCTCGTGCTTCGGAACGAGGCCTCGCCCGGTATCATGATCTCGGCCTCAATCTTGATGGGTCGTGCGCTGGCCCCGGTGGAACAAGCGATCGGGACGTGGAAGGCGACGATCGGGGCACGTGCTGCTTACAAGCGTCTCGTGGCAATCGCTGGGGACCGCCAGGAAGACGTCCCAGTTTTCCCGATGCCGCGACCGACCGGCAGATTCACTGCAGAGAACATCACGCTAGCCAGAAAGGACGGTGAGCCGATCCTGAGAGGCATCAGCTTCCAACTCAGACCCGGTGAGGTACTGGCGATGATCGGCCCGAGTGCATCTGGCAAAACGAGTCTGGCGAGAATACTGGCTGGTGCTTGGCGACCGACCGGCGGGCGGGCGTTACTTGACGGCATGAACGTCGCCGAGTGGGCAGCTGAGGACCGGGGTCTCCACGTCGGGTACCTGCCGCAGGACATCGAGTTGTTCGCCGGTACGGTGGCCGAGAACATCGCCCGGTTTACCAAACTGAACCACACGGTCTTTGACAAGGTCGTCAAGGCCGCGCAAACGGCGGGCGTCCACGAACTGATCAAGGGATTGCCGAAGGGTTACGACACCGAGATCGGCGAGGCAGGTGCGTCACTATCCGGTGGGCAACGCCAGCGAATCGGGTTGGCACGGGCATTCTTCGGCAACCCCGCACTGCTGATACTGGACGAACCGAATTCCAATCTGGACAAGGATGGTGAGGACGCTTTGGCGGAGGCCATCAGCGCAGCCAAGCACGCCGGTATGAGCGTCATCCTGATCGCCCACCGACCGAGCATCATGGAGCAGGTGGACAAGGTGCTGGTGCTGAACCGAGGTCAACAGGACCTGTTCGGCCCGCGTGACGCAGTGTTTGCCGAGATAGCGAGCCGCAATCGCAAAGTGGCCCAGATGCCGAAGGTAGCGCAGATGGTGGTCAAGGAAAAAATGACAGAGGTGAAAGAAGCATGAGCCGCCAGAACATCATACCTCTACCCGGTATCCAGATGCCCACGCCGGAACATCGACCACTGCGCATCAAGGGCGTGACCTACGCCGGCGTGGCGATAATGGCCCTGTTCTTCGGCGTGGCCGGTGGTTGGGCGGCGTTGGCCCCACTGGACAGTGCCGCCGTCGCCGGGGGCGTGATCAAGGTCGCCGGTGACCGGAAACAGGTCCAGCATCTCGAGGGCGGCATCATCAAGGAACTGGACGCCACCAACGGCCTCATCGTCAAGGCAGGTGACGTCCTGGTCAGATTGGACAGCACTCAGGCAAAATCACAGTTGGACCTGATCCAGAGCCGTATCGTCACCCGCGAGGCTCTGGCCGCACGGCTGCGAGCCGAGCGGGACGACAAGAGCGAGGTCGAGTTCGGCCCGGTACTGCTGGAAAACCCGTCGGCAGCTGCCAAGGAGGCGATTATCACGCAGCGGGACTTGTTCAACGCGAAGCACCACAACCTGAAGGACGAGCGGGAAATTCTCACCCAGCGCCGCCAGCAGAGCGAGGACGAAATTGCCGGACTGAAGAACCTCATTGCGACCGAGGACAAGCAGATCGCAGACATCGACAAAGAGGCGAACGACCTCGACGTCTTGCTCCAGAAGGGTCTGACAACCCGGGAGCGGGGTTTGTTGCTCAGACGCCAGCAGCACGAATACGAGGGTGAGCGGGCGACGAACGCAGCATCAGTCGCCCGCGCCAAGAGCGCCATGGCCGAGATCCAAATGCAGATCTTGAACCTCGACACCAAGCGGCTGAACGACGCCGTCGATGAGTTGAGCAAGACCGAGGCGGAGTTGTCCGATCTCCGTCAACAGGAGCGTGCTGCCAGGGACGTGCTTGCCCGCACCAACATCACCGCACCGGTGGACGGTATCGTCATGGACCTGAAAGTCCACACGACTGGCGGCGTCGTGAAGCCCGGTGAGACGTTGTTGACGGTCGTGCCTCTTGACGAACAATTGGTGGTCGAGGCCATGGTGAAGCCCGAGGACGTCGAGACGATCGCGCCAGGCCAGACGGCACACGTGAACTTCCCGGCGTTCGCCCGCTACAACCTACCCCCGCTCGACGGTGTCGTGGACACCCTATCAGCCGACAGACTTGTGGAAGAGCGGACAGGCGCGCCCTACTTCGCTGCAACCATCCTGATCAACAGGAGCGAACTCACCAAGCTGGAGGGGCGCAAGTTGCTGCCGGGTATGACGAGCGAGGCGATGATCCGGACGGGGAGCCGGACCGTGCTGGAATACCTCTCGGAGCCGATCACCCAGAACTTCCGCCGGTCCCTGCGGGAAAAATAAACAAAGATACGGGGCAACAAAACGCCAACAATGTGAACACGTTATTCCGTGCCCCGAACAACGCCAACGAGGGTCTTTAGGGGGTTCTCACAAATTCACAGACACCAACCCTGTCGCGAAGGGGGCGGCGGCGGGATTGGTTTGTCCACAAACAGCCTTATCCGGAAACAGAGAGTAGAGTACAATGGCTCAATCGCCATCATCCCCGTCGGCAACGACGAACAACGCCGCGAAGGACGACGTCGTCGGCCTGAACGGCGACCTCACCTTCACCATCGCGGACCTGCTGGCTAACGACCCCGGCGGTGCGGCGAAGAACGACGTCAGCAAGCAGTTTTTCTTCGGGAACATTGCTGACTACGCCGCTAACCAGATCGTTTGCGGCATCCCGACCGTCGCCGCGCAGAGGGCTTATCTGCTGGCGCACCACATCGAGAGCAACGCCGCTTTCACCGAGTTCACCATCAAGACCGACGCTACCGATATCCAGTATATGGTCCAGATGGGCAACAAGGGTACGTGGTCACAGGCCGACGTGGACGTGAGGCACGCACCGACGGCCGAAGCTTTCACGAACACCGTGGAAGAGGACAAGAGCATCTCCGGTAACGTCAAGGGCGCGGACATCGACGGCGACAGCCTGACCTACTCGCTCAAGGGTACGGCCCCGGCTGGCCTTACCTTCAACTCGGACGGTTCTTACACATTCGATGCTTCCGGTGCTGAGTTCCAGAAGCTGGCCGCCGGCGAGCAGAAGGCAATCCAAGTCGAGTACGTCGTGAACGACGGTCACGGTGGTACCGCTACCTCGACGTTGACCATCACGGTCACCGGCATGAACGACGCTGCCAAGATCAGCGGTGAAGTCGGGGGTGATTTCGACGAGACGAACGAAGCACAGGTGTACACCGGAAAACTTGAGGTCACCGACGCGGATCACGATCAGGCGACGTTCCAGCAGCAGACCGACGTGGCCGGCAAATACGGTTCGTTCTCGATCGAGGCGGATGGTTCATGGAACTACACCATGAACGACGCCCACAACGAGTTCAAGCAGGGCACCGACTACACCGACAGCATCACGGTGAATACCGCCGACGGGACCGCGCAGGTTATCTCAGTGACCATCCACGGGGCGAACGACGCGCCAGTGTTGACCGGTACGCCGGCGACGCTCGCGGCCGGCACCGAGGACACGAGCTACACGATCAGCAAGGCCGATCTTCTGGCGGGCTACACCGATGTGGAGAACGACGCGCTCTCGGTCTCGGGGCTGTCCTCGAATGACGGCACCTGGGCCAAAAACGCCGACGACAGCTGGACCTTCAAGCCGGCCGGCAACTTCAACGGTCAGGTCGACCTCAGCTATCATGTCACCGACGGTAACGGCGGCGACGTCACGGCCAGCCAGACGTTATCGCTGGCGGCGGTCAACGACGCGCCGGTGTTGACCGGTACGCCGGCGACGCTCACGGCCGGTACCGAGGACACGAGCTACACGATCAGCAAGGCCGATCTTCTGGCCGGCTACACCGATGTGGAGAACGACGCGCTCTCGGTCTCGGGGCTGTCCTCGAATGACGGCACCTGGGCCAAAAACGCTGACGACAGCTGGACCTTCAAGCCGGCCGCCAACTTCAACGGTCAGGTCAACCTCAGCTACCATGTCACCGACGGGAACGGCGGCGACGTCACAGCCATCCAGACGTTATCGCTGGCGGCGGTCAACGACGCGCCGGTGTTGACCGGTACGCCGGCGACGCTCGCGGCCGGCACCGAGGACACGAGCTACACGATCAGCAAGGCCGATCTTCTGGCCGGCTACACCGATGTGGAGAACGACGCGCTCTCGGTCTCGGGGCTGTCCTCGAATGACGGCACCTGGGCCAAAAACGCCGACGACAGCTGGACCTTCAAGCCGGCCGCCAACTTCAACGGTCAGGTCGACCTCAGCTATCATGTCACCGACGGTAACGGCGGCGACGTCACGGCCAGCCAGACGTTATCGCTGGCGGCGGTCAACGACGCGCCGACCGCGGTAGTACTGTCGAACACGGTGATATCGACCTCCGAGAATGGGGGCTCGATCAAGGTTGCCGATATTGCAGTGACGGACGTCGATTCTGGCACCAATGTGCTGTCGCTGTCGGGGGTGGATGCGGCCTCGTTCTCGATCGTGGACGGAGCGGGTGGCGGCAAGGAGCTGCACTTCAACGGCGGTGCGAACTTCGAAACCAAGGCGGGCTACGACGTCATGGTGAACGTCAATGACGCAAGCGTCGGCGGCAATCCGGACGCCTCGCAGAACTTCCATCTCGCCATCACCGACGTGAACGAGGCACCGAGCGTGGCGCTGGGGAACACGCTGGCGTCGACGGCGGAGAACGGCGGCGAGATCAAGGTTGCCGACATCGTTGTCTCCGACGACGCGCTGGGGACCAACGTAGTGTCACTGTCGGGCACCGACGCTGCGGCGTTTAAGATCGTCGGCACCGAGTTGCACTTCATCGGCGGCGCGGACTTCGAGACGCAGAAAAGCTACGACGTGACGGTGAACGTCAATGACGCAAGCGTCGGCGGCAATCCGGACGCCTCGCAGAACTTCCATCTCGCAATCACCGACGTTGTCGAAGCCGATAGCGACACCACAAATGACTATGACGTCCGCGACGTCAATGGCAACCTACAAGTGACGTCGGGCGGTGCCACCGGCAATGGTCACACCTTCAATGGAAGCCAACAAGCCGATACAATCGTTGCCACTAACGACCCCATAAACGGCGATCAGGTCAACGCTAAAGATGGCGGCGACACCCTGTACGGCCGTGGCGGCAACGACGATCTCCAGGGTCAAAATGGAAACGATACGATCTATGGGGGATCAGGCGACGACAACATCACCGGCGGTAACGGTGCGGATCACCTCTGGGGCGGCTCCGGCAACGACAAGTTCGTGTTTACGACTGCAGACGATAGCTTGTTCAACGCTCCCGACACGATCCACGACTTCCACCATGGGTTCGATAAAATCGACGTGCACTCGATCAACTCGGGTGGCGGAGGTACTGGTGACTTCACATTCGGTGGCACCGTGGCCACCGCGCACGGCGTCTGGTTCACGGAAGGTGGCGGGAACACGACCGTTCACTTCGATACCAACGGCAATACGGGCAACGACGAAATGACGATCACCCTGACAGGTACCGGCCTGGGCTTGACCGCTTCGGATTTCATCCTCTGAGGTGCGATCCTTCTCGCGAGCGAATTGGGAGCGGGCCTTTCGGCCCGCTCTTCGACCGTACGCCAACGGTGCCGGTGTCGCGGTCCAGTTCGCCCAGCTTCATGCCGGGACGGCGCTAACAGCCGCTGATTTCATCATCGCTTGATAACAGCGGACGGGAGGGAAACGTCCCGTCCGTCTACCGACCCGTCGTGAACAGGGCGAGGACGGGACCCGGAACACACATAGCCTCCAGTAACTGGAAACGCAAAAAATGGGTACTTCTACAACATCAAACTCCGCACAGAATTCGGGCGCGGCCAAGGACGACGTCGTCGGCTTGAACGGGGACTATGACTTCACCATCGCCGATCTGCTCAAGAACGACCCCGGCGGGGCCGCCAAGGTTGACGTCACCAAGCAGTTTTTCTTCGGCAACATCACCGACTACGCCGGTGGCAAATATGGTGCCGTTGTCAACGGCATCCCGACCCTCGACGCGCAGAAGGCTTACCTGCTCGATCACGGGATCACCGTAAAGATCGACCCGGTCACTCACAATTGGATGTCGTTTGACATCGGTGAACACGGTCAGGACTTCGACTACATGGTCCAAATCGGTAACAAGGGTACATGGTCCTCGGCTCACGTGGATGTTGTTGGTACGCCGCCCCCGCCAGCCCCGGTCGTGATTAACGACGCACCGGTTGCGGTGGGCGAGAGCGCGGCGGTTGCCGAAGACGCATCCATCACCGTGTCGGCGATCAACGGTGTGTTGGCGAACGATTCAGATTCGGACGTCGGCCAGACGTTGAAAGTGCTGAAAGTCGGGACCGCCGATGTCACCGACGCGGGCACCCTTATCCAGGGTGTCTACGGTGATCTCACGATCAAGTCGGACGGCAGTTACAGTTACGTCGCCAATCACGCGACGGCGCTGGCGGAAGGTGAGCCCGCTACCGATACGTTCAACTACACCGTGACCGACCAGCACGGCGGCACCAGCACGGCCACGCTGACGTTAAACATCACTGGTGTCAACGACGTCGCGAAATTATCGGCCGACGTGGTGCACCTGACCGAGGGTGACACGATAGCCGACATCTCGGCTCACGGTCAGTTGACCGCCACCGACCCGGACGCTGGTCAGGATACGTTCAAGCCACAGACCAACTTTGCCGGTGAATACGGTCACTTCTCGATTGGTACCGACGGTAAGTGGACTTACACCGCCGACAGCGCCCACAACGAGTTCGTGAAGGACCAGCACTACACCGACACGTTCAAAGTGTTCAGCGTCGACGGCACCGAGACTTCGGTCAGTATCGACATCGCCGGCACGGACGAAAAGCCGGTTTGCTCTCCACACGCCGGCAACGTGATCGCCTCGTGGACTTTCGAGGACACCGTCGTAACCGACCCGCGCGGTTATCAGCAAACGTCTGCACCGACCGGTTGGTTCAACGTTGCCGATTACGCTGAAAGCCAAGGCCTCGGCACTTATGCGAAGTCGATGGAAGTTGTGGACGGCACGAACGGTCCTCAGACGGGATTTGGTGCTGGTGAGCATCAATGGCTCGACACTGCGGCATCGCCAGGTAACATCTGGATACAGCTGAGCGAGTCCAACAGGACCACCAATATTGAGCACGACGCTCAGTTGTCGTTCTCGATCGCCAAGCAAGATCTCGGCATCGATGGCCACACGGATCCGAACGCGGTGGTGGAGTTTTGGTGGAACTACGAACTCGTGAAGACGGTTAAAGCCTCGGACCTGGCCACCTCCAATGAGTTCTACAAGTTCGACGTCACTGTGCATGCCAATGACAGCTTGGCCACCGATCAGTTGTTCATCAAGTCGAGCGGCCAAGACGCTGCCTACCAAGGCTTGGCCATTGATCACGTCGTTCTGAACGACTGGGTCTCTGACTGCCGCGAACACCTGAGCGGAAACGAACTGGTCAAGAACTGGAACTTCGAGCAGGATAACGCCAACAACGAACACGGCTTTATCAATCTCAACTCCATCGCAGGGTGGAACAACGAAGCCGGAACTTCGCAGCCAATGCAGGTGCAGCACGAGAAGTTCGGTTTTGTCACCGGCTTCGCCGCCGACGAACACCAGTGGCTCGACACGTCGGCATCGCCGGGTAACATCAAGATCGGTCAGGACCTTGACCTCGGAACGGGTCAGCGGGCACAGTTGACTGTCTCCGTCGCCGCCGAGAACATCGTTTTCACCAACAGCGTGGGTACCAACACGTACCAGCCCGACGCAGATGACCATCTCCTGTTCAGGTTCAACGGCCAGGTGGTCAAAGATATCAGCTTGGCTGACTTCACGGACGCGGGCGGTCAGGTCGATTGGAACAAGTTCCACGATTTTAAGGTTGATGTCACCGGTCAGGACGGCGCAGATCACCTGACGATCGAGTCGACCGGCATGACGGATTGCACGGACGCGAACGGAGTTAGGCACGGCTACGCCGGCTTCGCCGTCGACCACGTGTCGATCCAGGAATGGGTCATCTGATCTGGCAGAATCAGGGCAAGGGGACTACCGCCGCGCCGCTCTTGATGACAGGAGGCTCCGACAATAGTTGGGGCCAGACTCTCTGCCTGTATGTCGGTTCGGCAACCACGGAGCAGTGCATTGCCACGATCCTGTGCGGTTTCGCGATCGTGGCTGCTTTCCGCCGCTTGCTCGAAGGATGCCGGGTTTCCGCCCATTCCATATACGGGATCAATCAGCTGGCTTTCCGGGATGCAAGGTATTGGCGTCCAAGAGCAAGTCCCAGGACTGGTTCCCCAAGGCCAGCACCCCAAATATCGGGCGTACACGTAGCGCAGAGCGGCGGTAGGGAAACCTGCCGCCGATTGTGCGTCAGGGCCACCAAACCATCTTTGGCGGCCGGATTTGGGTAGGCTTTGGCCAGTTTGACGCGGGCCGCCACGCGCTGCTAGCACTCCCAAACCAATCGCGCGTCAATTTGCTTCGGCCTTGGCATGCGCCCATCCGCGGCCATTTCATCAAACTTGTTTGTTCGTGCTCACCCCGACCCAACGCGCGGCAAGCTCACGTGACATCCCGAGGCTCTTGTTCAGTCGTAGCGACTTCACCACCACATCCATGAGTTGGCCGCCGGTGATTTCATAACGCAGGCATTGACCCGCACCGGTAATGTCCCGGGCTACTTCAAGGCCATCAACGACACCCTCAATGTAGCCGATGCAGAAGGCCTTCCGGGTGGACGCCTTTGCGGTGCAGTCTGCCAAGAGAGTGTTGCCGTTCTGATATGAACGGACACCGGCAAAGCAGGTGGACGCGGATAAAAGAGCGGCAGCAACCGCGAATGACAGCCTTATCATCCGTGGTGTTCCATACGAGCAGCCATCATCAAGACACGCAATGCTCAATGCGTATGACCGGCAACCCGGTTTCGGCGTTCACGCTTTTTCGTGTTGGCAGATAAGCGATGTTTCGCTGCGTCGCTTGCGCTATCTAGCCAATTGTTTGTGACAAGCTGCCAAGGCCCCAAGCGGAGAGGCTCGCGATGTCCTCGTGGTGACCGCAAAAACACTCGGATTCAGTCATTTTTTTTTGCAGCTCATCGCGCAGACTCTCTTCCACAAAAGTGCATTGTCGCGACTCGCCCGCGTGGCTATCGTTGCCGAGTGCAAGGGGGTAGCCCGAGCGGGCGCATGGCGACGGCAGCGTCCGGGTAAATGAGCCTGACCTCAAAAAACGCGGTGTCCTACCGAACAGATGTCGGAGCGAACATGCTTGCCGAACGGAATTCCATTGAACCAATTGATCCCGTTGACCTTGCCCTCGCTTGGCATGACGGAGACGTGAGAGCTACGATTTTGACCCTACTGGAGGACTGCAGGTTCCTGCGGGAACAGGTCGCGATCTCCAATCGTTGCATTAGCAAGGGTCTTACTCGCGGCTGGGTCGCCAAACTGGAGCGTGGCGGTACTGAAAACGCAAGATAATTCGATGAGTAACGTGTCTGAGCTAATCGCAGAACTGCTGCGGGCAGCTAACGAAATCCAGAAGCTCACGGACAGTCAGGTTCAATTGCTCCTTTTTCGGTCGATTGTGAAGATCCGGGAGCTTCGGGAAAGCGTTGGCATTCCCGGAAGTGGAACGTCGCGCGATGCTGTCGTCGAGTTGTATGATCTGGCAAACGAAATCGGGAATCTGGGAGAGAAGCAACGTACATCCGCGCTCCTTCATGCGACTGATTTGATCAGGACACTAAGAATTGTTTCCGAGAGCGGCACAAAGCTAGAAATACGGCAGACTGAGTATGCCATCGACTGAGTGTCGAGAATACGTCGCCGTGTGGTGACATCTTTCAATGTTGTGCTGACAGAAGGTCAGAATACGCTGTCCTTGTGGGATTTGGGTCGGCATGCGCGAGGGTGGTGCCGCCCAAAAGGGCGGCTCCGATGATTAGAGCCTTCCTCATGTTATCGTTCCTTTAGGTTTCGCACCTCAAACGTCTGCTAGATGGGATCGCTCAATCGGCGGCGCTTGCGCTTATGTGCCAACTGTTTGTGATGAGAGGCCAATCGAGGAGAATAGCGCCCGACAGGCGGAGGGCGGCGGGTATAGATAGGAAAACGTCGATAGGTCAACGTTGCTGGCTTGATTAGCGCATGCTTTGGGAGCAATGTCTTCGAAGGTCCCTTGAAGCGTTCAGCTCAAGCCAAAGTCAGTGAAAGCGAGACCAAGGCAAAAAGCCGGAACCGCAGGCGATCCAACGTAAGGCTCCGAGAGTGAAATCCCTCTGGAGCCTTTCGTTTGTCCGGTCTTCGCTGAAGGTCAACCTCCTGCCGAACGAAGCTCGACCTCACCCCGGCCGTTGACAACGGCAGAGATCCGCCCTTCAGACGGTGCCGTCAAAGTTCCGCAGACCTACGATGCTGGTTGGTGCTGGGGCATGTTCGAAGCGGCAGGGGAGGTTACGCGACGGAACCGGAGGCTCGAAGCCCTACAATCGGTTGGCCCGAGTGCTTCGCCATTCGGCGACATCCTCCTGTTGAACCCAGATTGTGTCTTCATCCCCAGCGCGACCATGCTCCAGCTTATAGGTGGCAACCTCGCCGAACGTCCCTATGTGTTCCAGAAGCCGCTGGTGCGAGGCATCCGGTGGTGATGCCACCCCCTCCATTGCCTCTTTCGTCACAATTACCAGCCAATTCGCGGTGTCGTCCGCCATGGGAATATGGCCGTTCTCGTCCTGGAGGAATGGTGGGAGGTCTGGGCGGAGACGTAGAGCCATGGGAAAATGCCTTCTTTGCGAGCCCGGTATGCCCTTAGGTAGGTTCGTGAGCTACCGGTTCGAGATGACGTACGGCCGAGCTCAACTTTGCTTCCCGATCTGCAGGGCGGAATCCCGTGGCGGGCATAACGGAACCCAGCAATATTGAGAGTAGTTCCCAATCGTTCCTCGTGGCAACCTGTTGGTATGAGCTGGATGGAAGCGCAAGTCTTTGTGAATGCTATGATTGAGGCCGGGAGCGATATCGCAGCAATCGGACGCCATTCTTATGTCATTGCGGACCCGGTCGACTTGGAGGATGAGGCCACGTACCGACGGATCGAGTTGGTTTGCCTCAGGCTTTCCCAATCGAGATAACATTCTGTCGGATATAGTGGGCTATCTGCACGAGATCGGGCGCGTCGTGGACATTCCGACCGTTGACGACGAAGAATGACGTCGGTGGATGACGAGAGATCACTCGGGGTAAGTGGACGCCGTTCGGCGTAAATGATCGCCGATATTGAGCAAATAGGCACCTCGGACCCCGATCTCGCAAAGAAGGTCGCCGCTCACATGAAAGCTGGAACTGCTCTCTCCTTGGCGGAGGACGAGTGGATTGACTTCCTCGAGAAGGCCATCAAAGCCCCCTCGGTTGATCCGTTCCGGGCAGAAATGGGGCGCAAGAAAGCATGGATGGACGAACGCTTTAAAGTATACAACGATGCCTTGGCCGAAGTTCGAGCCTTGCTAGACGATGAGTAAGGTCGCCCAGCGTGTGCAATGGCTAAGCTGAGGGATCATATTGACGCCCTTGCGGACATGACCCGCATTAGATTTACCTCGCGCTGATGACCCTAATCACCGCCAAGGAAGCCCTTCGACGCTTGGGCTACCTGTCAGGCGAGGACGATGGCGGTCGTAGTTTTCAGAACGTAGGCGCCAAGGCTGCCATGAACACTACCCGCATTGGGACGACATGAAGGCCCGCGATCAGCCAAAGACCACGTCCGCGCAAGGGCGCGTAGACAAGCAAATCCGCCATAACGCGCCAGCGGCCAACTGTGGCGCCGCGTGGGGCCAAGCAAGGTTGGCCTGGATCATCGCGCGGTGCCGTTGACGACGATTTCCAGTTCTACGCCTTCAGGGGCGGTAATCTCTATCTTAACGGTGGCCGAGGCGACGACCGGCGCCGCCGGCGCCCGCTCTACCGGGCCGAACCATAGGGCGCAGTTTTCGCGGGAACCGTTGAACCGGTTTCCGTCGACCGGCCCATCTATGCCGGGAACGGTTTCGCTGTCGGTATATTGCCAAAGCGTCCATTGCGGCCATGTGTTCTTCGGCCATGACGGAGTCCCTTCGGTATAGTGGGCCAGCCACAGCGCCGATTGCGCCAAGTCCCCGTAATAGTCCCCGTTGATTTGCTCCTTCAGAAGCGAGCCGCCGTAAATCGCCACCTGAAGATCGGGCGCGTTGGTGTCTAGCCATTCGAGGGCGTCGTGCAAATCCACCAAAGTGCAGTCGGGGTCCTCGTAGTCGATGGCGACCCGCGAGCCCCACGCCAAGCTGGCGTTAGCGACGAAGAACGCCATTTGCTCGCCGGCACTGCCATGCTTCAAGAAATGGTAGGCGCCCCATTTGAGGCCGACCGCGAGCGCCTTGGCTTGGCGGCTGGCGTACATGTCGTCAACAAAGCCTGTCCCTTCGGTGGCCTTGTGAAAAACCCCGACAATCCCCGAATCCACAACTGCCTGGAAATCGGAAACGGTGTTGTGGTGGCTTAGATCGATTGCTACCAGTTCGTCGCTCATGGCGAAGCCTTTCCCACGGTTTGGGTTGAATGATATAAGCATAGCCGGTTGCCGGTTCGGGGTCGCGCCCGAGTGCCATTGCCGGCGGCTATGGGATTCCCTTCCCATCTGGCGGCTGGCTGGGTCCTGGACTAACCCTCATTCAGACCCGGCCGGCTTTAATCAGGCTTGCCGTCTGGCGGCTTTGCCTTGGCATCCCACAAATCGAGATCGGCAACCCGCCATAGCGGCTTCGGCCGAACGCCGCCGCCGAAGCGGTAGGGTTTCGGAAATCCGACTTCGCTTTTCGTCCACCGATCGATGGTGAACGGATGCACCCCGTAGCGGCGGGCGACTTGGCGTTTCGGGATATAAGTCTGGCCGTTATGTTCCATGGCCGGTCTCCTACTGCTTGCGGTGCGGCGCTTGGTGGTAGTTGGCTTCCTCCCGCGCGATGAATTCCTTCAATGCGGCGATCAGCGACCGCCGCCTGACGTTGCTCAGGTGTTCAACCGGGGCGGCGGTGAACCTGGAACGGTCGAAGAGGAAGAGGGCAAAGCCTTGTTCGCCAACCTCATCGAGAAGCAACCGCGCCAGCTTGGTGAGATGCTCGTCATGGTCCTTTCGCTTCATCGGCCGACGCCTCCTTGGTGAGAGTGAGGACGTCGACTCCTGTTATGCGGGAGAGGACCGACACCATGGCTTCAAACGCCCGTTCCAATTCGGGTTCGTCGAGTTCGGACAGCGATTTCGGGTATTCGACCATTTCCCCGGTCGGGCTCTTCTTAACTTTGACGTAGCCTGTCGCCAGCTTGATTGCTTGGCTTGCCTGCTCGGCCGTCTTCCATGGCGTCTGGCATTGCCGAACCGCCAACCCAAGCACCAGCCACCAGCGGCGCATGGTTCGGCCGCCGCGCTCGCTCGTAATCTTGACGGTAAAGGGCGTTCCGTTCGGATAGCTATCGAGCCGCTCTTGTTCGTAAGCGGAGGAGGACACCAGCCGGCCGTGATCGAGGACCATGTGAAGTGGCGGGTAATCAGTTTTGGTCATGGCTGACCTCGCCGCTTCTGTCCTTCGCAACGTAGCGCTTGCCGGTCTTGTCGTATTCGAGGAGGTCGGGCCAACGCTTTTGCACGTTCTGCAGATCGGCGCTGGCGGTCGGTGAGCTAACGCGGAATTGCGCCATGATATCGAGGCGGTTGATCGTCCCGAGAGCCGCCACCCGTTCCCGAATCCAGTTCATCCGGAATTCTTGAGCCCACCGCATCACTTGCCCTCGCTCTTGAAGCGCGCATGGGCGCGGCGGCTGATTTCAAGGGCGCGCTTTTGGGAGGCGTCGTCGCCATCGAGGACGGCCATGGCATCGAAGCGTTCCCACACCTCGGCCAAGGCTTCCAAGTTCGAGCAGGCGTTCAGAGCCGTTTCCAGGCGCGTCAGAAAATCAGGACGGTCGCCGGGGAAATCGTCGCCGTCGTCGGGCGGCAAAACCTCGCCATCAATGATCGGGCCGGTTTCCGCCGGTTTGGTTTCGGCCGGTTTGGTTTCCGGCTGCTGGTTGTTGCGGGCCGGGGCGCGGGGCGCCGCCTTGGTTTCGGTGATCGCCGCAGCCGGAATTGCATCGTCGTCAAGAACGCGCCCCTCGAATTGGTTCGGAGTTTGCGGCAGTCCTTCACACTGAAGGCCTGTTCCGGCACTTCGACAACCGCCGTCAAGTTGCCGCCTACGCCGGGTTAGCGCCGTCGCCATGGCAGAGCGGCTCGATCAATCGCGAGCAGGGCGTCTCCAAAGCGGGCAATCCACGGCTACGAACGACGATGGTCGAGCTTGCGTGGCTGTGGCTGCGCTACCAGCCGAGCTCCAGGCTGTCCTGCTGGTTTAAGGAGCGCGTCGCTCGCAATGGCGGACGCTTCAAAAAAGACGATGATCGTGGCGCTCGCCCGCAAGCTGTTGGTCGCCTTATGGAAATATGTGAACGCCGGCATCGTTATCGAGGGGGGGCCTGAAATCCGCCTGACCGCCGACAGCTCAACTGCAAAGCTCTTTCAATCCCCAGGGCCCGATCAGCCCTGACGGATCCAGGCGAACGGACCGTGGGTCCTCATGGCTTCAACAGCCGGGAACAAGGTTGGTCCCGTTCTCCTGAGCCCTTGCCCGCCGCAAGCGGGATCGTGGTGCAGCCGCCCAGAGCGGCGACCGTATGTGAGGTTGTACAGGCTCGCAGGCCGGGCCGGTAAAGTATCGGGCTCAGACTTGGATTCGAGACGAGGAGATCAAGATGCCGCCTTGATAGCCGTTGACGCCACACTCCTCATGTGAAGAGGATCCAACCGCTGGCCGCGACGATATCGTCGACATCGCGCGGTCGCTGGCAAGGGCAGGGGGACGCTCGTGACCTGCGACTGCAAGACACCGTTCGACTTTGGCGAAGAGGTGATCAGCCATAGCAAAATCGTGACATGACGGTTGGCTATTTCCGCTAACGTCATTTCAGTTGCAATGTACGCTCTTGGCCGCATAGCGGACGTCATCGCCATTGCAGAGTATAGGCTCGACCGTTACGATTGGTGCGCTCAGGCTAAGCCAACCAAGCGTGGCGGCAAAACAATGCCCGCAAATGGATTCAAAAACCTGTCAGAACGAATAAGAAGCTTTCCAACGCCGGTAGCAGGACTGGCGCTTGGCATCGCGAGCCTTGGCTTGTCGTGGGAAAATCTGCTTCCTGGCGTTGGGCTTGCCGAAACCGGTGCCATGATTGCTGCGTTTCTGCTCATCCTGCTGAGCGTGCGGTTCGTCCTTCACCCGAAAACGCTTTCCCGCGACCTCGCCAATCCCGTGGTGGGCGGTGTGGTTGCTACGTATGCAATGGCTTGGATGCTTGTCTCGATAAGTCTCTGGCAGTCCAGCCATCTGGCCGGGGCGTTGCTATGGTTGTTCGGGCTGTGCATGCATGTTGTCTTCTTGGCATTGTTTGCCAGAAACAGAATGGCGGTTCGGTTCGAACTGCCGCATATGGTGCCCAGCTGGTTTATTCCCCCGGTCGGCGTCATTGTTGCCGCCGTGTCCTATCGAGGTCCCCACGAAGGACCTTTGTTCTTGTTGGCGGTTACTGCGTTGTATTTCGGGATGGTTATCTACGCGCTGATGCTGCCGGTAATGTTTTACCGGTTCATCTTTGCGGAGAACGTTGCGGTTACAGCAATGCCGACGCTGGCGGTCCTCGCGGCCCCGGCCAGCCTGTCGCTGACAGGATATTTGTCGTTGGTCGACGACCCACAACCATTGCCAGTTATTCTGCTGATGGGAATCTCGGTGCTGATGACTGCCATTGTGTATGTCGCGTTCGTACGATTGCTTGCGCTTCCGTTCTCGCCCGGGTTTTCGGCTTACACTTTCCCCTTGGTCATCGGGGCGACGGCGCTTTTCAAAACGGCCGATCAGCTAGAGGTCTGGCAAATCCGACAGAAACTAATCGACCAAACCCACGGGCTGGCGGTCTTCGAATTGCTGATTGCGACCGCAGTTGTCGTCTACGTGATTGCACGGTTCGGTCAGTTCGCGTGGACACACTGGTGGCAAGTGCCTCGACCCGACTTGCTGGAGGCATAGTCACGGAAAGATTGCCGGTCGCTTACAGCGGAACCCGTAAAATCTGGTCTGGGTCCAACCGACACTTATCGCAGAGATCGAATACCGAGCCTCGACGCGTGACGGGAAGCTTCGTCACGCTTCCTATAAAGGGCTTCGGGACGTGCAAGACAATGCGGCTGCCTACGACATTTCTCTCGGTTAAGTGCTTCTTGCTGTATGCCACGGTATCGCATGTCATCGAAGACGGCGGTCGATTACTACCGAATTCAATGAGGCGCTCGCTCAGAAGAAAAGGTCGCCCGGTTTCGTTTGCCGGGCGGCCTCCCACTGCCGCAAAATTTGATTATCGCGATTAGCCCTAATCAGCTCACCTGGTTGCTGCGGCAAGCTGCTGGGGACTTAGGCGAAGCGCTGCTGCGCGGCGGTGGCCCTCAAGCTTTTCTGTGGCACTCTGCCGAACTGCCGCGGGGGCGACTGCTGCAACACCGCGCTCATCTAGCCACTGGTGCGTGGCGATCTTTACATAGGAGCCAACCCAGAGGCCACCGGTGTAACGGCCGGCAGCCATCGTAGGCAACGTGTGGTTTGTGCCGCAGCACTTGTCGGAGTAGACGACGCTGGCCAGTTCGCCAATGAAGAGGGAGCCGTAGTTGCGCAGCTTCTTAGCGGTCGCTTGTGGATCACGGGTATGGACCTGAAGGTGCTCCGTCGCGATGTAATCCGAGTAGGCGATCATGGTTTCTTCATCGTCGACAACGGTGACCTCACCATAATCCTTCCAGGCAACGCTGGCGACAGGAGCTGTCGAGAGAGTTTCAAGCTGCTTCTCTACTTCCTTGATTGTCTCTTCTGCAAGCTTGCGGTCGGTTGTAACAAGGCCGACGCGGGTGCGTACGTCGTGCTCTGCCTGGGCCAGCATGTCAGTTGCGAGGGTTGCAGGATTGGCCGTCTCATCGGCAACGACAAAGATTTCGCTCGGGCCAGCGAGCTGATCGATGCCGACCTGACCGAATACTTGGCGCTTCGCCTCATTGACGAAGGCGTTGCCCGGGCCAACGATCTTGTCGACTGCGGGGATCGTTTCCGTACCGTATGCCATAGCCGCAATCGCTTGGGCTCCACCGACGCGGAAGATGCGGTCTGCGCCAGCGAGATGGCAGCCTGCGATCATCGCGGGATGAGCATTCGGCGGAAGGCATGCGATCACCTGGTCACAACCAGCGACCTTGGCCGGGACAATGGTCATGACCGGTGCCGAGAGGAGGGGGTAACGCCCCCCCGGAACATAGCAGCCCACGATCTCGATAGGAATGACGCGGTGGCCAAGGTGTAGGCCCGGCAGGCTTTCGATTTCGAGTGGCAGGATGGTTCCGAGTTGAGCTTCCGCGAACCGACGGACGTTTGCAATGGCGAACTCAGTGTCTTCGCGGGTTTGCGGGTCGAGATCGGCAATAGCCTTCAGCTTCTCTTCCTCGGTAACCTCGAAGTTCGCGACGTCGGCCTTATCGAACGCCACCGAGTATTCACGCACTGCGGCGTCGCCCCGCTCACGTACGCTAGCGATGATCTCCTTAACGGTCTTTTCAATCGAAGCAGTGTCGGAAACTGCGTCGCGCTTCGGTTCCTTGATCCGTGTAAATTTGCCTTTCAGGGCGTCGAGCCGCGATGTCATGAGGTTCTCCTATGTGCGTGCTGGAACGAAGCATCCCGTACTGAAGCCGCTCAGACAATTGCCCACTAGACAGGTGTTCAGTATTTTCACCACGGCTCAGGGACTTCGCGCATTGTGGATAGGCGCGCGTGCAGACCAATGCCATGCTAGCGAAGGCGCATATTCTAAAGGGAAATCGCATGCCAAAAATTGGGGTGAAGCTCAGAGAGCTACGTCGTCGTCGCGATTTGGGTGTTAGAGAACTTGCAGCACGGTCGGGAATCTCACACTCGACGATATCCCTCATTGAGCGGGATCGGATGAGCCCCTCGATCGACACGCTGAGTGCCGTCTTGGACGCGCTGGGTACCACGCTGCCGGGTTTCTTCTCAGATTTGCAGTCTAGCCTACCGTATACCCCATTCTACACGTCCCAAGATCTCGTAGAAATTGGCAAGGTCGATACGATCTCATATCGAGTGATTGGCCTCGATCATCCCAATAGGCAGCTTCTAATGCTCCACGAGCGTTACGCGGTCGGGGCAGATTCTGGCGAAGCGTTCACCCATGCGGCCCAGGAAGCAGGCATGCTCCTGTCGGGAGCAGTTGAGGTTACCGTGGGCGGACAGCAGAAAATTTTGCGCCCGGGCGATGGTTACTATTTTGACAGCCGTCTTCCACATCGATTCAGGAATGTCCACGATGGGGAGAGTGAAATTCTGAGCGCCATCACCCCGCCCACGTATTAACCCTCTTAGCAGCGCTCACCAGCGGTGAGAATAGTCACCAAGCCCCCAAGGCTCACTTCCAAAAGTGGCAAAACGTGGTTTCCTGTTCGAGGTTCAAACCAACAAAAGGGAACGCCGATGAAACTCCTGAAAGTCTCGCTCATTGCGTCAACAGTATTGGTGACTGGCGTCCTCGCCGCCCAAGCTCGTGATCTCACAGTTGTGTCCTGGGGTGGAAATTTCCAAGACGCACAGCGCAAAATTTTCTTCGAACCATATGCAAAGGAGTCCGGCAAACCGGTTCTCGATGAGAGCTGGGATGGCGGGTACGGTGTTCTCCAGGCCAAGGTTAAGGCTGGAACGCCGAACTGGGACGTTGTCGAAGTAGAGTCCGAGGAATTGGCTCTTGGTTGCGCGGACGGCATCTACGAAAAGATCGACTGGCAGAAGCTTGGAGGTAAGGAGACCTTCCTGCCAGCAGCCGTCAGTGATTGCGGTGTTGGTAACATTGTTTGGTCAACTGGTCTTTCTTACGACGCCGACAAGCTTAAGGAAGCACCCCAGACGTGGGCGGACTTCTGGGATACCAAAAAATTCCCAGGCAAGCGTGGTTTTCGCAAGGGGCCGAAATATGCGCTCGAATTCGCACTGATGGCGGACGGCGTTCCGGCTAATGAGGTCTATAAGGTCCTCAGCGCCGAAGGCGGAGTCGACCGTGCGTTCAAGAAGCTCGACGAGCTAAAGAAAGACATCGTCTGGTGGGATGCAGGTGCGCAACCCCTCCAGCTCCTGTCTTCCGGCCAAGTCGTTATGACAGCAGCCTACAATGGTCGTATCACCGGCATCAACCGCTCCGAAGGCAAGCATTTCGGCTTCGTGTTCCCAGGCAGCGTTTACGCTATCGATAGCTGGGTCATTCTGAAGGATGCTCCCAACAAGGACGCGGGCATGGACTTCATTGCCTACGCAAGCAAAGCCGAAAACCAGGCCAAGTTGCCCGAATACATTGCTTACGGCCTGCCAAATCTTGGCGCCTCCAAGCTCGTGCCAGAGAAATACCAGAAAGAATCCCCGACCTCGGAAGAAAATCTTAAGGGCGCAATTCCCTTGGATGTCGACTTCTGGACGGATAACTCTGAGGAACTGACCCAGCGATTCAACGCTTGGCTCGGTCAGTAACTATTGGTGCGGGGCCTCCTCGGAGGCCCCTTGTCGAACGGCTGTTTCAGCAGTTCGCGTTAGAGAAGAGTCGGCTTACATGACAAACGCCTTTATTCAATTCGAAAAAGTCAGCAAATCGTTCGGGATCATGACTGTCGTCGACAATCTCGACCTCGCGATTGCAAAGGGCGAGTTTGTCAGCATGCTGGGCCCGTCTGGCTCGGGCAAAACGACTTTGCTCATGATGCTTGCGGGCTTCGAGAAGCCGACCAGCGGCGCGATATCTGTTGGCGGGAAGCGTGTCGACGGCCTGCCACCTTACAAGCGCAATATGGGCGTTGTTTTTCAAAACTACGCTCTGTTCCCCCACATGACCGTTGCAGAAAATGTCTCGTTTCCCCTGAAAATGAGGGGTGTCTCCAGATCTGAGATCGTGGAGAGGGTCGGGAAGGCGCTCGATATGGTGCAGTTGGGCGCGTTTCAGGATCGGAAACCGATCCAGCTGTCTGGGGGACAGCAACAGCGTGTGGCCCTGGCGCGTTCGTTGGTATTCGAACCTGAAGTCGTCTTGATGGACGAGCCCCTCGGTGCTCTTGACAAAAAGCTTCGCGAGCAAATGCAGCTCGACATCCGTGACATCCACCGAAGGCTCGGTTTGACGATCGTCTTTGTCACTCACGATCAGACGGAGGCGCTGACCATGTCCGACCGGATTGCGATCTTCAATCACGGGAAAATCGAACAGATCGGAACGCCCGCACAAATTTACGATAACCCACAGACGCAGTTCGTTGCTGAATTCATCGGGGAAACGAACCTTTTAACGGGCAAGGTCAAGAGTGCCGGAAATGGTGTCTTGGGCGTCCATCTCGAAAGCGGCGCAAATATCGAGGTCCGAACCTCGACGATCGCCGACGTGGGCAAACCGGTCAAGGTTTCGGTTCGACCCGAGCGTGTCGAGATCAATTCCGATGCGCCAGCCAGCAATCGCATGAGCGCCACGGTCGCCGATATTGTCTATCATGGCGACCATCTGCAGGTTCGCATTCGCAACCAAGGGAAAGACTTGATCGTCAAGGCGAACCGTAAATCCTCGCCACTGAGCGTTGGCGATGAGGTTGTCGTTTCCTTCTCTCCAGAACAATGCTGGATCGTGGCATGAAGGACACTTGGCTCTGGAAACAAGCCGCATCGTTATTGTTGGTAGCGCCGCTGGCACTCTTTCTCGTCTTCTTCTTCGTCGCCCCGCTCGCGACCATGATGAAGTCGGCAGTATCCGACCCCGTCGCATCTCGTGCTCTGCCAACGGTCGCCTCTGAATTGAAGGAGTGGGACAGGGCGAGCGCTCCCCCAGCTGACGCTCAAAAGGCTTTTGCAGCCGACATCCGGGGCATCCAGGACGACGAGCTTTTTGGGGATCTCGTTCGGCGATTGAACAGCGCCAAATCAGGCTTCCGCACCCTGATGAGTAAGACAAAATCCGCCGTTTCATCCGACCCCAACATTAGCGACCTTACGACGATCGACAATCGCTGGAGTGATCCTGCATTCTGGATTGCTATCCAAGACGCAGCAAGTTCTCCAATAACGGACCGCAACCTGCTTGCCGCCGTGGATTTGACCCGGGACGTAAATGGATCGATCACGAGTGCTCCAGCAGGAACGTCCGCCAATCGGGATACCTTGATCCGGACGCTCACTACCGCCGCTACTGTGACGATTTGCTGCATTCTGCTGGGCATGCCGTTTGCAATGGTCGCATCCTCAGTCACAGGCTGGACCAGGCAGTTGTTGCTGGGCGCAGTCCTGTTGCCACTATGGACATCGCTTCTCGTTCGAACAGCGGCTTGGTTCATCCTGCTTCAGGACAACGGACTAATCAACTCCACACTTCAAGCAGTTGGTTTGACCAGCGGGCCTATCCCTTTGATCTTCAACAGGGTTGGGGTCGTGATCGCCATGACCCACGTGCTATTGCCGTTCATGGTGCTGCCGATCTTCAGTGTGCTGATCAGTATTCCCAAGAATCTGATGCCTGCGGCCGCATCGCTCGGGGCAAATCCGGTCCGCTCCTTCTACCTTGTGCTTCTTCCCCTCTCGCTTCGCGGCGTTGTCTCTGGATCGCTGCTCGTCTTCATGAGTGCACTTGGTTACTACATCACGCCCGCGCTTATCGGCGGTGCCAAAGATCAAATGATCAGTTCGGTTATTGCCTACTATGCGACCGGTGCTGCGAACTGGGGCATGGCCGGCGCACTCGGCCTAGTACTCCTGATAGCGACGATCCTGCTCTATATCGTCTATCTGCGGCTTTCTTCTGAGGAGGCTCGGACATGAAGCCGTTGACCATCGCAAAGCTAGTCTTCGGAGCAGCCGTCGTTTTCTTTCTGATGGCTCCCTTGATCGCAATCTTACCGTTGGCATTTACCAACAGCGTGTTCCTCAACTACCCGATTCCAAGTTTCTCTCTCCGGTGGTTTCACGAACTTCTCACGGCGGACGCCTGGCGCCGCTCGATCTTCAATAGCCTGGTGATTGGTGCTGGAACGACGGTCCTTGCTACTATTCTCGGGACAATTGGCTCCCTGGGCCTTCGCGGAAAGAAGATTTCGTTACTATTTGGGTTCATCCGTACTGTCTTCTTGCTGCCCATGGTCGTCCCAGCGGTTGTGCTGGGGGTAGGGATGCAGCTTATGTTCGCCCAGTACGGTCTCGCCAATACGTATCTCGGCGTCATCATTGCTCATTCGGTTCTCGCTATACCGTTTGTCGTGGTCAACGTGACGGCATCTTTGCAGGGGATCGATCATCGCTTGGAGCACGCTGCGGCGAGCATGGGAGCAGCGCCCCACGTGGTATTGCGAACCGTGACTCTTCCCCTGGCAATGCCGGGGATCATTTCCGGTGCCGTTTTTGCCTTTGCAACGTCATTGGACGAGGTCGTCCTGACATTGTTCGTGGCCGGACCTAACCAACGCACCCTTGCCCGTCAGATGTTCTCTACAATCAGGGAGAATATCAGTCCGGCCATCGCTGCCGCAGCATTCGTCTTCATCGCAGGCACCGTCATCATCGCCCTGCTGGTGAACATTGGGAGGAGGGCGCAGAACGCCTGAGCAGGTGCAAGCTTCTGCCTAGTCATCATTGACCAAGGCACTGAGACCCACGGCGATGCCTTTCTGATCCCGCGCACCCCGGCGGAGCGGGAGAAGGCCAGAGCGATGGCTGAGACAGCAAAAAGATTGCTCATCTCGGTTCCTAAAGTTGGGAGCGCCGCGCCGTCAGATCGGCAATCAGGGCATCCAGCGCAGCGCTGTCTCCGCTTGCTTCTCGAACAGGCCTTCCATCGCCTCGGGTGATCGTGAACGGCACCGGGGCGATAGCGAAGCCGGAACCTGTTGGGTTTTAGCGCGGTGGTTGCTAGTATTGCCAAAGAGACCTTCACCCGGTGGAGACCAAGCATGGCCAAAATGCCCGACCAAAAAAGTGGTGATCCTTTGGTCGGAATGCACACCGTGTCTGGCATCTCTGCTTCCTCAGCGAAGGGGGCGGACACTCCAAACGCCCTTCACTCGATTGTCAGGTCTCTTGGACGCAATCTCACATTTGCAATCGCATTTGCCGCCTTGACCGCCGTGGTCTTAACGGTGCTGATAGCTATACTGGACTGAAATTTGTCTCCGCACGGAGTAAGTTACGCATGGTCATTCCCATGACTGCGCGGCATTCTCTCAGTTGTGGCGGAAAATCCCCGAAGCAATATTCGATATCTCTACAGCAACATGCGCGCCATGCATAGCACTTATCAAGGATAGCCGGACTTCTCCACAGCTTTGGCATGATGGCACAACTTATTATCTGCCTTCCGCAAGTAACACCTCTGGACTCGTTATTTGTATCCCTTGTAACGTTGGTGTCGCGCGAATGTCAGCGCAAACTTGGGTAAACAGGGGTACACAAATCTTGAAGTGCATTCTCGCAGTTGCTGGGGCTATTTCGCTACTCGCATCCACTCACGCCTTTGCAGGCGCCACTATCTCTTACAACACCAACTCAAAGTCTCAGGGCTCGATCATCGGTCAACAGTCCTCTGCTGCCAAGGGTAACGGTGACGTCGTATCCGGTAACGGTACGGGTTCTGGTTTCTTCTCTGGCGACCAGACCACTTCTCCGGGCAGCCGCGCCGACGAAGTGCATAACGCGCAGAGCGCCGCTGGCGAAAACGGCGGTCACAACCGCTGACCAAAGGGCACACATCACACCTAGTGGTGTGTGCCATTACGCCCGACAAGGTTTACGCGCCAATTACATCGGGGAGTGCTGGCGCGACGAATTGCCCGAAGAATGGATGAAAGCGAAATCCCGGCCGATCTGTAAAACTGGTAGAAATCTCACACAACATTCGTTGCGGTTATTCCGAAAGGAAAACCGTGAATGGCTCTCACCGACAAAAGATTGGCAGCGAAAAGCAACACTGCCGTCGCGACAGTCCCTAGGTCTTCAAGGCCATTACGAATCGAGGGGACATTTGGGAATGGGACTGCTTCGGATGCTGGTGCGGCTGTTTGCCGGAAGAGGCCGCCCCCAGTTGCCCCGTGAGACGACGGAACCGTTTCCACCACTAATCCTTCGGGAGCAGGTGGCGTCGCGGGCCATCGGAATCAACCCGGCCCAGCTGCTCCAAATGGAAACCATCCTGCGGGGTCGGTACTGGGTCATCGATGGGGACACCATCGTGATTAACAACATTCGCATGCGGCTTGCCGGCATAGATGCACCCGAACTGGATCATCCTTGGGGCCAGCGGTCGAAATGGGCCTTGATTCAATTGTGCAAGGGCCGGACAGTGACGGCTCGGATCAAGCCCGAACTGTCACACGACCGCATGGTGGCAGAATGTTTCCTGCCCGATGGCCGCGATTTGGGTGCCGAGCTGGTTCGCAGTGGCCTAGCTCTGGACTGGCCCAAATTTCCGGCGGCAAGTATAGGCACTTAGAACCGCCAGATGCCCGGCGCAAGCTATGGCGCGCTCAGGCACGTCAACGCTGCAGGCTTCGAACGCAGGATGATAGCTAGTAATCGACCAGCGCATTCCGTCGGGCGGGTCGCGGCGGTCTGAAAGCGGCTATCAGCGGCGAGATTTGCTTCTTGCTTCAGACCAGTGTGGACAGGCAGCGCTTCTTCAAGTCCGAAAGCCCGAATCCGCCTCGGTCGCGCGGCCTGGGCAAGCCGACTTCGAAAACGTCTCGGATTCTTCCGGGATTGGGCTCCATGACCAAAACCCGGTCCGCGAGGTAAAGAGCCTCCTCGACGTCGTGGGTCACGATGACGATCGAGACGCGGTTTCTCTCCCAGATCGATAGCAGTTCGTCCTGGAGGCGCATCCTCAGAATCGAGTCCAGAGCGCCGAACGGCTCGTCCATCAGGAGGATGTCAGGTTCTTGCGCAAGGGCCCTGGCGATCGCGGCGCGTTGGGCCATGCCGCCCGAGAGCTGTCTTGGATACGCTCTGGCGTAATCGCCGAGCCCGACGAGCTCGAGGTAGTGCCGAACCCGCCCGCGTCTGGCCGACGCGGAAAGGTCGGTGTTGTCAAAGGCAAGGTCGATGTTGCCCTCGATCGTCAGCCACGGATATAGGCGGTGATCCTGGAACACCATACCCACCTTTGCGGAAGCAGAGCCGTCCGGACCGCCGCGTGTGATGGAGCCGCGGTAAGCGTCATCGAGACCGACAATCAGTCTGAGCAGCGTGGATTTTCCACAGCCGGAAGCGCCGACGATGGCGACGATTTCGTTGCGGCGAACCTGGAAGTTGACGTCCTTCAGCACCGGACGCGAAACACCCTCGAGGAGGTAGGACTTGCTTACATGCTCTATGGAAAGGGCGTCCATCATATTTCTCGGTTCCAAGGTGATAGTTTCGAAGTGGCGAGGCGGATGGCAGCGGCGAGAAGCACCCCGCCTACGGCCAGGGCGAAGACCCCGACGATGACGATGTCCATGCGGAATTGATCGCGAGCGCTTGCGATATAGCTTCCAAGGCCTCGACCATTTCCGATCGCATACTCCGCTCCGATGGTGCCGATCCAGGCGGACAGCGCGGCTATCTGCAGGCCTACGTAGATGTTCGGTAGGGCGGCGGGAAGATAGAGGCGGAGGATGCGGGTCGTCGGGCGAAGAGCCAGCGTCTGAGCAACTTCGACCAACGGCCTGGGAACCTGTCGGATACCTTGCTCGGTCGCCAGGAAGAGTGGGAAGAATGTCGATAGGGCCGTGAAAACGAGCTTCGTGCCTTCTCCGTTGCCGAACCACGCGGTGAGCAGCGGTATCCAGGCGAACAATGCGACCTGACGAACCGTGTGAATTGTCGGAGAAAGCCCAAGACCGGCGCCCCGGTACATGCCGGCGACGTAGCCAAGAATAAGGCCAGCCAAGCCTCCGAGGAAGCCGCCCGCGAAAACCCGCAGCATGCTCGCCAAGAGCGCCGCCCACAGTTCGCGCCCCGAAGCGTCGAGGAAAGGCGTCTGGATAACCTGCAGTGGGCTCACTGCCATGGGCCCGGAGAGGAGGCCCGTGGAAGAGGCAAGCCACCATATCGCCGCCGCGGTCATCGGCACGACCGTACCACGGGGAAACGATGTTCGAAGGAGTCGCTCAGCCATTTGCGCCGCTCCCCTTGATAATGAGAGACTCGGCCCGCTTTAGGAGGATGTCCAACACGAAGCCGACGACACCGACCACGATCATGCCGACAATGACAATATCGAGCTGGAAAAGGGTGCGCCCCCAGACCATCATATAGCCGAGGCCGTCGGTGCCCGCGAGCATCTCGACGACGATAAGGGATACGAACGCCTGGCTGAGCGAAAGCCGGACACCGCTGGCGATGAACGGAGCCATCGCCGGGACAGTCAGCTTGAGGAACCGGGTTCGTTTACGAAGGCCCAGAACCTGTGCGACCTCCGTCAATCCGG
This sequence comes from Rhizobium sp. RHZ01, assembly GCF_014851595.1. NCBI lineage: Bacteria > Pseudomonadati > Pseudomonadota > Alphaproteobacteria > Hyphomicrobiales > Rhizobiaceae > Rhizobium > Rhizobium sp. RHZ01. The sequence goes on from NZ_JACUZZ010000016.1 coordinate 38,515, forward strand.
CTGGGATGTTTCTTGCCCCCTCGGCAGTGCTGATGGCCATAGGCACGAAGCAAGCCTTGGCGAGTATTACGATCTTGAGGCTCTCTTCGATCCCGAGAAGCAAGATTAGGATCGGGAGCCATCCGAGCGAGGGAACGGCGGCCAGAGCCCGGAAGGTTGGTCCGAGGTAGGCGTCGGCGGTCTTGAATTTGCCGATGAGAAGGCCAAAGAAAAACCCGAGCGTGGCTCCGATTAGAAAACCTTCTGCGATGCGCCGGAAGCTCACGGCAGCAGCAGCAAGAATATCGCCGCTTGCCAGGAGGTCCAGAAACGTCTGAACAACCCAGTCTGGCTGGGGCAGAACCTGGGGCGAAACCCAGCCGTTGATTGATGCCGTCCACCAGAGCGCGAGCAGCGCGGCAGGCAGGGCCAGGATCAGAAGACCGGTCCCGGCAAGGGACTTCACCTTCGCAAACCGCACGTTCGGAGCCGCCCGCGGGACAGAAAACTCGTCTTCAGCTCCGAACGTAGCCATTTAATATCCGATCAGTTCTGAAGGACGCCGGTTGCCGAGCGATCTGGCCAGAGCGCCTGGAGGTTCAATGTCTTGACCGCGTTGTCGACGTAGGTGGGGTCGACCCAGGCGTCGAGATCGACGTCGCGGCGGATCAGCTTCTGCTCGCGGTTAAAGTCAATTGCGCTGCGGTAGCGGGCTACGAAGAAGTCGTCGAGACGCGGATTGTACTTCTGACCGAGCTGACTACCGGCATTCGACTTGCTGATGATCTCGACGGGCGATCCGGCCCGCGACCATATCTTGAAGGCCTCCTCACGGTTCTTGTCGTCGGCAAGCCACTGCGCCGCCTTGACGAAACCCGTCACTACTTTCTGGGTGGCTTCTGGATAGGCCTTGCGGAATTTGTCGGTGACCAGAAAAGCGCCGAAACCGTCGCCCGATGCGCCGGCTTCCGACGACTTGTAGAAGATTTTCGCGACGCCCTTGTCTTCCAGCGGCAGGAGGAAATCCGCGCCGAAGACAGCATCCACGCTCTTCGCTGCAATAGCGGCGAGCTGGTCGGCGTTCTTCAGGTCGACGATCGTGATGTCCTTCTCTGACAAGCCAGCGTTCTTCAGCGCCGTGATGAGGCCCCAGTGAATAATCGTCGCCTTCTGGATCGCGACCTTCTTACCCTTCAAGTCAGCGATAGACTTGATCTCGAGATCGGGCCGGGCGGCACCGAAGATGGTTGTTCCGCCGTAGGAAGCCAGGATCACCGTATCGAGGCCGTTCGCCTTGCCGATGATGTTCGGTACTGCGCCGTAGGATGCGAAATCGAGCTGTCCGTTCGAGAGGGCCTCGTTGATTGCCGGACCGGTTCCGGTGAAATAGGTGAACTCGACCTTTGTGGGCGTTCCCTTGAACTCATCTGCAATGAAGCCTTTTGCGTCGGCGATGGCCTGCAGTCCGACCCCGAACGGGGTGCCGAAGCCGAAACCCACGTCGCCGAAGCGGATTGTAGCTGGCGCTTCCTCCGCGTGCGCGGTTGCCGCGCCAAACATGACGGTCGCCGCCAGCAGGAAGGTTGAAAGAAGCCGTCTCATTTGTCTCTCCAGTTAGGGGGTAATAGTTCCGGTCTCGAAAATCCGGTAGCTCATGTCGCCCGCAGTGCCGCGCGGCTTTGCGTTTTTCCAGCCCATCTCGCGACGGAAGCTGCCCATGACGCCTCGGGCCACGAGCTCGCTCTCAATCGAGCCCTCGATCGCCTCCGATAGCGGCGAGACGTAGAGGGCATCAGTCGGGCAGAAGAGCTCGCACAGAAAGCACGTCTGACAGTCGGATTGACGCGCGATGACAGGGATGCCGCTGGGTATGGCATCGAAGACGTTGTCGGGACATGCTTCGACACAAAGGTCGCACTTGATGCAGCGATCCTCGCTGACGATTTCAATCATGATGCTGCACTCAATTGCTGCTGAGATTGGAGAGACGCCCAGACTTCGCCGATACCGCCGGAGTCGATCGAGCGAGCCAGGAGAGGGTTCGTTTCCGGGAAGTCGGTCCGGCGCTGAAGGCCTCGGCTCTCCTTCCGGAGCAGAGCGCTTTCGGTCGCCCAGCGTGCCGTTGCGATCAAGGCTTCCGCCTCACGGACCTTCGCCGCCGGACCGGACCGCCATCCTGCGTCGTGCCATAGGTCGGAGAGCGTCTCAGCCGCGCGCGAAAGGCTATCGTGGCTCCTGAAATAACCTCCGTCCAGGGGTAGTATCTGCTTCTTGGCTAGTTCAATGACGGCGTCCAAATCTCCATGGACCGCGGTGGCACTAACTTCCGCTCGCTCGCTGGCAGGGCGGACGTGTCTCGACTTCCAGGTCGGGCCGAGAGAGCGCACGAATTTGGCCGCATCCTCTCCCGCCCACGAGCCGGTCGCAATCGCCCAGCTCGAATTTGGTCCACCGCCGCCCGTCGACGCGCCGGACATACCTTGTCGCGTGGCCGCGTCGCCAGCGGCAAAGAGGCCGGGTACAGTGGTCGTCGAGCGGTCATCGATCTTCAGACCACCGGTTCCACGGACGGTACCTTCGTGCCGCAGCGTAATCGGGAAGCGCTGAGTAAAGGGGTCGATGCCCATCCGGTCGAACGGAACGAAGATGTTCGGTTGGCCCTTGCGGAAACCTTCCTGGAGGCGAGCGTCAGCTTTGTCGAGAATGGCGTAGACGGGGCCTTTTGTCAGTTCACTTGCCACGACGGCCTGTCGGTCTCCGGGTGCAGTGAGGACGTTTCCGGCTTCATCGCTGAAGGTGCCCCAGAAGTAGACCACGCCCTTTGTTACGCTCGAATAGGCCGGCGAGATGCCATACTGTGCCGAGAACTCCATTCCCGAAAGCACCGCGCCCGCTTCGGCCGCCATGAAGTAGCCGTCGCCCGTCAGATTATTGGTGCCAATTGCGCCGCTTAGGAATGCGCACCCGCCGGTAGCGATGACGACCGCGCCCGATCGTATTTCCAGCGCCTCACCGGTGCGGCGAAAGCGGGCGACCGCCCCCGAGACCGCTCCGTCTGAAACCAGGAGCTCCTCCACGGGACAATGATCGATGACCTTGACGCGGGCCTTGATGAGCTTCTGACGCATGAACCGAAGGTAGTCGGGACCGCGAAGCATTCCGCGGTAAGGACGGCCATCCTCGTAACTCGGGAAGTCGTAACCCCAATCCGCCAGGAGGTCGAGGTTCTGCAGAGTGCGATCAAGCACGCGTTCAATGCGTTCGGCCTCGGCGAAGCCATGGCCAAGCCGAAGTCTCTGATAGACCGTCGCCGCTCGTTCCGTGCTGCCACGACGCGTGTAGATTGTGGTTGTGTTGCCCGCTGCCGTCGCGCCGCTTGTGCCGACGTAACCTTTCTCGATCAGGATCACGCTTGCGCCATTTGAGGCGGCATTCCAGGCGGCCCAGCAGCCTGCCGGGCCCCCGCCAACGACAAGCACGTCCGCCTCGATTTGCATTTCGTTTTTGCTCATGGTCCCTCGCATTATGGAGAAGACTACAAATACAATAGATATTATCGAGATAAGTTGTGTCGGATGATCTTTGCTAAAGGGAAATAATTTCCCCCATTTCCAATTTTGCTGGATAGAAAACGTTTCCAGTGGCTCACGGGGTGGCGGACGACTGATGTTCGCGGGCGACGCGATATTTCCGGTTTCGTTCGATCATCCGGAGTAGCGCAACGGTTTTGAACACGATCCCGAGGAGGCGACCCGCGTGCGGGTTCGTCTGATGCGGGAACTTGCGGCGAACGGCTCACGGCTTGTCTCACGCATTTGCCATTCCCGTCTCTCGGCCGGGTGGCGGCTGGCGATCTATTTCGCTGAGTTCCGGCGCGGTGGGATTTCTGACGGCTGAAGCGCATTAGCTCAGATCGCTGTCGCGCGACAGGTCCGACTTCATACAGCTCAGCCCATTCAACACGCAGTTCGCCGCCCGCGACGTGACGGCGAAGTCGCGGAGCATCCGCTGGTAACGTCGGCGCGCCCGCTCTTCGAAGCCGCGGCAGCCAAATCCGGGCGAGCCAAAGGGCCGGACGATGCGGACGAGGCGAATGTTCACGCGCACCCCACAGAGGCGGATCTCGGCGCCTCTGCTATGGATCCCGAAGACGCGAAAGATGCCGCGGCTGTCGCCGCGGCATACTTGGAACTCCCAAAGCGACAACAGGTCATCGACGTGACCACGTCGGCGTCGACGCTTCCCGCCAGTTTGGACCTGGCCGACAGGCTCTACAGAACGCTCGAGGATCGCGGCCACCGGGTGATCATAGCGGGCACCTTCGAGCCATTCGCACTCAATCCTATCGACCGTGGCGCAGTGATCTTCGGCGGGTCACACCCACGCATGGATTCCGCGCGCCGGCGGCCGACAGTGGCCTACGTAGGGCAGATGCCGTTTGGTCTCGCCGTTCTCGAAACCAGCATTGAGACAACGCTTCGCTATGCTGGATTCGGCCGGTTTCTCTCCGAAAAAGCAGTGGAGGAAGTGGCCGCGCGGAGGGGCCAGCTGGCGGCTGAAACGATGGGTCCCATGCGGATCTCGTCGGTGCCGTGGCGTCAGGAATGGAGCGAGTCGCGGAGTGGCCTGCTGGCCATGCGCGTCGGGACGGTAGCGGGGATCTCGAGGCGGTCGCGAGCCGCGTGGCCGACTGGGGCGCGGGGCGATAGCCCGACACGCAGCAGGCCGGAGGTCACCGGGAACGAGCCGCACCATTTCTCGATTCCGAGAGCGTAGATGTTTGCGATCACCAGTTCATGTCGGCCTTTTGAAGGACATGTCCTCGGATCCTTTGGTGCGACTGTTGTCGTGCATCGACCGGAGGACTCAGCAGGTCGATTTGGCGACAAACTGTTGTCACGCCTAGCGGAGGGCGCCCGACGTGCGATAGGACGTTTTCGCCATCGAAGCTGGATCGGAATCCGATGTTGTGATTTAGTCTGCAAGACTTTCAGTAGGATAGGAACCGCTGCCATTCCCAATCAGCGGGGCCATAACTCCCAATCGGCCGAGGTTTCCCGGCACCGCATCGGCTCCATCTGAATTTCCCGATCGGGAAAATTTTCCAAACACAGATCATCAGGCGCTCGTGATTTTCCCGATCGGGAAAATTTTACTCGACAGGGCGGCTGATGTGCTGTTATTTTCCCGATCGGGAAATAAAGATGGCAAAACAAGTCAGAAGTCCAGCCGATATCGGCGCCCTAGTACGCAGCGCACGCAAGGAGCAAAACTTGCGACAGGACGAGCTTGCCGGGGTCTCTGGAGTTGGCCTAAGGTTCATTGTGGACCTCGAAGCCGGCAAGCCGACAGCTCAGATAGGAAAGGTTTTGCAGGTTCTGCAAACGCTGGGTTGTTCGATTGATATTCTAGCCCCCGGTGAACGTAGAAAATGACGGTTAGGGTTCTCAATGTCTGGTGGGGTGGTCGCATTGTCGGGCAATTCACCCAAGATAAGCATGGCGATATCGGCTTCGCATACGCTGAAGCTTGGCTTGATGACGAAAAGACGCCTCCACTGTCGGCCTCACTTCCGAAGCGTCCACAACCTTTTTCTCGCCGTGAATGCCGGCCATTTTTCGGCGGCCTGCTGCCAGAAGAAAGCCAGCGTCTTGTTGCGGCGCAGGCGTTGGGTGTTTCACCTGCCAACGACTTCGCGCTTCTTGATCGCTTGGGCGGCGACGTCGCCGGCGCGCTTCAGCTTTTGCCCGAAGATCAGGAACCCATCGGGGCAGAACCGATTGCGGATCAGCAAACGGCACCTCTGGATGAGGCAGGAATCGTTCGGATATTGGACGCACTTCCGACACGGCCGCTATTGGCCGGCCAGGAAGGCTTGAGGCTATCGCTTGCGGGCGCCCAATCAAAAGTTCCAGTTGTTCTAGTCGATGGCCAAGTCGCTCTACCGCTTCCAGGCCAGGCGACTACGCACATCTTGAAACCACCAATTGCGCGCTTTCCGGGGACCAGCGAGAATGAAGCCTTCGTGATGAGGCTTGCTGCCGCAATCGGGCTCGACGTTGCTCCCGTCGAACCGAGGTCCGCGAATGGTCGCCCTTTCCTTTTGGTCGAGCGATACGATCGCTACTGCGATGCCGACGGTGTGGTTCGCCGCATCCATCAGGAAGACTTTTGCCAAGCACTCGGTGTGCCACCTGAAACTAAGTATGCAAGCGAGGGCGGGCCGACCTTTAGGGATTGTTTTGAGTTATTGCGGCGGGTATCTGAGCGGCCGGGTCCGGACATCGCAAAGCTTTTGGATGCTGCGATTTTCAATCTCATTGTCGGAAATGCGGATGCCCACGGCAAGAATTTCTCGATCCTTTATGATGATCGTGGACCGCGAATGGCTCCGCTGTACGATCTGCTATCCACGGTGGCCTATCCAGACCTTTCTCCGAAGATGGCTATGCGAATCGGCAAACGCGCAACGCTTTCGGAAATGGACGCCGCTGGTTGGCAGGCTTTCTCGAAGGAGACAGGTGTCGGCTTACTCTTAGTACGCCGTCGGGTGAAAGAACTATCAGATGCCACAGGGGACGCGATTCCCCGATTGTCAGAAAAGATGTCTCCACTTGCCACAAATGCTGTGACGTTAGATCACGTAGCCGATTCGATCGCAGACCGTGCCAAACTCGTGGCCCTGAGCATCTAACTCAACAGCGCCAACCATCTCCGCAGACATAACCCAAATATTGAGTTGTGACCCCGGTCGAAGCGCGTGCGGCCGGCTTGCGGTGAAACCTCCTAAAACCAAGCGTAGCTGCAGAGCAGCGTCGCGCGAGGGCATTGTCAAGGTGAAAAGGGTGACGACGTCCCGAAGCTGGCCATGCTCAGAGAGGCAGCTCGCGAGCACACGGACGCGTTCCTTGTTGCCACCGACATGATTGATGCCGATCAGCGGGAGGCTACGCCGGGGATGCGCCAGCAGCCCTAGCGGACAGCGGTTCAAACGTCGGCCCCTCTTGGAGGACGTCAACGCCCGCGATAGTGTGCGAAAAAGTCTGGCTGGGGGCCGAATGGACACGCTCAACATCGCGTCGCTTGTATTCTTCATCGTGGTGTGGATTGCGATTGAGCCGCTATTGGCTCTCGGGTGGCCACGGCCCAACGATAGCTTGTCCGTAGATATGGTGCGGGTCCGAGCCGCGTGGATGCGCGAGACGCTGACCCGCGACAACAATTTCATCGGCGACGCCGCGATCCTGGGCCACACGATCAATTCCGCGTCCTTCTTCGGCTCAGCAAATCTGATCGTGATCGTCGGCCTCAGCGGCGCTTTGTTCATGGAGCCCAACTACGGAAACGGTGATGGCCTGATCGCTATGTTCGCGGCCAAGGACCCCGCGTGGCTCTTCCAAACCAAGGTATTGCTGATCATCGCCACACTCCTCAGAGGGCTATCGGATTTCATCTGGGCGGTGAGGCAGCTGAACTACTGTTTGGCCGCAATCGGCGCCAGCCCGTCGCGACAAGAAGAGCGCGACATCGCGGCCTGGACCGAGGCGCTCACGCTGGTCCTGAACCCGGCGCTCCGATCATTTAGCGTCGGCGTGAGGTCGTACTACTTCACTGTAGCGGCGGCCTTCTGGTTCCTGGGTCCGCTCCCGTTTGTCGTGGCGACGGTACTCGGCGTCGGCCTGCTGATTTGGCGTCAATCTTGGTCGGATACGGCGAAGGGGATCATGGCGATCCGCAAGCTGCTGGATTGACTTTCTGGCGGGCCATGGCCGACCGAGGGCAATAGTGGGAGAGGGGAGCGCGAACGGAGCTTCTTTTCACCCTGCGCAGCCTGTCAAGCTTTGGGTGGAGACGATGCCGATGGGTTCGACTTCAAGGGCGACCTGGAAGCGGCGGAAAGGCTTTTCCGTTTTGGTGACCAAAACGATACCAGCCCGGGGGTTAGGGCCGCTCCGATCGGCGCCACGTCGCGAACATTCCTGCTGGAGCCTTCATTCTGGACATTCATCGCCGTTTCCTCCTTCCTCACAACGTGCAGGAAGCTCGGCGGTTCACACACTGCCTATTCCAGCGGGAGCTGGAATTTTCCGAGGCTCAGGTTCAGTTCGGCGGAGGTGAAGGCTCAAGGAACGCAGGTGGATTGCGGTCGCCATCTCGAATTCCCAAAGCTGTGTGAATCTGGCTGACTACCGCCGCGCCTTCGCCCACAGCTGCTGCCACCCGCTTGGTGGAGCCCGCTCTTACATCTCCAATGGCAAAAATGTTCGGTATGCTGGTTTCGAGGGCCAGAGCTGCGCGGCCCACCTCTTGTTCGACGAAGGGATCGAAAGCAGCTCCCGTTACGATGAATCCGGCGCGGTCCGTAGTAATGTGCGGGCATAGCCAGCTGGTGTTAGGATCAGCACCAATGAACATGAAGAGCTGGCGAACTTCGAATTCCGTCTCTCTTGCGGACTTCAAGTTTCTGATCTTCACTGCCAGAAGCGACGCATCCCCCGATAAGGAGGCTACCTCGCATCCGACGTGCATCACGACATTCGGGAGGGCGGCAATCCGCTCAATCAGGTAGGTCGACATCGTATCCGCGAGGTCCCTTCGGATCACCAGGTGGAGACGGCTGACCTTGGGGGCCAAGTAGGCGATTGCCTGACCAGCAGAGTTGCCCCCACCGACGACGACAATATCCCGGTTCTCACACCACTTTGCTTCGATGGGCGTTGCCCAGTACGACACGCCGGCACCCTCGAAGTCCGAGACATTCGAGATACTCGGTCTGCGATATCGTGCTCCAGATGCAACCACGACCGTTCTCGCCATGATTGCTCGCCGGTCGGTCGTGCGAAGATTGATTAGACCATCGCGCCGACTGCCGGGAACGGGCGGTGACATCTCAGAAATTCTCAAGGGCAGGGCAACTTCGGCGCCGAACTTCAGGGCCTGATTGAGTGCTCGACCGGCCAGGGCTTGGCCCGAGATGCCGGTCGGAAAGCCCAGGTAGTTTTCGATGCGGGAAGAACTACCTGCTTGTCCTCCTGCAGAACGTTCGTCCAGGACGATAACGCTCAGGCCTTCAGAGGCGGCATAGACCGCCGCAGCCAGTCCTGAGGGACCCGCCCCGACGATCGCGGTGTCGTACACCATCTCCGGGTCCAGCTCCGGTGTAATCCCCAGACAGCATGCTACCTCCGCGTCGGTGGGCTTTTTCAGGACAGTCCCGTTTGGGCAGACCATGACCGGTAGATCGCTGTTCTGGATACCCAGGCGCTCCACCAGATCGCGACCCTCGCCCTCGCTGGAGGCATCGACCACAACGTAGGGGTATCCGCTCCGGGAGAGGAAGATTTGAAGGGCACGCAAATCCGAGTTTCCATCGTGTCCAATCAGCACGGTGCCGGAATTCCCGGTGTCGATGAGCGCGACGCGTCGAAGAATGTAGGCCCGCATGATGATTTCGCCGACCTCGGCCGAGCCGATGATGAGCGCCTTGACGTGCGTGGCGTCAAAGGGAATGGCGACGCAACCATGGTGGCCAGCCCGTGAAGCCGCCATAGCAGGCCGTCCCGACAATTGATTGAGTTCGCCTGAGAAGTGGCCCACCCCATGCGACACGATTGCGGTCTCCGAGTGGGAGCCAATTTTCCCGAAGACATCAAGCCGCCCAGAAAGAACCAGCCAAGCCGGGACTTGCCGGTCACCAATCGATGAGACCTGTTCGCCAGGGCCAAACGTCTTTGGCTCTCCGCTGGCGAATCTTTTGGCTACTTCTATCTGCAACGGGGTCAGGACGGGAAACAGCTGGGCTTGGCGAGAGTGGACGTCCATGCACTCGACCTCCTGTCTAATAAAACTGCGGAATCGGTCCGACCTGAGGGGTCTGATCAGGAAGGTCAATCATTGTCTCATCCACGTAGCACCAACCCCAGCCTTCCGGCGGATCGTAGCCTTCGATGATGGGATGGCCCGTGCTCCGAAAATGCGCCGTCGCATGCTTTCCGATTGATTGATCGCAGCATCCAACGTGTCCGCATTCACGGCATAGTCGCAAGTGGACCCAAGCTTGTCCGATTGCCAGGCATTCTTCACACCCCATGGTCTGGGGCTTGACGGATCGAACGGAGTTCTGATGGCTGCAACGCGTCATTTGAAATCCTATCCTATCGTTGGACCTCAGGTAACATACCTGAGAAAGCTACTTTGGTCAGTCATACGCAAGGGTTATGGTGACCGCTTCACTTGCCGTCCACCAAACTGAGCCGGGTTAGACTGCCTCACTCGACCGCGTGCTAGCCGTTTGAAACGTAAGAATGCAGAAATACGAAAGACAAGCGCTTTTTGGTGAAGATTATGGCCAACCCACATTGGCTTTGCGGGTAAAGCCTTGGCCACGCGTTTGGCAGTTCAGCACATGGCAAACCGGGGTGAAGTCGCGACGGAGCGCGAAGCGGTGAACATATTTGTCCGCCCCTGGTTGCCTCAGCTGCCTCATTATTGAACGCCGCCTTGACAAACGTGTGGTTGAAAGTCGTTGCTCGCGGACAGACTTTACTGTTGTTGTTTCGGCTGCCGCGTCTCGCGCGGCAGCCTTCAATATTAAAGTGCGCGGAGATCTTCAGCCGCTGTTTTACCAGAACGCCGATCCTGCTTCGGTTCGTAACTGACTTTCTGACCATCCTTGAGGCCTGAAAGCCCGGAACGCTCTACCGCCGAGATGTGCACGAACACATCGGGAGAGCCATTATCGGGGGCGATGAAACCATAGCCCTTTTCAGAGTTGAACCATTTCACTGTACCAGTAGCCAATGTAAGTCCTCGGTTGATTTGCGATTGGCAAAATAGTCACGAAGGCCCGTTTGGCAAGATGCACGGTTTAGTTTGGGGGAGTTGGCCCAACGGAAATATCCGAAGACGAGGGAACATGGACAAAACATTACGGGCGCTCAACCCGATTGGGGAGCGCCCGTATGTTTGCTAGCGACAAAAACCAACTGCGTGGCAGGCCGCTTGCTTGAGTCGTCCATCTATCGACGGAATCCGAGTCGGGCAACACCAGTTACCGCAGCGTTGCTTTGCATTGCCTGTCGTCTTCGTCCTCGCCGCCAACCACGGTCGTCAGAAGTCAACTACGACTGACCGAGCGCTGCGGTTGGCCGGTCCGTGATACACCGCCTCTATGTTGTTCCCGTCTGGGTCAAGCAGGAAGGCGGCGTAGTATCCCGGGTGATATGATCGTTCGCCCGGTTTACCGTTGTCGGTACCGCCGTTGGCGATGCCCGCGCGGTGGAATGCGTCGACAGTCGCACGATCCTTTGCCTGAAAGGCCAAATGATGCCGCCCAGTTAGCTCCCCGAGGGCAGCGTCGCTGTCTCGGGATGAAATGAAGAGTTCGTCAGCCCAGAAATAGTCATCGGCCTCACCACCAATTGGAATTTCGAGCACGTCTAACAGTGGGAGGTAAAAGGCGCGGCTTGCCGAAAGATCGGCGACGACCAATTGGATGTGATCGATTAGTCGGCCACGATGAAGTTGGGCAGTTTCCATTTCGACGCCTCCAATTCGGGAAGATAACGAAACGGCAGGGGGCGGTTTCGGTTCCATGTTTCGCCGTGATTTCGGTGGAGTCGACATCCCCTTATTGTCGTTGCCGCTCGAGCGCAGCGTTGCACGATTCATAAATCCCCAAGGGTGGCAGACGATCAGGGGCCGGTGGTCCAAGCGGTGAAAATCGGAAAGTGATCGGAGGTGTCGATCAGCGGCTGGTCGTCATCGAAGTTGCCGTTACTGGCCGCATCGTAGGTATTCAGGCTCCTGCCGCCGCCGCGCGTGCCGTAAGCCGTCAATTGAACCAATATCACTTGAGCGCGCTGCGTGATTATCAAGTTGGCCCCGGTTGCTTTGGAACAAACCCAACGCCAAATCCGAACACGCGGCCAATCTTTTCCAACGTTTCGAGCGTGGGGTTCGCGGCGCCGGCTTCGATCTCCGCAACTTGTCGCCTGGTAAGCGTCAGCATCTTGGCAAATTCCTCCTGCGTCATGCCGAACCCTTTGCGGATCTCCGCCACAGCACCGGGCAGCCTCAGGTCCCCAGTTCGAGCACGCTCCGCAAGTGTTCTCCGGCTTTCAAGAATCTCCTCTTTCGTCGGCTTCTTCCATCGAGCCATTTAGCGGTCCTTCGCCATCATTGACCCGCCGCCAGACCGCTGTCCGCCATCGCTAGACAGCTGCAGCGGCAGATCGGAAGCGCCCAAACCCTCAGCAAGGCTGAGGTGATCGGCCAGCTTTCGCCTTGCGTGCCCCTGGGGTATAAGATCCAAGAGGAAGGGTGGCCAGCTGCGGCTGTATCGATTTTCGAGGTCAACGGGATAACGGACTGAAAAGGCACGATGGTCGCGGACCGCTTTGCCGGTCGCGAATTCCGCCGACGCCATCGTGACGAAATAATCGAGATCGTAATCGACGATCGACGCGCCCTGGAAGCCGGCCGCGTCGTCCTTGAATTCTAGGGTCGCGGCGTGATGCCACTCGTCATCAAAATGGTTTTGGAGCGTTAGGCGCATTAATTGACCCTTTTAATGGTTCAAATAATGCATTTTTAGAAATTATTCAACCCATCTAAGTGGGTTGAATGACTACCGCCTGAACTGCCAGCTTCCTGTGCGAGGCTGTGAAACCTTTACGCCAACTCTCCTATTTCAAAGTGGTGGCCGAGGAACTGCACTTCGGGCGGGCGGCAGCCAGGATGCGCATTGCTCAGCGGCACTCAGCAATCATGTGATGTCGCTGGAAAGGGAGCTTGGCTGTCCGCTGTTCATCCGCTCGACGAGACGGGTGGAACTGACCAGGGCAGGGGAAACCTTTTACTATCGCTGTGTGCGGATCCTGAGCGACATCGATCTGACCACGGAACTGACCCGGGCAGCCGGCGGCGGCCGCATCGGCCAGATCAGGATCGGCAGCATCTATCCGGCCACCATGGGTATGCCGCCGACCTTCCTTGCCAAGATCGCCCGCAAGTATCCCCATGTCCGCATCTACCGCTGGCCCTGATGATATCGTCGACATCGCACGGTCGCTGGCAAGGGCAGGGCGGTAAGGCACCTTCCGCGACTTCGACGACTGTGTTCTTGCAGCTCTGAGCTGTCGCGGGCAAGTCCGATTGGTCTGTTAGGACTTGAAGGTTAATTGCGGTATCAGTGGCCGCCTTATTATGGACGTGCTCAAAGATGAGACTGGAGGGAAGGTGCGGCCGAGGGAGTTTGACCGCACTGCGCGCGATCTCGTCGTCAATGGCTTCTGCTCTCCTGACGCCATAGAAAGTGCACTGCGAAGAAAGCCTTTGGCCAATCAAGGAGGGTGCAATGCAGCGAAGCGGCGAGCTCGATTTCAGAACGATGTCCAAAGCCGTTCGGGCGTGGTTTCTTTACTACGAGGAGAGCCCTGATGAGAGGGCGTCGAACGTGCTATCCAGCGCGGCGATAGAATTTTACAACGACGGCTATCGTAATGCTGAGGACATCGCAGCGATGCTGATCGGCACCTACGTCGGACTGTATTCGACGAGAGTTAACGCTCCAACCTCGCTGGCCATCCACTAGGTAATTTGGGCACTCGAAGCCGACATCGCGCGCTTTGCCAACTTCGACCGGATTGCCTCAAGTGATTTGACGCTGAGCGAAAATTGCCGGCAGAGCATCTCCTGTGTCCTGTCGTCAGGGGGCAACTTGCCTGCCAGCGCAACAAATATCTTTCCCGTCCTCCACGCGTCGAGCGAGCTCGAATGGACTGTTTTCCGCCTTAGGCCGTCTGGCATTTCTCGGTCGATGCCTAGCCATGCACTCAGACTTGTGACGCCGGGCGTCACGGGCTGGCGCGCGGGAAGGACGCGCTTTGCCATACGGTAGGTGCAAACTATCCGTCCTGGATATTCGATAATCGATGGGTCACCTTCGCCGAGCATAAGCAAGTCGCCAGTCATATCGTGGGCGACAACGACCCTTCCGGCCAGCAAGTTCGCAATCTCCTCTTTGACTTCCGTGAATTTCGGGGCAGATCGCACCTTTCGGTCTCCTATCCCGTGCTTCACTCTCGCGAAATAGCTAATCGGGCGCTCGGGATTGATCAGCCAATGGTGCTCTCGCACGAACGCACCGTGACTAAACTCGCAAACGGAAATCTCTACGGGCCGCTGGTTTTTGTTACCGTCGCCTTCGATATCCAAAGCTAGGAAATCACCTTTGGCTAGCTCGGAGAGGCGAAGCATTCTATATCCTGGGAAACATTTCGAGGGCGGCCATACTTACAGAAAAAGTCTGCGGAGACCAACTGCCCTGACAGGCGGCCATGCGTCAGACCGCTCCGAGCATGTTTTTGCCGTTAGTGGAGCGAAGCTTCTAATGGCCAAGCGCATCAGCTATTTGAACCGTTTCTTGTCGGGCGTTGCCATAGGCTGCCGTAAGGTCAAGATTCCACTGCGGGCCTTCGACAAGTGGCGCCGGAGAAGCGTCGACAGAGCCAGCGCCTTACGGATATGACGACACTCATTACGACATATGACGCCGCCGCCACTCGCGAGCTTCCTGGCGGCGATTGCCTAATCCGCAGCCGAGGACTAGGTGGGCCTTCACGTTTCGGTGTTTTCACCATCATGTGTGTAACAAGGTCGGGCTTTCTCACGTAGTTCCGGTAAGTAGTATATTCAGTGGAATATATTGCTCCAAGCAAGCGGACCTAGTGTGTCACGTCAGGTGAGGAGAAGCGAATATGTTTACCAGACGTCTGTTGTTTCTTAGTGCGGGGCTCTCTGTCGTGGCATCGCGCTTTGGCTGGGATGAGGGAGAGGCAGTCGCAGCGCAATTCTTCCCTGTCTCACATTCCGATGCAGAGTGGAGAAAGATTCTCACTGCCGACCAGTACTCGGTGAGGCAGGAGGGGACCGAGTATCCCTTCACCAGCCCACTGTTGAACGAACACCGCAAGGGCAATTTCGCCTGTGCGGGCTGCGATCAGAACGCCTTCTCCTCGACCACGAAGTTCGAAAGCGGCACCGGCTGGCCAAGCTTCTGGGCACCGATCAAGGGGGCGGTATCGACTAGCCAGGACAGTTCAGGGGGCATTGTGCGTACCGAGGTTCACTGCAGCCGTTGTGGCGGCCATCTCGGCCACGTTTTCGACGACGGTCCAAAGCCGACCGGGCTGCGATACTGCATGAACGGCGTTGCCATGACTTTTCACCCGGCCTGATGCTTGCGAGATAGACTTATGCTCCCTTTCATCCTTGCCTATCTCGGCGGTGCGCTGACGATTGTCAGTCCCTGTATATTGCCGGTATTGCCTTTCGTTTTCGCGCGCGTAGGCCAGCCCTTCCTTCGCAGCACATCCAATGCTCGTTGGCATGGCAGCGACCTTGGCGGCCGTGGCAACACTTGCTGCGGTTGGTGGCGGTTGGGCGGTGCGGGCCAATGAGTACGGCCGCCTTACTACCGCGGCTGAATGAATGGGGCCGGACTGGAAATTGGACCGTCGGTGCAGAAGACTGGGCTGAACGATATGAACGGCAGCATCTATTACCGCTTCCACGCCCGAGACCTGCATCTGGTGCTCGGGCCGGGAGCGGACGGAAAACCGGTTCGGTTCCAGGTGATGATCGAGAGCAAGCGTCCGGGTGACAGCCATGGTGTCGATATCGACTCGGAAGGAAACGGTACGGTGACAGGTCAGCGGCTCTATCGACCCGTGCGCGAAGCCGGATCGGTCGCGGACCACACGTTTAAAATTCGGTTCTTGGATCCAGGTGTCCAAGCTTATGCGTTTACATTTGGCTAGAGGAGATCGCTACGATGCACATTTCTGACAAGAAAGCAGGAAGTTCTCTGCGTCTCATTATTCTCGGCGCGGCGGTGTTTTCGAGTGTCGGCGCCTGTTTGGTACTGCCGGCGTCGGCCACGGAGGAGGCAACGGTGATCCCGGCGCCGGTCGAGGACGAGCCGGTCAGCGCCGCGTCCGAAACCGCCGTTCTCGCCGCAGGCTGCTTCTGGGGCGTCCAGGGCGTTTTCCAGCATGTGAAAGGGGTCGTGAGCGCGACCTCGGGCTACGCCGGTGGCCCGCAGTCCTCGGCACAGTACGAGACGGTCAGCACGGGCTCGACGGGGCATGCTGAATCCGTGGAGGTCGTCTTTGATCCAGGTAAGGTCAGCTACGGCCATCTGCTACAGATCTACTTTTCGGTAGCGCACGACCCAACGCAACTCAATCGCCAGGGGCCGGATACGGGCACCCAGTATCGCTCGGCGATCTTCCCGCAGACCGACGCGCAGACCAAGGTCGCCAAAGCCTACATCGACCAGTTGAACCATGCCCGCGTCTATGATGCTGCGATCGTCACCAAGATCGAGCCAGGCAAGAGCTTCTATCCGGCAGAGGCCTATCATCAGAATTTTCTGACGAACAATCCGACCTACCCGTATATCGTGATCAACGATCTTCCAAAGATCGAGAACCTCAAGCGGATATTTCCTGAGGACTTCCGGCGCGATCCGGTTCTGGTCGCAGCCGGTGGCAATTGACGGCGCGGGTTAGCCGAGCTTTACGGAGCGCGGATGCCGGAGGCAGTCAGCAATGGCAAAACGGCATCCACCATGAATTTCAAGGCCGCAGCGTCTTTCGCGTCGTCCAGTGATGCCTCGAACTCCGCGAGTTCTATCCCCGCGACCTGTTGTGCCGGAATCCTTTCAAAGATGCCACGCAACGGAACAAGAAATCGATAGCTTCGTTCAATTCGTGCGAAAATAGGCGGCCACTCTGAAGCTGCGAGGCCGCGCGCTGAGCATCCGTGTGAATTTCAACAAATGAAAAGTACGCCGCCGAACGCAGTGCTCGGTGCCCGGATGAAACTGGTTGCGAGGCTCTCGGCAACACCCAGGCCGACGAACACGAAGTTTTGTAGCATTTCCTAGGGCGTAGCCTTGATGTAGATTTGTCCGCACAATCCAGTATCCCGATCAATCCCGCGGCAGTTTCCATAGCGGCAATCTACAGCCGAGCAGGCGACAGCGGGGAGAGAGGCTAGTTCAAGGTGGGACATGATTGTCGCTCGTCGACATATCACGCAACGATGGAGGCATGTCATCGCAATCGCTTTGTCCTTCTTTCTTGATTGCGGATTGCCAAAGCTTGCAGTCGCAGATCCTGTTACTGACGATGGTCGAGCTTTGATGGCGGCAATCGGGAAGAACGATTATCTTGTCGCTCGCACGATCTTACGTCGCGGGAATGTTGACGGAAATGGATATGCTGACGGGCGGTTCAAGCGGAGCTTTTTGAAGGAAGCTTTGCTGACGCAGGCTGATGATCGTTTGATTGACCTGCTGATGGAGAATGGCGCGAACCAAGAGGGATGGGACTATTTCGCCGGTCGTTCCTCGGGTGCCTATGCTGTCGCCGTCGGAGGCGTCAAAAGACGCGGTGCAGATTCTACGCTTCGGATCATACGGGCGCTCAGGAGTAAAAAGTTCGAACATATCCGCGGGGTGAAAGAGAACGTAAGCCTCCTTTTAGTCAACGGGCTTCCACGCCCAGATTTTCTATCCATCGTTGACGAGTTGGCTGCCGATGGAATTGACCTGAAGGGAGAGTTTCGCAACGGAACGCTCAAGATGGTTCGAGTTTTCGATACGGGCTTGGAGGCCACTTGGCCGGATCTTCTCAAAATCATTGATGTCAATGAGGCCGACGCATCGGGCAATACCATTGCGAGCGTATACGCCGGGGCCAATTGTACGGTGGAGAGTTGGCTGGAAGACAATCCAAACTGGTTTTGCAACGAGGATCCCGCCAGGTTGAGGAAGATTGAAACCGCCGTCCTTTCGCCAGCGTTTAAGGGAGACACTCTTCTCCAAAAGGCCGGAGGCTGGACGACGTTTGACCATCTGGGCTTCACATCCGGTCAAATTGGGAGGAATTGCTTCAGCATTCCACGCGACGTCAGTCCTGTTCAGGATGACATTCGGGGCTTCCTGAAAGCCACCTTTTCTACAGAACTGTCGCAGTGGACACCTGTGAAAGACCCGTCATGTTCGGTGCGCGGTTCTACCCTCATTTGCAAATGCCCGCGGCCGTAAGCCAGGTTTGCAAAAGATGCTCACCACGAGAGATGCCTTATCGCCCACCGGGCACCCTTGTGCCTATATTTTCAGCGCATGAGGCCAGTAACCTGGCCAGGCGTCTAGCCTACTCGGCGACCCACCACCGTTCTGAACGGTGAAGCACTGGACTCCGATGAGGAAATGCACCCTACTTCGGCAAACTGCAGAACCCACTATGTGGTCGGGGAGGGAAGCTGCATGTCGGCAATGTCTTCATGCTTGCCTTTGATCTTCGCAATTTCGATGGGCACGCTATCCGCAGCCCGGAACTCATCGCACGGCACAGTTGCGTGCAAACTCTTTTGGGGCACTGCACTGCGACTGACGGCAAGGGCAGTGACTGAAGCCAGGACCGCGGCCAGAAGAAACATGCGCTTCATTGGTATCGCCCCAAATTGCCAAAGACCTCAGGATACAATCGCGATGTGAAGAGCTCAAAGCGCAACATCCCGGCGCCCCAGGACACATTTGAAATGGAAAAGGCCCGACACATCATGCGCCGAGCCTTTCATTGGGCTGGTCATCAGTTGGGACTGGATTCCAGCTTGCGCTGACCGGCTGAATGGTCATCGCATTCCCAGAACTGCTGAGCCTGCTTTAGGTTCCCTGTGATGAGAAAGCGAAAGCC
The DNA here is from genome assembly GCF_014851595.1 of Rhizobium sp. RHZ01. Lineage (NCBI taxonomy): Bacteria > Pseudomonadati > Pseudomonadota > Alphaproteobacteria > Hyphomicrobiales > Rhizobiaceae > Rhizobium > Rhizobium sp. RHZ01. The sequence goes on from NZ_JACUZZ010000016.1 coordinate 57,261, forward strand.
CGGCAGGGAGGGGGTCCCGCCGGGCCTACTGTGGACCAGCATTTGGGCGATGCATCGGTCCTTGCAGCGCGTTGGGATCGCTACGCTGGGGAAAACTGATGGCGGCGGGAAAAGTTCCAGCTGGCTGCGAAAAGCTCGGTGAGCGTTATGATAATTCGATATGAACGCAAAAGACGTAATTAAATCAATTAGATGTTGCGGATATATCAGGGCCGCGATTGCGGCCATCGCGACGAGCATCCATTTGGACGCCGGCCTCCCTAGTTGAGGGCCACAGAATTGAATCTTGACCAGACGTGATCAGGGATCTGCTCCTTGATCCCCGCCACCAAGCCCTTGATACGTTGGGCATCGGTGGTTCCAAGCAAGGCGGAAGCGACTGATGAATTCGCAAGAGGAAATTGCAAGGCGGCGCTTGCCAAGTTGACGCCTGACACCCGGGCAATTTCCTGCGCTGTCTTCGCAAAAGGCGCTAGAGGATCCGAGACGTCACGCTCTGCATTCTCCTCAAGAAGCGTTCCCCCGTTCAGAATCCCTGCAACGATCAGGGGCGTTGCTGTTCGCTGGCACAGTCCCAAGAGGCGAGTTCCGGCGGTCCGATCGATCAAAGTGTAGCGGCCCGTGAGCATGATGCAGTCGAGCTTGGCCCGCTGCATTACGTCAAGGCATACGCCTACATCGTTCACGCCGATGCCGAAGGCGGCAATGTCTCCATTCGCCTTTAGTTCGTCCAGCGCCTTGACACCACTTTCAAGGAACTTGGCAAGGTGCCGTCGATAGTCTGCGCGACCAAGGGTAGGGGCCTCGAGATCATCAGCCAGTAGAATGTCGATTGATGACAATCCCAACCTGGCCATGCTGAACTCGAAGGAGCGCATCACGCCTTCGTAGGAGTAGTCGTACGCGATGTCGAAAGGCATCACATTCGAGGGACGCCCGCCGACCGGCGTCAGGATCTTGCCGACCTTGGTGGACAGGACGTAGGACGACCGTTCCTGCGTTCTGAGGAAGTCGCCGAGCCGCCGTTCGGAAAGCCCCCGCCCGTATCCGGGAGCTGTGTCAAAATAGCGGATCCCGCAATCCCAGACCGCTTCCAGAACAGCCTCGCAATCCAGAACACTGCCGAGGTCGCCAATGCGGCTGGCGCCATACCCGATTTCTGACAGTCTGAGCGGCGAGGCGCCAAGTTGGCGAAACTTCATTGACGATTGATCCGAGGATAGCGCTGGTTGACCACCTCGGTCCCAAACTTTGGAATGTTGAAGCGGGTGTAGAGCCCGAAGTAGTAGTCGTCAAGGAATAGGCGATCTTCAACTCCGGAAAGGCGATATTGGACGTCGTCCGCTTCGTTTCCGGAAGCTGATAGTGAATGCAGTAGCGAAGACCGTCCTTGTGCAGATCGTACAATGCGTTCAAAGGGGTGTCTTTACGTGCCGTCCGCTGCATCCGGCGACGCTTGGCGGCGATTGCCTTAGGTCGGGGCCATGACGACAGACTACGACCGCTGTTCGTCGAGTTGATGGCCGTATCAAGCGCGTTGGACCCACACACGCCGGGAGGCTACCTCCATCGAAGGTAGCTGCTCGTCGACCATGTTGCTTCCGGGCGCTGACCGTTGTGATAATGTCGCCCCGGAGGCGCCGATGGACCACGATTTCATCGCATCGATATACGAAGCAGCAGTCATTCCCGAACTGTGGAAGGGTCGCGGACTGCTCGATCAACTGGCACGGCGTAGCCATGCCCACGACGGCGTTCTGATGGGCGTCTCCCCGGAAGGTGATTTCCGTTGGATCGGGAACGACTCCGCCGTTCCGAAGATGAAGGTCTACATCGCAGAGAACTGGGGTTCAAAGAATCCATATCTCCTGAGCGAGGAGCGAACCCGCAGGTTCTCTGAACCGCGATTCCTGATGGACACGGACATCATGACCTACGAGGAAATGATGGCGAGCGAATACTATCAGGGCTTCATGCGACCGCACGGATGCTTCTGGCATGCCGGAACGGGCATTACTTCACCATCTGGAGATATCATCAAGCTCTCGATCCATCGCAGTTTCGAGGAAGGCCCGCTCCCGAGCAAGGTCACCGCATCGCTGACGGAGATTAGGCCACACCTCGCTCGCGCCGCTCTCCTGGCGTCGCGGCTGAAGTTCGAGCAGATCAAGTCGACAGTCGACGCAATGGAAGCGCTTGGCATTTGGGCTGGCGCCTTAAAGAACGGTCGGTTGGTCGTAGCCAATCAGAGTTTCGAACGCCTGATCCCGAGTACCATGCGCGACTGTCGACATCGGCTGGTCATCGACCAGAAGACAGGCGATGCCCGCTGGGCGTCGCTGCTCGAAGCGGGCGTCACCAAATACGGCGGCTCCTTCCCGATCGCCGCACAGGAGGATCAGCTTGCAATGGTCGTCCACGCGCTTCCGATAGCCGGAGCCGCGAACGACATCTTCAATGCAGCCGATCTGCTGCTGGCCATCACGCCCCTGTCGAAGGAGGCAACGGTCGACGAAGGCATTCTTGCTGGCCTCTACGACCTCACTCCTGCTGAAGCGTCCGTCGCCCGCGAGATCGGCCTCGGCAAGAGCGTCGACGAAGTGGCGAAGGCCCGCGAAGTCTCCGTGGGCACGATACGAACCCAGCTTCATGCGGTCTTCGACAAGACGGGTTCGAAGCGCCAGGCTGAGCTCGCTCGGCTGATTTTCGGTCTTGCCAAGTGCGGCGACTGAAGCGTTCGTCTATCAAATGATATATGCGCGCCAACCCAGCTTTTGATAGCCTGCACTGTGGTGGCCGGAGGGGTGCCCTTGCGGCGTTGACGAGGGATTTCGCCGGAAGGTGTCCGGCCACCGATTTGGACAGGAATGCCGTGCTGGCCCGTTCGAGCTGTGGCCGTTCCGCGCGTCTTGTGGCGCCGTTTGTCGGTCAGGTCGAACGCGGTTTTGATTCTGCTGACAACTGGAGGTTATCATGAGACCGATCATTGCCTTGGCAGTGCTTGCTGCCGTCCCCACCTTGGCCCTCGCTCAGGCTGCGCCCAAAGGCGCCGCGCCAATTCCGGCGGCCGAGATCAGGGAAATGTTCTCCGGGAAGACATATAATTTCACCGAGAAAGGCCACAAGGGCGAGAAAGAACCGATCTCCTGGTACCTTGGCGCCGACGGCAAGATGCTGGGTTATACGGGAAACGGACCATCCCATGCCGCAGGCACTTGGTCGACAGCGGACGGGAAGCTTTGTGTCTCGGATCAGTGGGCCGGAGCATGGGGAACGAACCATTCCGACGAATGTCAGCTCTGGGCGCGCGATACCGCGAAGCCGAAGGTTCTATACCGCGCGGAGCCGAGCAAGGGCGGAAGCTGGACGAAGTTCACGCCGAAGCTGTCCAGCGGCGACACGATCACCCCGAAGATCGAGGCCCTGAAGGTAAAGCTGGCGAAGCAATAGCAAGCCGGACCTTCGCTCCCTGTCTTTTTCAGGCGCGCGCCGGACTCCCCGAAAACAAGGGAGTCTGGCGAATGTCCGAAGTCTCCTCATTTCGCTAAACGAATGAGTAATGCAGCTCCCCGGAACTGATTGAATCCTCATGAGCTTCTTTGTGAAGGAAACAGTAGGATCACACCATGGTAGCCACACCCGGAGGCCCCATCAGCCTTCTTTTGAGTTGTAGGGGAGCGATTCCGTAGGGTTCTCATAATTGATGTAGAACCAATCGCGGCTCGGGACCGGACGCGTTGGTCGGCGTCAAGCTCCTTATCATTTTCGTCAGGCGCAACGACGAGTGACATGCCAAAGTTCTCGAGGAGATCGATCGTCCCCGTTCAGATCCTCGTCCGGGTGGTTTTTCTGCGCCAAGGGATCTAGAGACGCGAGGTAAGCTTCTCCCAGGTCCGATGATGCACTCGGCAGCATAGTCTGTATTGCGACCCATCTGGCGTTCGCTACCACCGAGGGCTTAAATGCTTTAGGTTTCGATGATTGCAGCCATGACGGGATGGCTGCTTCGCGCCGCCAGAAGCGGACATCGTGGCGTCGTAAAAATTATCTATTTCTTCAGTCAATTTAATCATGGCCGCCAGGGTATCGCCGATGGGATGGGAAGCACTCGGAGAATGGGGTGAAGACGCGGTTCGCATCGAACGACTCAGGGGTGGAGTTGCCAACGACGTGTGGAGCGTTCGCGTCCACGGGCAGATCGCGGTCGCTCGCCTCGGTCCCAGGACCGACGCCGATCTTGCTTGGGAAACCGTGCTAATCCAATACCTCGACAGTGAAGGCATGCACGTTCCAGTGCCGATCCCGACGACTGACGGTCGGCTGTTCGTGGACGGTCTGGTGGTGATGAAATACATGGAGGGCGGACCGCCCGAGACAGAGTCCGACTGGCGTCGTGTGGCCGACACGCTCCGCGATCTGCATCGGTTGACACAGGGCTGGCCGCAGCGCCCAGGCTGGCGATCGTCGACCGACCTCCTTCACGCTGAAACTGGAACGAGGATCAACCTTGCCGCGATGCCTCCCGAGGGCGTTATTCGATGTCGAGCAGCGTGGGCACGGCTCATCGAACGTCAGACATGCGTTGTCCACGGCAACCCCAACAACCCTGGCAACGTCCGCATGACCGCCGATCGGGTCGCGTTGATCGACTGGGACGAGTCACATGTCGACGTTCCCGACCTCGACCTTGTGCTGCCCGGCAACGCTGCCGGTCTCGACCACGACGCGCACGACATCGCCACGCAAGCGTCAGCCGCATGGGAAGCCGCCGTCTGCTGGCAGGACGAGTACGCCGTCAAGCGGCTCGCCGAAGTTCGAGCGGTCTGAGCAGTTTCGGCGGATCGATGGGGATTGACCATCGCGCCTGGCCGAAGGCTCTCCGACACGATCTGCGCCTTAACGCGTCTGGCCGGTGCACCTCACGTCCAGACTTCCTGGTCGTGAGCTCATCCATGAAGGCGATCACAGATCAGGGTGATGAGGACAACGGGGGGCTTGAACTCCGGTTACGCTTAATCAAGGACTCCACCCCGGGTCCATATGCGCGCTTGTGCCGGCTATTGCGGGAAGGCTAGACCTGCTTAGTCTGCGTTGGGTCACCTACTGGTCGTGATCACCATCCGGAAGCGTGCCGCTCCGCTCATCATCCGCTCATAAGCCTCTGCCGCCCGCTCCAGCGGCATCGTTTCGATCATCGGACGAACGTTGGCGAGAGCGCTGAATGCCAGGGTGTCTTCCGAGTCGCTCGACGTCCCGGATGGCCATCCCTGAATTCCGCGACGTCCGCCAATTAACAGGAATGGCGAGACTTCGATTGGCTCGGATGACGCGCCAAGCACGATCATCTTGCCATTGACCGCCAGCCCACCAAGCACCTCGCTCATCGCCTTCGAATTGGTGACGGTCGACAGGATCACGCGGGCTCCGCCCAGCTTTCCCAATTCGGCCGCAACGTCTTGGGTGGTGCTGTCGAGATAGCGATGAGCACCGAGCTCACGCGCCAATGGCTCCTTGTCGGCTCCCCGCGCGATAGCGACCGTGCGGCAACCCATTTTCGCGGCGAATTGTACGCCGAGATGACCGAGTCCGCCGATGCCGAGCACGGCAACCGTGTCGCCTGCCCGAACACCGCTGTTGCGCAACGCGTTGTAGGTCGTGATCCCGGCGCATAGCAGTGGAGCGGCCTCGGCTGCATCGAGCTCATCAGGGATTGCGGCTAGGGCTTCAAATGGTGCGATCATATACTCTGCATAGCCGCCGTCGTAACTGATGCCGGGAATTTGTGCGTTCTGGCAGGTTACGAAATCGCCGCGCCGACAGGACGGGCAATGCCCACAATGGCCGCCGTGCCAACCAACACCCACCCGTTGACCGGGCTTCCAGTTGGGCACGTGCTCACCGACCTTATCGATCACGCCGACCACCTCGTGACCAGGCACGCGTGGGTAGGCGATGCCGGGAAACGCTCCCATCACGGTGAAACTGTCACTGTGGCATACTCCGCATGCCTGAACCCTGATCAAGACCTGGCCAGCGGTCGGGGTCGGAATCTCGCGTTCGACCATTTGCAATGATTGATTTGCGGCTTTTACTTCAACACAGCGCATGCTCGGCATTGAACCCTCCTCAGATTTCGTTTTGCCAGGTTCCACGTGTCGCGACGTCGCCACAGCAACAGGCCTTGGTCCGCGTGGCGGCATCTAGCGCGATCGACAGCCTCTTCAATCTGGTGACTGGCGCAAAGTATAAGGACGAGGGAGCAACGAGGTGACGGTGACCAATGAACGCTGTCGTTCCTAGCCGAGACAATGCAACTATTGCAGGTCAGCGATACGCGCCTGTCCAGGACCAATCAACGCTACCTTCACCTGCGCCGTCGGCCAATGGAACCTGTTTCGCCGAACATCACTTGCAGGGTATCTTGCCTGTAAGCATAAGGGTTTTCATCGTAATTTTTCTCGAGACATAATGAAGATGGACGCTCCTGCCGATGTGCCATCATCCCGTAGCAAACCGGCTGCCTTCACTGGTGGGGCGGCAATCGGCGCACTTGGCGGTCTAATTGGACTCGGAGGCGCGGAGTTCAGGCTTCCTCTTCTGATCGGAGCTTTCAACTTTGCGGCCCTGGAGGCCGTCATCCTCAACAAGGCGATGAGCCTGGTTGTCGTGGCGTCGGCGCTTCCGTTCCGCGCGGCGACGGTACCGTTCAGCGAAATCGGTTCCCACTGGCCGATCGTGGTAAATCTGCTGGCCGGAAGCTTGGCGGGCGCATGGTTCGGGGCCGGATGGGCGACGCGCCTCAAGTCCGAGACCCTCTACAAGATCATCGCCGCGCTTCTGGTCGCGATCGCTCTGGTCCTGATCGTCGGTCACAATGCCACTGCAGGCGAGCCGCTTCTAACGGGTGGTGCCCAGCTAGTCGCGGGCGTCGTTGCAGGCTTCGTGATTGGTCTCGTGGCGTCCCTTCTCGGAGTAGCGGGCGGCGAACTGCTGATCCCGACGCTCGTGCTTTTGTTCGGTGCGGACATCAAGCTGGCCGGATCGCTGTCGCTCTCCGTCAGCCTGCCGACAATGCTCGTTGGCTTCACGCGATACAGCCGTGATCAGAGCTTTTCGGTACTGGGACGCAACAAAATGTTCGTGATGGTCATGGCGGCGGGATCGATCGTCGGCACGTTCATCGGCGGCTTGCTGCTGGGGATCGTTCCGAACGCGGTTCTTCTGCCCGCGCTCGCTGTGATCCTGCTTCTCTCCGCCGTCAAGGTCTGGCGGCACAGGTAGCCGTCAGATCGACTTCAACTGCACTCTCTGTTCGAGCTTGGCAGCGTCTTCCTTCCGCTCGCTGTAGCGATCCGTGAGGTAGGACGAGGCGTCGCGGGTGAGCAAGGTGAACTTTACGAGTTCCTCGCAGACGTCGACAACACGGTCGTAGTAGGACGACGGCTTCATCCGTCCGTCGGCGTCGAACTCCTGATAGGCCTTGGCGACCGAGGACTGGTTGGGGATCGTGATCATCCGCATCCAGCGGCCGAGGATGCGAAGCTGGCCGACGGCATTGAATGACTGCGAGCCGCCAGATACCTGCATTACCGCGAGCGTCTTTCCCTGCGTTGGCCGCACCGACCCGACGGCAAGGGGAATCCAGTCGATCTGGGACTTCATGACGCCAGTCATCGCGCCATGGCGCTCGGGGCTGACCCATACCTGGCCTTCGGACCATTCGGAAAGTTCACGAAGTTCCTGCACCTTGGGATGGCTGACGGGAGCTTCATCTGGCAGGGGGAGGCCCTTGGGATCGAACACCCGAACCTCGCAACCCAGTCGCTCCAGCAGACGACGCGCCTCGTGAGCGAGAAACCTGCTGTAGGAAACCTCCCTAAGCGAGCCATAGAGGATCAGGATGCGCGGCTTGTGTGTCGAGAACCGCGGGCGGAGCGCTTCAAGGTCAGGCTGGCGAAGATGCCGCTCCTCGAGAGCGGGGAATTCCTCAGACAACGCGCTTTCCCTTCTCGTCGAGAACCTTCTCGCCGTCTTCCTTGGTGAAGGCACCTTTATGGGTGTCCGGCAGGATATCGAGCACAGCTTCAGACGGCCGGCCCAACCTCGTGCCGAGCGGCGTGACGACGAACGGACGGTTGATCAAGATCGGGTCCTTGAGCATGGCGTCGAGCAATTGGTCGTCGGTCAACGAAGGATTGTCGAGACCAAGTTCTTCGTAGGGCGTTCCTTTCTCGCGGATCGCCTGACGCACGGTGAGGCCCGCGTCTGCGATCATTTTCACCAGTTCGGCTCGTGACGGCGGCGTCTTGAGGTATTCGATTACACGCGGCTCGATGCCCGCATTGCGGATCATCTCAAGCGTGTTCCGCGACGTCCCGCATGCGGGATTGTGGTAGATCGTGACGTCCATGGTCATGTCCTTTCTGTGATGGTGTTTCGGGATACGGCGGGTGCGGCCTCGTACCAGCCCTTGGTGCGGTTCACGATCCAGACCACCGACAACATCACGGGAACCTCGATGAGGACCCCGACAACAGTCGCGAGCGCGGCTCCGGACTGGAAGCCGAACAGGCTGATGGCGGCCGCGACCGCAAGCTCGAAGAAATTGCTGGCTCCGATGAGCGCAGACGGGCCCGCGACGCAATGCTGTTCGCCCGATATCCGGTTCAGCAGGTAGGCCAGTCCGGAGTTGAAGTAGACCTGGATCAGGATCGGCACCGCGAGCAAGCCGATGACGGCGGGCTGCGCGATGATTTGCTCGCCCTGGAACCCGAAGAGCAGGATCAAGGTGGCAAGGAGGGAGAAAAGCGAAAGGGGTTGCAGCCTTGCCAGCAAACTGTCCAGGGATCGCGTCGTGCCATCAGCAGTCAGGCGCTTACGAACGATCTGGGAGATGGCGACCGGGATGAGGATATAGAGGACCACCGATATCGCCAGAGTATCCCAGGGGACCGTGATCGCCGAGAGGCCCAATAGCAGTCCGACGATCGGTGCGAAAGCGACGATCATGATGGCGTCATTGAGGGCGACCTGTGAAAGGGTGAAGTGGGGCTCGCCCTTCGTGAGGTTCGACCACACGAACACCATGGCGGTGCACGGCGCGGCCGCCAGAATGATCAGACCAGCAATGTATGAGTCAATCTGGTCGGCCGGGAGCAGTGGGCGGAAAAGCCATCCGACGAACAGCCAACCGAGAAGTGCCATCGAGAATGGCTTGACGGCCCAGTTGACGAAGAGGGTGACCCCGATCCCGCGCCAATAGCTGCCGACCTTCGCCAGAGAACCGAAATCGATCTTCAGTAGCATCGGGATGACCATCAGCCAGATTAATATCGCGACCGGGATGTTTACCTTGGCGACTTCGGCCGCACCGATGCCATGGAACACGCCAGGCATGACATGGCCGAGCGCGATTCCAACCACGATGCAGAGGAAGACCCAGACGGTGAGGTATCGTTCGAACGTGGACATATCACTTGGACTTTGCGGATTTGACGGACGCGCCTTCAAGCGAACCGATCTGCCGGACATGCTGTTCGAGCGCCATGCGGTCGATGGAAGCCAAAGGCAGGTTGATGAAGGCGGCAATGCGGTTCTTGAGGAAGCGCGCGGCCTGCGCGAAGGCGCGTTGGATGTCGACCTCGCTTCCGGCCACGGCGGCTGGGTCCTCGACGCCCCAGTGCGCGGCCATCGGGTGACCGATCCAGACCGGGCAGGCTTCTCCAGCCGCGCTGTCGCAGACGGTGAAGATGAAGTCCATCTCGGGCGCTCCGGGTTTAGCGAAGACGTCCCAGCTTTTTGACGAAAAGCCTGTCGACGGATAGCCGAGGGCGTCCAGTTCCTTGAGCGCGTGCGGGTTCACCTTTCCCTTGGGCTGGCTTCCGGCGGAGAATGCCCTGAAACGACCAGCGCCTTCCTTGTTGAGGATGGACTCAGCGAGGATTGAGCGTGCGGAATTGCCCGTGCACAGGAAGAGCACGTTGTACGTCTTGTCGGTCATGGTCGTGTTCCGTGGTTAGGTCGCAGGCCGCCTGGTCAGTTTCATGATCGTCGCCGACGCGGGACAGAGCCCCGAGAGCTGGCGGGTGGAAAGGATCGCTTGGGGAACTTGATCGCGGCCAACAGCCGCAAAGCCGAGGTGCTCGAAAAACCGTGCAGCGTTGGTGGTCGCGAGATAGACGGCGGATCCGTTTGGCGTTCGCGTGATCGTCATTGCCGCGAGGCGGCGGCCATATCCCTGTGACCTGAACGCCGGTAGGATCACCATAGACCGCAGGAGAACAGCATCGTGCGAGGCCGCTTCGATCCCGGAGTAGCCAATGATCTGGTTCTCGGTGTCAGCGAGCCGGAAGAATGATCGCCCCGGTTCGCCGATGTCGTCGATCGGTAGCCCAGCTGCCGCAAGACCGCTCGTCAGCTCGTCAGAAACACTGATCGGATCGAGTTTCAGTTCACGCACGGCCCGGTCTCCGGCGAACAGCAGGGTGTGAGGTCGGCGATCAGCGGAGCGCACAGCTCTGCATTTCCGCCGCAGCAGTCCTTGAGCAGAAAGAGCGTGAGTTCGCGGAAACCTTCCAGATCCGCCCGGTAGATGATGGACCTGCTGCGTCGCTCGCTCTTGACGATGCCCGCCCTCGAAAGGGTCGCAAGATGGGCAGACATGGTGTTCTGGGGGACATCCACCATTCGCGCCAATTCCCCGGCCGGAATGCCGTCCGGCTCGGACTTCACAAGCAAGCGGAAGGTTTCTAGCCTTGTCGTCTGCGCCAGGGCGGCAAGCGCCGCAATCGCCACTTTTGATTCCATATATCCAGAATAACGGATGTAAAGCTAGTGTCAACTGTTACCTGCGGATATGCGGCGTACCGATACGTTCATCATCGAAATGGCTTCGCAACAAGTGTCTCGCCAAGCGTGATCTGCCGAGTTCTGCCGCCGAGTTTTAGGGCCTTTAAAGGGCCTTGGTCATTGACGGTTTGGACGATCAGCACTATGCGGTCCATGCGTCACCGTCCGGTGAATAGCGCGGCGCTGGCAACGGCAACGCCCAACACTCCAGTCCGCACGTCAATGGGCAACCGCGCCCCGACGGCACATTCCTTTCAATACTCGTTCATCAGGCAGAAGAGGAAAGAATGTTATCGCATAACCCGCTCGAAACCCAATCCTTTGACGCGTTCCTGTTCGACATGGACGGAACGATCCTCGATTCCAGCGCTGCGTCGGAGCGCGTCTGGGGAGGCTGGGCAAGGGACAACGGAATTCCGACGCCGCCCTATCATGGTCGACGGGTGGAGGACACGATGGCTGACCTGAGGGCTTCGGGAATTGATCTGGAAAGGGCTGCCGCTGAAATCACAGAACGCGAGCTCGCGGATCTCGACGGTGTTGTTCCAATCCCCGGAGCGCTCGAGTTCCTGGCATCGCTTCCAACTGGAAAATGGGCGGTGGTGACCTCTGCTCCAAAGGAGCTCGCATTGAGACGTATTGCAGCCGCCGGCTTGCCGCAACCGAAGGCCATCATTGCCGCTGAGAATGTACGTCGAGGAAAACCGAAGCCCGACCCGTTTCTTGCCGGCGCCGAACTTCTTTCCGTTTCTCCCACGCGATGCCTGGTGTTCGAGGATGCTGACGCGGGGATACATGCCGCGGAGGCTGCTGGTGCCTCTGTTGTTGTTATTACCCACACCAACAGTGCGACGCTGCAGAACAGGCCGGCCGTGCCTGACTACTTGGGTCTGCGCGCCCTGGTGGTGGGAGCGTCACTGGCAGTTGAGCGGACCCAGCGCTGAGTGCAATCACGGCGGGGGACCGAGGGACCATAGGATGTTATCGGAGGCGGGCGATCGCTTAGACCGACGTTGGCTCGGGGACTGGGTGGATCTCAAGGCGTGACGTTCCTCGGTGGATTAACCTTCGGCCCATTGGAATCCGAAACGCGTTGATCGCAGATTGTTTAGCCATCAGATATGATATTGGCTGCGGTGAAGATTTCGAACGGCAGCATATGCCGTGAGACGATTGGCGTGCGTTGCGTGTCCAGCGCCTCCGCCGTGGCCTTCACAAGGGTGTCCGCAAGCAACCGGGCAGGGTGGGAAAGGACAACCTTGATAATCCCCTCCGCCAGCCCGGCACGCGTCTCATTGGTCAGTTCGTGCGCGACAACCACGAGCCGTTTCGAGCAGGACCTCCGTCTTCCCGAAGCGCCCGCATTACCCCCGTTACCCCGCCGCCGGCCACGTAGAGACCAACCCAATTCTCTTCGGATTTCATCTCGGTGATCGGGACTTGCGGCATCTCGGCCTTTGGTCCTGCGTGCCTGGGACTGAAGTCCGGGGGTGGAACAGTGGCCTTTGTTGGCGGTTGATCCCCAGCGGGATTGTCCGCTGCCAAAGGAGGAAAACGTCAAGGATCTCAAAATGGTAGGAATTGCAGCCGCGGTGCTCATGGCCTCGAGCGGAGCCTTTGCGCAGTCGGTTGTGGCAGCGGAGAAAGTGATCACCTTTGTACAGAAGGCTCCGGCGCCGACAACGCGCGTCGTCGTCAAGGAAAAGATCGTGGTTGGCCAGCCCCTTCCGGAAACCGTCGTGGTAACGCCAATTCCCGACGACCCGGATTATGCCTATGCGATCGTCAACGACGAGCGCGTGATCATTGAACCTTCGTCGCGCAAAGTCATCCAGGTCATTCAGTAACGGCCTCATCGTCTGAATCGCAGACGGCGACCGCCGTCATTCCTCAAACAAAGGGCACACATGCGCCGCGTCGAAGACCCGGAATGCCATGTAGTGAGGCGCCCCAGTCAACTCGTTCTACAGCATGATCCAACATTCTCCGTCACAGCAAAGGTACGGCACGTCGTCGAATTCGAGGATTTCGCATCCCTGGCGAGTCATTGCACTCGCCTTTGCCATTCGTCTTGTGGGCGCGGACGCTTTGGCCTGAGCGAATAGCTGCATGAAAAGAACCGCCTGGGCATCATCTTTGTTGGGTTCAATGAGCGCAATCTTTGCAAGTGGATGCTGATGATCTTTGCATTTCACATTGCGGATATGTGATACGGACGAGATCAAGGAAACGGGAATTGATATCCATTGCTCGCACGAGCGCGCAGATGAAAAATACAAAACAGAGCTGTCCTTTTCATCGACTTTGACGAGCCCATAAAGCGTTAGGTCTAATGGCTCAACAAGCTCGTTGGCAGCCAACTGCGAAATAAACTCAGATGGTTCGTAAGTACGCATACAAATAACCCTCCAGTTTGATGTTGCTTGAGTTGATTGCGGGCCGGTATCTGCTCACGGCCAAGCTATTTCGAGAGAGCCGAGGCAGTCGCGCGTTGCAGCACTTGGCTATAGGCGCACAATGGTCGCGTTGGCCGCATTCGGGCCGCGCTCATAAGAGCACAACCAGCCATAGATGACACGTACGCCAATAGCGGTACGCGCTGCCATTGCTGATTGAATGTCGGAGAAGTCAATGGATCGCAGCGACGTTCTTCGCCGCGATCGCACATGCCCTAGGACGCGCACACACGAACCCACAAATCTTTAATGCCGATGTCGGATAGCTCGACTCTTGTCCGTCCTTGGTGAGAAAAGGAGGATCCAGAATGAACGATGAAAAAGCCAACACCAGCGACGAAGAAGCAATTGCCGCGATGTTGATGATGCGCGCGATCGCGAACAGGGAAAGGAACGCCAAGGATGCACTGTCCTATGACGCTGAGGATTCCGTCGAGTTCTCGCTGGCGCCGCCGCTCCTTCATCACGGAAAGGATGAGGCTGGTCTCCAAGCGTGGTTCGACACCTGGGATGGTCCGATCGGCGGCGAGGTCCAGGATGCAAAGCTGACAATCGGCGCCTGCGTAGCGTTTTGGAGCGGGCTGGTCCATATGACGGGTACGAAGACGGAGGGGACAAACGTTGATCTCTGGTTCCGGCAGACGCTCGGGCTCGTGAAGCGCGATGGTCGATGGTTGGTTGCCCACCAGCATGAGTCTGTTCCGTTCGCCATGGATGGCAGCGGTCGCGCTCTGCTGGATCTGAAGCCCTGACGGAGCAAGAAGAAGCTCTTCCACAAGCGGTTTTTCTGAGGGGCTCAATCCGCTACACCGGTCGTCGCCTGCCGCTCCGCGCCTTACTTGTTCTTAAGTAGCCAGACCTTCCCGGCCATCGTGATCCCGTAGACGTCTTTCGAGTCGTCATCGTGGAGATGCCGCCGCTCTAGGAAGCCATGTCCATTTAGCTCATCCAAAGTTTTAGCTGTTACGGACTTCACTTTCTGGGGCCGTTCCTTCCAGCGGTCAGACTTCGCGTAAGTCACCGTTGCATTCTGGTGCGTCCATTTACTCGACGGTTGCGGATATAGATCTCCGTCCTTGGCGAGTTTTAATGCGGCAATCTGCGATGGGGTAAGCTCAATCATGTTTAGGGAACCTGTGTCGTTTGAAGACGTCGTCCTAACACAATCCACTGGCATTGCACGCCCAGCTTTTCCCAATCATTGCGGCCGTGCACAGTCGAAAGAATGGGCGTTCTGCGTGCGACGGATTACCTGCAAAATCGCTCCAACCGCACGCGCGAGCCTTTGCCAGCACTATTCTAAACTGGTGCCCGAGATAGAAGGTGCCGAAAACACCGATGATAGTGACAATCTCCCAGTTCGCCTCCCAAACCTGAAAAATGCACATAGGACGTTGCCATCAATTTGCAGCTTGACGGTGGATTTCCGTTTCGCTTCGATGGTTGGTGTCTGCTTTCCGCTGTTAGCTTGCCGCATAATCCTTGCTGCGCATCGCGTTCTGAATTGGCCGTTTCAAGCTGCGCGAACTTTTCCACTGTCGCAACTATTTGGAGTTATCCGCAGGGTCATCGACCGAAAGCGGCCCCCGTCTGCTTATGAACACCAAAACGAACCTATGCCCTGCCAAGATGCTTCGGCCAGAATTCCTGATGTACTTTTGCGGCTTCGTCTTGGAGGTTCGTCGGACCAACCACGGTGACGACGCGCGCGCCGGTTTGCAAAATCGACCGGCTCGGCACGTTCAACCCGATACCAGCGATCTCGCCAAGCCGCGTTTCCGAGCACGCAAACACCATGCGCCCGATACCCGACCAGTAAATTGCCCCCGAGCACATCGCACAAGGCTCCGTGCTGGCGTAAATCGTGCAGTGATCGAGAAAAGCAGGATCGTAGTGCTTCGCCGCCAGCTTAACCAAATTCATCTCGGCGTGGTTGGTCATGTCGTGGCCGGTATAGACACTGTTTTCAGCGCGTAGGATTATGTCGCCGTCCTTGACCAGCAGCGACCCAAACGGTTCGTCGCCGTGTTCCACCGCGGATTTCGAAAGTGCAATTGCCTCGTGCAAAAATGGCTCGTGGTTTTCCATCGAAACCTCCCCAAACACTAGAGCGGCTTGAATTTGCCTTGAATCGAAGGGATTTCCAAGGTGCTGCTAATGATCCTGGCGGATAATTTGGCGTCCCGCGCTTGGAGATGGGCGACACCTGAAAAAAATCCGCAGGCGGATAACGAGTTCCGATAGCCATCATGCTCTCCTTGAGCGGTTGCCAAGGCCGCATGTTGTCGATGATTTTGGTTTCCGCTCCGGCCCCGAGAGTAAAAGACATGCCGACGTGATGGCCCATCACGTCAAGCCCTCTTCAACCGCGTATTCCTTTGCCCATTGTCATATCGGGTTGAATTGTTTTCTTGAGCTTTCTCTTTAGTCGCCTGATGGCAAAGTCACCGCCATCCCAGCCACTCCTGGCGCACGAAAATGACGACGGTTTAGGTGAAGTGAAGGTCCCCACGATGATTCCAAGCTGCCATTCCATCGTCGCGCCCTTACGGATGAGTACCGGTTGACGGATTTGCCGGAGCGGCGGCCGGCGGGCTTGCGGGAACCGCTGGCTTCGGAATAGATCGAGAAATCGGGGGCGTTGTGGATGCAGTTGAAGTTGGGTCGGTTGCGGTGCCACCCCACTGGATCCATGCAAATGCAGCCACCAAAATGATGGCGGCGAGAGCAATCCAGGGACCCCAGGCTCCGCCTCGGCGTGCAATTGGTGTCGTGCGAAGATCGAGGCCCTTCTCAGAATTGGGATCATAGGGCATCGCATTTCCTCCATTGATAGAAGGTAAATGGCGTTACACGTCGTTTGTTCCTACAGGCACGCACGATCACGCGTGTGACTACTGATTAAGAACAGTCAGCAAATTTAGTCCGCAGCTGAGCCCATGTATCGACTGTGTCCCGATGCTTTTTTTAATCTACGTTTTGCCCATGCCGACCGATGGATAAAAAGCAACATGGTTCGAGAACACGTTCATCAAACGGCGGTGGGGCAATGATTGGCACCTTTTCAGGTGACCGGCCCAGTTCGGGTTGTTGCGCTCGATGGCCTGCCGGTACCCACCGTGGACAGCCTGGTTGCTGCGTTGAATGAGCGGGACGCAAGGGGTTGGCCGCTTCTCAGGCGCTTCCTCGACCAGCATTGTCACGTTGGCGCAAGTCGCGACGACTGTCACTGCAATAAGCATACCGTCAACGGCTTCACGGCGAGGCAAACTCTTCGGTTTTCCGCCAAGCGATCACGTCTACCCGGATATCGCACAAGCGTGGCAGAGTCCGATCTTCAAAAGTGGTTCTCCGCGGTGTCGTGCCGGCAGCTACCCATCCTTCCCAAACGGCATTCATTTCGTCAAAATCCATGAGATCCCGAAGCCAGATATTTGCTTGAATCAGTTCGTCCCTATCGGTGCCCGCCTCTTTGAGAAGGGTATCAAGGCGATGAAGAATTTCGGTCGTCTGCGCACTTACGCTGTCCCCCGCGGCGGAGCTGGCGATCTGGCCGACAATATGGACTGTTTGGAGTGGCGTTTCCTCGTCCACGGACGAGTGCTCGATAGCCATCGGCCGGTATCCTTGTTTCACTTGGCATGCCGGTTGCTGCCGAAGGTCAGATTGCAGCCATCGCGCCAGTTGAACAGGCTGTTTTATTTTTCGCGGCTATAACGGGTCGTTATGGGCGGTCCGCCATGGCGGTGTGTCGTGACACGAACTCGACAAGATAACGGACGCCCTCGGATGCCTCGGACTGGGCATAGAATCCAATTTCGATCCGCACTGCGCCAGGTAGGTCGGCGGCCTTGTCCAGCGCACGACATCCCTCGGGGATAGTGGCTTCAAGCATAGGACCGACGCCAATGCCGACCCTTACCGCCGTTGCCATCGCGACCAACGTGGAAGCAACGCATGCCGTCTTCCATTTTATGTTCCGCTGCGACAACGTCGCGATGGTGCGGACATTCCAGGGGCAGCTCTCATCAAACATGATCACCGGGAGCGGCCTGCTTGCGTCGACCACGAAATCCGATCTGACAACCCAGGTGAGATACTCGGTCCAGATCAGGATGGGTTTCCGATTGAGGACGGTGATATCGCAAACAACGATATCGAGTTTCCCTTCTTCAAACATCTCTGCCAGACGCCGGTTGGGCTCGACGATTATGTCGATGTCGACCTTGGGGTTCTGAGCCCTGAAGTCACGAAGGATATTTATCAGTCGACTGGCGGCGAAGTCCTCGACGACTCCGAGACGGATGCGCCCTTGAAGTATCTTTCCGGTGAGCCTGCGGCCGACCTCGTCGGAAAGGACCACGATCTCTCGGGCGTAGGCCACCATGATCTGGCCGTGAGCGGTGAGCTCAAGTCCTTTGGACGACCGGGAAAAGAGCGTTACCCCCACGAGCTCCTCGAGCTTGCGGATCTGCATGCTCACCGCCGCTTGAGTTCGGTGCAATTTGGCAGCAGCGCCGTTGACCGTGCCGATTTCGGCGACCGTCAGGAACGCCCGCAACAAATATGAATCGAGATCAAGCATTAGGCGGGTTCTTCGTCTGCGTTAAACCAGCCGTGCGACGGTCTCCGTCTTCGGCTAAGCGTGGACATTGTACGATCTGAAGTTCATGCGCAACGGCCAGAAGCTTTGCCGTCGTCTGTAATGTCATAATCGCCCCCCACGTCCAGCTTATAAGGTTTTCTGAACGGACCCGCTGCTGAATGCTGCAATGGGAGCGACTTGAGTATCAGAAATCGTTATAGGCCCTCACGAAATATCAAGGTTGTAAAGCCTTTTGGCTCGGCGAATGATGGCATCTCGGATCAAACGGGGGAGCTTGTCTTGACGATTGACCAGGATTTTCTGGAGGACCTACGCCGTCGCTTCGGCAATGCCGCCGGCGGTGAAATGCAGGATCCACATTTTCGCGAAGTTGCTGCAAGCGTCTTCAAGGATGGCGACAGCCGCAAATGGCCGTTTGCCGATCCGGCGACCTTCCTTGGCGCGTCCTTCATCGAGAACGGCATCAGGCCGGAGGTTTTGGAGGCCCTTGATGTAGCTCTTATCGGCGTGCCAATGGACCTTGGCGTAACCAATCGAGCCGGATCACGGTTGGGCCCGAGGGCTGTCCGGGGGATCGAACGTGTCGGACCCTACGAGCATGTTCTTCGGGTCGCGCCGATGGGCAAGCTCAAGGTCGCTGATGTCGGTGACGTTCCGATGAGAAGCCGCTTTGATCTCGCCGGTTGCCACGCGGACATCGAGGCCTGCTACCGCATGGTCGCCAATACCGGAGTGATCCCCTTGTCCGTGGGGGGTGACCATTCCATTTCCGGCGCGATCCTCAAGGGATTTGCAAGCCGTACTCCTGTTGGAATGATCCACATCGATGCCCATTGTGATACGGCCGGGCCATATGAGGGCTCCAAGTTCCATCACGGCGCGCCGTTCCGGGAGGCTGTCCTCGCCGGTGTCCTCGACCCCAAGAGAACGATCCAGATCGGCATTCGAGGAGGAGCCGAATACCTCTGGGAATTCTCTTTCGCTTCGGGCATGACGGTTATACACGCCGAGGAAGTCGCGGAGATGGGCATCAAGGCCGTCATCGCGCGCGCACTCGAGGTTGTCGGTTCCGGCCCGACATATATCAGTTTTGATGTCGACAGCCTGGATCCCGCCTTTGCGCCGGGAACTGGAACACCGGAGGTTGGTGGACTGCTTCCGAGAGAAGTTCTCGCCATGCTGCGCGGTTTCCGAGGCGTGAATCTCGTCGGCGGCGACGTGGTGGAGGTCGCGCCGCAGTATGACGCGACTACCAATACTGCCCAGATAGCCGCACAGGTGCTGTTCGAACTGCTTTGCCTTGCCATGTTCAGTCCGTCCGCACGCAAGCGGGCCGCCTGAAACAGTCGGACCTGTCTTCAAAATCCAAAACCAAGAAAAAGGGAACATAAAATGAATATGAGCAAACTAGGAAGAGCCATCGCCGCTGCTGCCGCATTCACTCTGGTCGGACTGTCGGCACATGCCGACGACCTCGCCGACATCAAGGCCGCCGGCCAAATCAGTGTCGGCATTTTCTCTGATTTCCCTCCATTCTCGTCGGCCAGCGCCGACATGAGCCTCAAGGGATATGATGTCGATGTCGCCCAGAGCATTGCCGACAGTCTTGGTGTGAAGCTCAACCTCGTAAGTGTCACCGGACAAAACCGAATTGCCTATCTGAACGACAAGCGCGTCGATATTCTGATGAGCGTCGGCTTTTCCAAGGAGCGTGCCGAGGTCATCGATTTTGCTGCTGCCTACGCCCCGTACTACATCGCGGTCATAGGCCCGGCAGCTGTCTCGATCAAAGGCAAGGATGACCTTGCCGACAAGACAATTGCGGTTAACCGCGGCACGCTCGAAGACACCTCGTTGACGGCTGCAGCACCGGCATCGGCAACGATCCAGCGCTTCGAAAACTACAATTCGGTCATACAGGCCTTCATTTCTGGTCAAACCGAGTTGATGGTGGTCGGAAACGATGTTGGAGCGCAGGTCCTGGCACGCCAGGACGCGTTGAAACCCGAGCAAAAGTTCCAGCTCTTGACGTCGCCTTCGCACATCGCCCTCCGCAAGGGCGAGGAGGGTCTCAAGAGCACCGTCAACGACGTCGTTGCCAAGATGATCTCGGAAGGGAAACTCGACGCAAGCTCGAAGGCCTGGTTGAAGACGCCACTCAACCCTGAAAACCTGAAGGATTGATCGAAATGAGTGCTCCCCGCCGTGAAAGGAGTGGCGATGACCTATAGCCTTGGCTTCGACTGGCTCTGGGGCGGTGCGGGAGCGCTGGCATATGGTGCGGGCATGACGCTTTTCCTGATTGCCTGCACCACCGTCTTCGGAACGGTGCTAAGTGTCTTCGGTGCTGCCGCGCGAAGAGGTCGGTTCGGCTGGCTGCGACGGGGAGTTGGCATCTATGTTGAAGTGATCCGCAACACGCCGTTTCTCGTCCAGCTGTTCTTCATCTTCTTTGGCCTTCCAACCATTGGAATCCGTCTCGATCCTGTAACTGCGGCAATACTTGCCATGACCCTCAACATGGCGGCCTATACGACCGAGGTTGTCGGCGCGGGCCTCGATGCGATCCCGAAAGGGCAAAGCGAAGCGGCACTGGCGCTTGGGCTGAAGCCGAGACACGTGTTTTTTAAAGTCGTCTTGCCCCAGGCGCTAAAGGTTATCTTCCCGGCCCTGACAAGCCAGATCGTCATCATGATGCTGGAATCAGCCGTGGTCTCACAGATTTCCGTTCGGGAACTGGCGCAGGAGGCCGATCTTTTGCAGGCCCGCACGTTTCGTTCATTTGAGACTTATCTGGTCGTAACGATGATCTATCTTGCCATGTCGGCAAGCCTCAGGCGGTTGCTGATCGCTGGCGGTCGTCGGTTTCTTGGAGCGGGGATATCATGATCGAGTTCACGTTCTGGGATATTTTGCGCAATCTTGCCTTCGCGACGCGTTGGACAGTTCTCTTGTCGATCGCCGCCTTTGTCGGCGGGGCAACGGTCGGCATGGCAATCCTCTTTGCTCGGATATCGCAGTCCTTTTGGCCACGGCGGCTCGCGTCAGGCTACATAGCGCTATTCCAGGGAACACCTCTGCTCATGCAGCTTTTCCTGATGTTCTTTGGATTGCCCATGTTGGGATTCCGGATTGAGCCTTGGACGGCTGCCGTGTGCGGGCTGACGCTTTATGCCAGTGCCTATCTGGCCGAGATATGGCGCAGCGGTGTCGAGGCACTTCCGCGTGGCCAGTGGGACGCGGGCGCAAGCCTTGGTCTGCACCGCTTGCAGGAACTTCGGCTTATCATCCTGCCACAGGCTTTCCGAATAACTCGCGCGCCGACCGTCGGGTTTCTGGTGCAGCTGATCAAGAGCACCGCCTTGACGTCCATTCTCGGCTTTGAGGAACTGATGAGGACAGCAAATGCGATCAACAACGCCACGTTCGAGCCCTTCAAGGTTTACGGCCTCGTTGCTGCAATCTTCTTTGCCCTGTGCTATCCGTTGACCGAGTACGCGCGAAAGCTCGAGAGAGACGCCCCAATTCGTTGATAACGGCTTAGAGAGAGACCTTACGGATTTCCTGTATCGCACCAGCCATAGATTGGGACCATCCGTTAGCTGGGCTTCCTTCCGGGCCTCTATTTTGCCGGCCTTGACTTTGCCGGCCTTGACTTTGCCTCCACGCGCAACTCAGGCAGCATTTTGGCGATCGCGGCTCCTCGCCTAATCGAACGCATCGCAAGGCATTTATGACGGCGTCCATATGGGCGAAGTCGTCGCCGTCAGCCAATTCCTGGTGCAGGGGCCATTTGTGTCCGTTTCATCCCCTTGGCGACATTGCCGTTGAGCGACGCAAAGGGCTCCAGTGACGGCAGCCGCGACCGTTGGATCACCTTCATCTCTTTCGATTTCAGGTAACTGTCAGCAACCCTCTCCAAAACGGGTGTTTGCATCGGAGAGGTAAAATTGACGAACATGCCTGCACATGTGAGCTCGCTGCGGCCGAGGATTGGAAGCATCCCGCTCTGCGTACTGACAAGCTGCTACATCCTACTATTCTGCAACAACACGTTCTGGCGGAAGGCAACTGACTATCTCGGAAGCGGAAGCGGCTCGCTATGGGCGTTGTACCTCGCGATGTCGGCGCTGTTCATTGCTGTAATTACTCCATTTTCGACTAAGTACCTCATCAAGCCGTTTTTGATCTTCTTGATCGTCGTCGCCGCCGTGGCGTCCTATTTCACAGACACGTTTGGGGCGGTTATCGACAGTGACATGATCCGCAACGCGATGGAGACAACGCCTGCGGAAGCGCAACACCTGATCACGTTCGAATTCATTGTTCACGTTGCGATCTTCGGGGTCGTGCCATCTCTTGTGATCGGCTGGGCAAAGATTGTTCACCGCCCGTTCCTGAGAAAGGTTATCTGGAACCTGACAGCAATCACCGCCTCACTCGCGATCTTCGGAATCTGTGGCGTGACCTATTCTAGGGAGTACACCGCTACCGTCAGGGAACGGCGGGACATCGCAAAGAGCTTCAATCCCGTCACGCCGATTGTCAGCACGGTTCGTTACATCTTGAACGCAGGGAAAGAGGCATCGATTGTGGTTCAGCCAGTCGGTGCCGACGCTACGGTCAAACCTCCCGAACCGCCTATCAACAAGCCGCGGGTTACGATAATTGTCGCCGGCGAGACTGCGCGCGCGGAGAATTTTTCGCTTGGTGGATATTCGCGCGAAACCAATCCGCGCCTCAAGGCCGCAAATGTCATCTATTTTCCAAATACAACCAGCTGCGGCACGGCTACCGCGACCTCTATTCCCTGCATGTTTTCGCGGTTCACTCGTGCGGATTTCACCCACGCAAAGGCTATGGCGAATGAATCACTTCTAGACGTGCTGGCTCATGCAGGAATTGGCGTTGCCTGGTTCGACAACAATACGGGCAGTAAGGGCGTTGCTGATCGTGTCCAATACCTCGACTTGGCGAATTCGAAAGATCCGCGATTCTGCCAGGGAGGCGAGTGCCTTGACGGCATCTTCCTGGACAAGCTTGATGGCTGGTTGGATCATGTCAAAGGCGATAGCGTTCTGGTACTCCATCAGCTGGGCAGCCACGGACCCGCTTACTATCTACGATATCCCGAACATCAAGGTAGGTACGTTCCCGACTGCCGTACCCCTGAGCTTGGCAAGTGTTCGACCGGGGAGATCGTCAATGCCTATGACAATTCGATCCTCTATACGGACGACTTCATCGCGACCGTCATCGACCGCCTCAAGTCCCGTTCGGGCAAGATGGCGACGGGCCTGATCTACATGTCCGATCATGGGGAGTCCCTCGGCGAGAAGGGGCTCTACCTTCATGGAACACCGTATATGTTTGCTCCCTCGCAGCAGACACATGTGCCGTTCCTAACTTGGTTTGACAACGACTTCAGTAAGTCGATGGATCTGGACACGGCTTGCCTCCGAAGAGATGCACTTGCCGCGACGTCTCACGACAACCTGTTCCACAGCGTGCTCGGTATGATGAACGTGGAGACGTCGGTTTACGACAAGCGGCTCGACGTATTCGCAAAGTGCAGGAGTCGAAATTCATGAACATCGTTTCCACGCGACAGCAACACAACAGATAGGAGCGCGATCCTGTGAACGTGCTTGTCGTCGAGGACAACATTAACATCGGAGACGCGATATCGGCCCATGTGGTGGCCGATGGGCATCGCGTTGATTGGTGTGTGAACCTCAAGGACGCTGCCTGTCGGCTCACATCGAAGAAGTATGACCTGGTGCTTCTCGACCTGCGCCTGCCGGACGGCAATGGCCTGTCTCTTCTGCGGGACATTCGCAGGGGAGATGACAAGACCCCGGTTATCATTATGACAGCACAGGACCAATACAGCGATCGACTGGCGGGAATTGAGGGAGGGGCGGACGATTTCCTCGTCAAACCTTTCGACCTTGACGAGCTTTCGGTACGGATGAGGCTGGTTAAGCAATGAGGCGCGCGATCGGCAATGCGCGTGCGCGATTGAGCTCGAAAATTGCCTATAGGGCTATACCCTTCGCGTTACTCCTATTGGCTCTCGCGGTTCTCTTCTACTTCTCGGTCGAGGTAGGTGAGGGCGACACGCTGGCTTGGGATCAGGCGTTCCTGCTTGCGTTGAGGCACGCTGACGATGTTGCCCTGCCGCTCGGACCTGCGTGGATAACAACGACGATGGTGAACTTCACGAGCCTCGGTGGCGTGGCCGTTCTTCTGTTCATCACGCTGGCCACTACCGGTCTCCTGCTGGTTTCACGCCGGCCCGTCGAAGCGCTGTTCCTTTGTGTTGCGCTTGCGGGCGGTTGGCTTTCCAGCAATACTCTGAAGCTATGGGTGGTGCGGCCCCGCCCAGACGTAGTCACCCATTTGGCGGCGGTCGGCGATGCCAGTTTTCCAAGCGGTCACGCGATGGTTTCGGCGGCAACCTATCTGGCACTGGCAATTGTCGCCTCCCGATTTCTGTCTGCGCCAGCCCAGAAAGCATATATATTCACGGTCGCTGGCACGCTTATCTGCACGATAGGCGTCAGCCGAATTTACCTCGGCGTACATTATCCAACTGATGTCCTCTTCGGGTGGTGCGCGGGCTCCCTTTGGACGTTCGCGTGCTGGCTCACTTTCAGGCGGTTTTTCCGCCATCGATCTGACGGAGACGCTTTCAGGTAGCCGTCAGACTACTGTGACCAAATCGTGGCGCGCCGGGTGTGCTTTGGGGAAGAAAGCCCGCCCATATAACATTGATATACATGTGGAGCGGATATGACCGACCCGTCTAACCGTCTTGTCTTGCATACGAATTCGCGCGACGAGGTGTTTGCCGACGAACGCGATTCAGTTGCGGACTTCTCGTTCAATTCCACCGTCGCGAACGTATTCGATGACATGGTCAGCCGCTCGGTCCCGTTCTACGGGGAAATGCAGCGGATGGTTTGCGAGTTGGCCCGGGATTTTGCTCAGCCTCAGTCCAACCTCTACGACATTGGTTGCTCGACGGCCACGACGCTCCTCGCACTCGACCACGTCGTCGACAACCACGTGGACTTCGTCGGTATCGACAACGCCCCGGAGATGCTCAAAAAAGCTGCCGAGAAGATCGAGGACTCGGGAACAAACCGATCTATCGAGCTCGTCACAGGCGACCTTCACCGCGGCTTCTCCGTGGAAAACGCCAGCGTCGTGACGATGTTGTTGACTTTGCAATTTGTACGGCCGCTCTTTCGCGAGCGGGTGATGAAAACGATCTACGACGGTCTTAACGAACACGGATGCTTGCTGCTGATCGAGAAGTTGACCAGCGAGGACACGACCTTCAACAGGCTCTTCATCGACCATTATTACGACTTCAAGCGGCGTAACGGGTATTCCTCGATCGAAATATCAAAGAAGCGGGAGGCGTTGGAAAACGTTCTCATCCCTTACCGTCTCGAGGAGAACACCCAATTGCTCAAAGAGGTGGGCTTCAAGAGCACCGAAGTGTTCTTCCGTTGGTATAATTTCTGCGGCATCGTCGCGGTCAAGTGAGACAAGAAGCCATGAAGGATCTCATGCTGTCGATCGGGAATTTCTTTTTCAAGTACCGAAACCAGGCGTTTCCGCTCATCATCGTCGCATTGTTTGTTGCTGCACCGCCGGCCGCGACGGTTCTGGGCAGTGCGACGCTCGAACAGTGGAAAGACGCCGCCGCACTGCTCATCGTATCCGCGGGTTTGATACTGCGCGCAACCGTGATCGGTTATGCCTATATCAAGCGTGGCGGCCTGAATAAGCGGGTCTATGCCAAGGACCTGGTCACGGAAGGCATGTTCGGTGTTTGCCGCAACCCGTTGTACGTTGGGAACATGCTCATTTACTCCGGGCTCTTCCTGTTCCACGGCAATCCAGTGGTCGTTGCCGTCGGATGCTTGTTGTTCGGGTTTATCTACCAGTGCATCATTTACGCCGAAGAAGAGTTCTTGGCTGACAAGTTCGGGGAGGCCTACAGCGCGTACTGCCGGGACGTCCCCAGGTGGGGGCTCAAGCTGAGTGCATTCTCGGCATCCACGGAAGGAATGGCATTCAATTTCAGGCGCGTTATTGCCAAGGACTACTCGACGATGTCGTCTGCGCTGATCGCGCTGTTGGCTACCGAGTTCTACAGGGTGGCGGCAGATTCTATATCGGATCAGGAGCTCTCTTATGCGATGGTGCTTGTCGGGCTTTTCATTGCGGTGATTGTACTTACTGGTCTGGTGAGCTCGATGAAGAAAATGGGTGTCTTTGACGAGCTGAAAGCGGCACGCTGAAATCTCTTTCGCGCGAGTTTCCTCGGGCCGAACTGCAGGCTGGCTAAGGTTCTGGAGTTCGGTTTTGAGTTTTGGGGGGCGCCGGAGAGTGTCCTCGCACTGGGCGATCTTGAAGACCGTATCGACTGGCCTGCTGCCGGTTTTCACCGACGAGCCGACGACGCCGAGGATTGTCTGCCTGCCAGGCATTCTGTCGTGAACGGCTTCCACATATGGTAACCCCCCTGGGTGACGGTAACTGAGCGCTTCGGTCAGCCGGAATGCGGAGGAACGTGTAAGTGCCTAGTGTGGTGCTACTAGTCTGATAGCTTGAACAGCGCGCGTGCACGATCGACCAGCTTGCGCCCCGCGGAGCGTCTAGGCATTTCAAAAATGATGCTGGAGAGGCGGCGGTAGCTGTCGTCGGGAAAGGTAAGTGCTGTAGCTCCGGGCCAGGCCGACGACGTGTTCTTGAAGAGAAAGCTGTGGTTGTCGGTGATGCAAGCTGCAGCGCTGGTCTCGAAATCCGCGAAATCGGGATTCATAGCTTCGATCTTCTTGCCGCCGACTACCAGCGTGGCGCCACCGGGGTTCCAATCATCGCTCGTATTGAAATAGAGAATATGCGTCCCGTGACGTTCCTGAAACGGTTATATGGGGCAGGCGGTTGGTGGGCGTCATCTCGATGCGAACGGAGTCTCTCGGAAGCGATGGCGGGTGCCACGACAGGCGACCGTGTTTCGACCGGCCAAAAGCCTTTCGACTTCTAGTCCTCAGAGATGGCCACCGTCGGGGCAGAGTTCGCCGATCTTCGAGGACGGCACCCCGTCGTACTGTGCAAGACGGATGGATTGGCGAGTCGGCCGAAAAATCCAGCCTAACCCCTTAGCCCGAAATGAACTTCCAGATTTTCCTAGCTCTTATCCATGGCATATGCTGCCGAAAGACGAGGGATACCCACATGGCCAAAATAGTAAGATAGCTGCCGCTCGGCGGCTTCTTCGTCGCGCCCAGCTATCCGACTGACGTACAGTGCTGAAGGAAGTCCCGTACGATCTGCACCTGCCTGGCAGTGAATCAGGATAGGCTTCGGAAGGCTTGCCATGAGCGCCACAAGACGGTCGGCCTGCTCAGGTGTGAGAACCTGGGAGGCTGACATCGGGCAGTCAACATGCTCGACGCCAAGTTTGCCCGCGGTCGCGAGTTCCGCGGAATACCATGTTCCCTTGTCGCCACTCGCACGCAAATTGATGATCGATTTGATATCGTGGCTGGAGACATACCTCTCAAGTTGCCGGGGAGTTGGTTGAGCCGAGCGATACAATTGCCCTTCAATCACTGTGTGGAAATTGCCGGAAAGTTGAAGATAAAGCGGATAGCAACCGACCGCCGTTCCCACAGCAATCAGGCAAGCGAAAATCACCGAAGTACGTTTTGACATCAATGTTCCGCAGGTTTTGACTACTCACGGCCAAATGCCAGCCGAAGCTGACGGAGGCCTGAAGGACAGGGACTAGAGTGCTGGAAGCTGCACCGAAATCTTGACGCCAGGACTATTATCCCCAATCTCGATCCGCGCCCCGTGCAGATCGGCTATCGCCTTCACAAGGCTTAGTCCGAGACCGCTTCCCGGCCTCGTCCGGCTTTTGTCGAGGCGGTAGAGCCGTCGGAATACCTTGTCGCGCTCAGGGGCGGGTATACCGGGACCAGTGTCGGCTACCGTGATGACCGCGATCGGGCCATCGCGCCGCAGGGAAACGTTGATAACGGTGTCCGGAGGGCAATGCGCAATGGCGTTCTCAACCAGATTTACGACCATTTGAACCAGCAGTTCGCGGTCTCCATTGATATATGTCTCTCGGGACGGCTCGACGATCAGCCGTTGGTGATTGTCCTGCGCGACATCGGTGTAGACGTCCTCCACGAGATCAAGGAGTTCGCCGAGCCCTACCAAGCTGAAGCTCAGGCGGCGCGCGCCTGCTTCAATCTGTGAAATACGCAACAGCGCTTCAAACGTCGCGTTTATCTGATCGCACTCGTCATGCGCCTCGTCGAGAAACCTCGCGACGTCATCTTGTTCGCCGTGTGCTTGGCGTGCCTCCTCCAGGGTCAGCCGCAGGCGGTTGAGTGGTGTCTTCAGTTCGTGTGCGATGTCCGCGCTAACCTGGCGCATACCTTCGACCAGTCCTGCAAGCCGAACGAGTGCGTCATTGATCTGCTTGAAGACGTGGTCGAGATCATCATCTGCGTTTCGCAGCGGTATCCGGCTTTCCAGCTGCCCATTTGACACTTCCAGCATCGTCCGGGCAACGCCATCCAGGCGCTTTTGTGCCCGGCTTGCAAGGAATATGCCTCCGCCGACCGCCGCAAGGACAGCGAGGACCGCAGCCCAGATCAGGCTGACGAGCACCGTCCTCAGCATGGAGTCCATCTGCGCGAAGCTCCTGCCGACAACGAGCGTATTCTGGCCCAGTTTGGCTCCCTGCAGCCGGTAGACGGTGCTACCCTTCAAGCCGAGATCGGCCGATGTCACGGTAAAGACGCCCTCCGGAAGTATCGGCGCCTTGAAATTGCCAGCCAGTTTCTTCCCGGACCCATCAATCAAGGAGTAGACGCCGTCGTCAGCCGGTTTGAGATTAGCATAGCTATCGAGGGTGGTGACCAAGTCCTCAATGTCGTCAGGCGCATAGGTCGAGGAAACGACCTGGAACGTGTCGTTCAGCGCGGTGTCGAGCTGGGCGTTGAGGCCGTTGCGGAGCAGGTGATACATGATGCCACCAGTTGCTACGACTGTCAGGATGAACAGCAGCGCGAACGATAGCGCCAGGCGAAACGGCGTACTTCGTCTGAGGTTAGTTAGGCGCATGCAGGCTATATCCGGTATGACGGACCGTGTGCAGCAACTGCGCTTGAAACGGCTTGTCGATTTTGGCGCGAAGGCGGCTGATGTGCGTTTCAACGACGCTGGTTTTGGGATCGAAGTGGAAATCCCAGACCTTCTCGAGCAGCATGGTCTTCGTAAGCACGCGACCTTCTCCTCGCATCAGGACTTCGAGCAGTGTGAATTCCCTTGGTTGAAGCTCGATTGCCTGTCCAGCGCGCCTTGCCTGCCGTCGGATCAGGTCGAGTTCAAGGTCGGCCACCTTTAGGACCGTCTTTTGCTCTTGCACGGGAGGGCGTCGCAGGAGCGCATTGACCCTTGCGAGCAACTCCGAGAAGGCGAACGGCTTCACCAGATAGTCGTCGCCGCCCGCGTCGAGCCCTTCGACCCGATCATCCACGCCGCCGACCGACGTTAGAAACAGGGCAGGGGTGCTGACCCTGGCAGCGCGCAGTGACCGGACGATCGACAAACCGTCCAATCCCGGAAGCATGCGGTCAACGATGACGACATCGTACTCTTCCCGTTGTGCTTGGAAGAGGCCGTCTCGCCCATCCTTCATGACATCGCAAACATGTCCCGCCTCTCCGAAGCCCTTGGCAAGGAAGTCAGCTGTCTTGCGATCGTCTTCGATAACTAAAATCCGCATCAGATTCGCGTGCCATAGTTTCCTGACCGTTATCTGAACCACTGGCTTTTCGCCGATCTTTCGGAAAGCACACGGATCCGAAACGTAACCGATCTCGCGACCTTACGAAACCGTATGGTTGTGGCAAGGCGCCTGTATACGACGACGCATAGTGTCCCGCTACTGCCGCTCTGGGCAGCGGAGAAATCCTCAAAGGACACTCATCATGAAAACGATTGTTGCCGCCGCTGTTCTCAACGGGTTCGCTGCGCTTGGCTTCCTCGCTCTCTCCATTCCTGCGCATTCGGCCGTTCCCTGTGAAGAAATGCTGAAGGACATGCGCGCTGCCAAGGCCGGGGCGAAGCTCAGTGACGCAGACGTGCAAAAGGTCAACGACCTCGAAACGAAAGCCGTTGAACGCTGCAATGCCGACGATGACACCCGCTCGGACAAGTTCCTTGCCGAAGCAATGAAGATCATGGGCAAGTAAAGGAGCGGGCAGATGAAAGCGCTGGCACAGACCGCCCCCGTAAACCGGGTCCCCGAGGTCACAATTGATTTCTGGTTGATCAAACTCATGGCTGTGACGATGGGCGAAACGGCAGCGGACTATCTCGCAGTCAACCTCGGTCTAGGCCTGACGGTGACGTCGGTCATCATGACAGCGGTTCTCGTCGCGGTCGTGGCAATTCAATTCGCACAGAGACGCTATGTGCCTGCAAGTTACTGGGCGGCGGTTGTGCTGATCAGTGTTGTCGGTACACTGATCACGGACAATCTGGTTGATAATTTCGGGGTTCCGCTCGAGGCAACCACAATTGGATTTTCAATCGCACTCGCTGTGACGTTCGCCGTCTGGTTTGCGTTCGAACGCACACTGTCGATCCACACGATCTATACGACGCGACGCGAGGCGTTCTATTGGTTGGCTATCCTCTTCACATTTGCACTGGGCACGGCAGCGGGGGACCTGATCGCGGAAACGTTTGACTTCGGCTACCTGACGACAGCCCTCCTCTTTATGGTGGTCATCTGCGTTATTACTGCGGCCTATGCCCTCGCGGGCCTTAATTCAATCGTGGCGTTCTGGCTTGCCTACATATTTACCCGCCCGTTGGGTGCCTCTTTGGGTGATCTGCTGTCACAACCACTTGAGTACGGCGGGATGGGCTTCGGAACGATCTATACCAGCGTGCTCTTCCTCGGGCTGATCGTCGCAATCGTGATCTATATGACGCTGTCCCAAAGCTCGAGCGAGCCGACAGAAGCAACCCGTTAACTGTCGCAAAAGCTCATCGTCAGTCCGATTACCGGTTCAGGTGTTTGTCAGGCTATGATGAATATGGAACAGCCTCAGGCTTCATTCGTTGAGATTTTCTTATGGCGCACGTGAGCCAGTCGTCCTATACGCCAGCCCCTTCGGCCACGGCAGTACTCGCATTGATCGTCGCATGGTTCGCCTTGCTGGCCGCGTTCTATCTCCATCCTTCCCTCGACGTCGAGGTGTCCTCGTTCTTCTTCGCCGGCCCACTATGTGAGGCAGCTCTTCCCGATTTTGTCTGCGGGTACTTCCCACTTCGTCGACTGCAGGTCGTCGAACACGTAAGGCAGATACTGTACGTGCTTCCATTCGCAGCGGCAGCGCTGATTGTCGTGGTCGGCGCGAGTGGCGTTCTTTCAACGGAAATCCGCAAACGCATTCCGATGGGCAGGCTGGTGGTTGCGATCATAAGCCTTTGCTTGGGGCCGGGATTAATTGTAAACGGGTTTCTGAAAGCCTATTCGGGTAGACCTCGGCCTGTACAGACAAGTCTTTTCGGCGGCCCCTTCGATTTTGAAGCAGCCGGGACGTTCGTTGGTGAGTGTGCGAAAAACTGTTCTTTTGTCTCGGGCGAAGCCTCCGGGGCAGGGTGGCTGCTCTGTCTTCTCTTCCTGCTGCCGTCCCGTATTCGCCTGTGGGTTGGACCGCCATTGGTCGCAGGCTCGTTGACAATGGCAGGTTTACGTGTCGCAGTGGGTTCGCACTACGCGTCTGATGCCTTGCTTGGCTGGCTCTTGGCGATCATTCTCTTCATGGCATTGCTGATTGTCGAAGCCCGGATTGCCGACAAGCTGAAAGTCGGCTGGCCGCGGTGAACGCCCGGCCTATACGGCGCGGCGTGTTAATCCGGGAGTTCTGGCGGGTTCGCTCGAAAGCCTGTCGTAACCGCTGCCGACAATCGATGGCCATATCGAGCTATCTCGCACACATGGCGTTTGTATTGAGGCTCTCTCGCATTCAATAGACGGCTCGCATGTGCTAGGGACAGACTATGAAAATCCTGATCGTTGAAGACAATAAGGAACTTGCCGATTGGCTCGGTAAGGCGCTTCGGCAAGCCCAGTATGCAGTGGACATCGCCTTCGACGGCGAAGATGCCGAGTTGATGCTCAAGGTCGCGACCTATTCGGTCGTCATTCTTGACCTCTCCCTTCCCAAGATCGATGGCATGACGCTGTTGAAACGCATCCGCCAAAATGGCGAGAAGGTGCCCGTGATTATTCTGACGGCCAATGCCAGCCTTGACGGTCGGGTAGCCGGGCTTGATGGCGGCGCGGACGACTACCTCGCGAAGCCCTTCGAAATCGCGGAACTGGAAGCCAGGATCAGAGCGGTCGTACGACGCGGACAAGACAGGGCCGCGCCCGAAATCATGGTGGGCGATCTGAGATTTGCTGGCTCAACGCGTCAGTTCTTCATCGGCGGTGAACCGCTAGCCCTTACTCCGCGCGAACACGCGGTGCTGGAATACTTGGTTATGAAGGTGGGGACCACGGTGTCAAAGGCCACGCTGTCCGAAAGCGTATTCGGTTTCGATGACGAGGCCGACCCGACTGCAATCGAGATTTATGTTCACCGTCTGCGCAAGAAGCTTGAGAGAAGCTCAGCGCAGATCGCGACGTTGCGTGGTCTAGGCTATCTGCTCCGAGAAGCACAGTGATATGCGGCTGGCCTGGTACAACTATCCGCGGTCTGTTTTCGGGCGGCTTCGCGAAAGCCTGCGAGCGCAACTGCTTGCGTGGGTGATCCTGACGCTCTTCGGCGCGATCTGTTTCAATCTTTACGACAGCTTCCGAACCGCAGACGCCGCGTCGAAGCTTGTTACAGACCATACGTTGCTTGCCTCGGCCCGCGTCATCGCGGAAGCGGTTCGCGTTGACGCAGGAGGTACAGTTGAGGTCGATATCCCGCCTGCGGCAATCGAAATGTTCGACACCGGCTATGGTGACCAGGTCTTCTATCAAGTCATCACGGCCTGGGGAAATCTCGTCGCGGGCTTCCCCGAACTACCGTTGCCGACCGTCGAGCGGGTAGGGCAGGATCGTGCCTTTCGTAACGCCGGGGTACGAGCGCTCACGCTGAACCACCCGGTTGTTGGGCTCCCCAAAGACGGCGAAATCGCCGTGACGGTTGCGGTCACCCACAACGCTCAGTACGCGTTGCGGCGCCGTCTATGGTTCTCGGACTTCACGAAGCAGGTCGTCCTCGTGCTCCTCGCGGGCGTTGTCACGATTATTGGTCTCCAGCGTGGGCTCGCTCCCCTGCTTAGATTGCGCGATGCGGTTCGTGAGAGAGGTCGAGATCGGCTCGACCCTTTGTCACCGACGATGGTGCAATCCGAGCTGCGCCCACTGGTTCTCGCGCTCAACGACCATATGGAGCGGGTCCAAAACCAAATGGCCGCTCAACGGCGATTTGTCTCGAACGCAGCACATCAACTCCGCACGCCCCTTGCACTCATTTCAACGCAGGCCAGCGTTGCGGCAAGGGAGAAAAATACAGAGCGCCGCGATGAGGCCTTACAGGCGCTTCGCAACAGCACGCACCAGATATCGCGGCTTGCCAGTCAGCTCCTGACCCTGTCCCGTGCAGAGCCTGGAAGCAGACGGCCACGGACAGACGTCGTCGATCTCGTCGCCGTTGCAAGGGAGGTACTCGGCACGCAAGCCGAGGAAGCGCTTCGCCGTGGCATCGACATTGGGCTGGAGGAAAATGGTTCCGTCGACGTTGAGGGCGACGGCACCATGTTGCGGGAGATGCTGGTAAACCTCGTTGACAACGCCATCCGCTACACTCCTGCGCCTGGCCGGGTCACTGTGGCCGTAACGCGACAAAATGGGACAGCCGTGCTTCGTGTCGAGGACAACGGGCCGGGAATTCACCCAATGGAGCGCGAGCACGTCCTCGAGCGCTTCTATCGCATTATCGGCACCGAAGGGGAGGGAAGCGGCTTGGGGTTAGCCATCGTTCTTGAGGTGGCGACGGGTGCCGGTGGAACCGTTTGGCTGGATGGCGCCAAGGGTGGCGGACTGGTGGTAACCGTTCGGCTGCCTGCAAGAGCCAAACACTGAGCGTGTTAGCAGGCCCCAACATGCTCAGCCTCGCAGGAGACCAGGCTGACAGGGCAAGGTCGTCAAGTTGAAGGCGTTTCAGCCACCCGGGGGCCGGACTGTCGCAACAGATGGTTGGCTAGCACCAAAAAAATAGGGCCATCGATAGTCGAGGCCCAAGGTGTGGAGGTTTGAAACCTCCAGAGGGGAACGGTCGGTGCATGGGATGGGAGGTATTGCCCACGTTAATCACCGACTGCACAACATATACGGGCATTTTGTCGATAAAGCAATGGACCGGATCCATCTTTGGGTCTGCGCAGCTGACTAACACGCATAGGTAAACATCGGACCATCCTGGTTTTCAATGGTGGCGCTGCGTTGACGGTAAGCGACGACACACTACGAGTGTCTACGTCAGCAGGTGGCCCTTGCGCAGGGTTGCATTAGAAAGGGTCTTACAAGGGGCTGGCTGCCGCGACGAAAGATGCTGCCCCAGTTGCTGCGCTGGATCAGTGGGCGGGTCGGAGACCTCGTAGCTTTGGTTCTTCAGACATGGTGTCGCCTGACACCGAATTTGAACGACGACTCTCTGCGAAGGAGAAATTTCTAGGCGTTTACAGGTGTCAGATGATCGGCATCTATTGCTTTAAATCAACAGGTTATTGCGGTTGACGCAAGAAATAGATGAGGCCGGGCCCTACGAACCCAGCCCCATGGTCCTTGGGAGGACTAGCTGCTTATTGCGTGTCGATGTGCTGTTGCGGACGCCATTTCGCGAGCCTGTTTTCGATCAACGTCATGATGAATTCGGCGAAAAGCGTAACGACCATCACAAGCAGGATCGCGGCATACATTCCAGCAGCGTCGAATGTTCCTTTTGCGATTGAAATCAGCTGGCCGATGCCGAACCGAGCTCCGACGAACTCGCCAACAATCGCACCGATAATCGCGAAGCCGAAGGATACGTGCAGGCTGGCGAAGATCCAGCTCATGGCGGAAGGAATCACGACTGTGCGCGTTACTTGCCAGTCAGATGCTCCCAGGATGCGAGCATTGGCAATCATGTTGCGGTCTGCCTCGCGGACGCCCTGGAAGGCGTTGGCGAACACCACGAAGAACACCATGATGAAGGCGAGGGCAACCTTGGACGGTAGCCCAAGGCCCATGATCATGATGAATATCGGCGCGAGAACAACACGCGGGATCGAGTTGATCGCCTTGATGTAGACCGAGAAAATGTCCGACAGGAACTTGTTGCGGCCAAGGCCGATGCCGACGAATACGCCGGTGATCGATCCCGCGAAGAACCCGATCAGGGCTTCTTCCATTGTGACCCAGAGATTGTACCAGAGCGAGCCTTCGGTGGTTCCCTGCGTCGCCCATTCGTAAAGCCGCTGCATCACCTCGCTGGGGCTGGAATAGAAGAACGGATCTATCCAGTGCATGTTGGAGGAGAGCTCCCACATGCCGACGACAGCTACCAGGATAAATACCTGCCAGAAGAGAACGAGGTTCTTCCGGCGCTTTATGGCTTTCAGCGCAGTGGCTTCAATTTCGGCATCAGAGGTGCCGGCAGAGAAGACTGGCGCGGTTCGGGCCTCGAAAGTCGTGTATGCCATGTCTGATTTCCTCCCTTAGGCTGCTTCGCTTGCGCGCCTATAGCTGGTCTCGACCTCTTGCCGCAGGTCGTCCCAGATCGTCTTGCAGTAGTCGATGAAGGTCTGGTCATAACGGATCTCAGACACAACGCGCGGGCGGGGCAGGTCGATCGTGTAAACCGACTTTACGGTCGCCGGACCTGCGGTCAGCACGTAAACCTTGTCGGCGAGCGCGACGGCCTCTTCGAGGTCGTGGGTGACGAAAATGACCGACGCCTTGCGGTCCGCCCAAAGCTTCAGGAGTTCTTCGTGCATTACAGTGCGGGTCTGGACGTCCAAGGCCGAGAACGGCTCGTCCATTAGCAGGATTTCAGGTTCGTTGATGAACGTCTGCGCGAGCGAAACGCGCTTGCGCATCCCTCCGGATAGCTGATGGGGATAGTGATGGCTGAATTTGGATAGCCCGACGCGCGCGAGCCAATCCTTTGCGCCTTTCTCGGCTTCAGCCCGCGACTTGCCACGGAAGAGCGGACCGGACATGACGTTGTCGAGGACGTTCTTCCAGGGGAAGAGAGCGTCGGTCTGGAACACGAAGCCAACACGAGGGTCTATGCCGTTGATTGGGCCGCCCATCAAGCGAACTTCACCTGCACTAGGCTTCGCAAGACCTGTGACCAGATTGAGAGTGGTCGACTTGCCGCAACCCGTTGGGCCGACGACCGCAACGAACTCTCCGCGGCCAACCGTCATGTTGAAATCGCGCAGTGCCGTCAATGACTTTCCGGTCGGGGAAACAAAGCGACGGCTGACATTGATCAGCTCGATCGCGGGGATCTGCTTGTTGTCCTGATTCATGGTGATACCTGTGCGTGGTTTTGGGGGCGCACACGCGATGCCCAGGGTGGGAGCCACTTCCGACTGGACGGAAGTGGCGCAACGTGACTTACTTTACGTTCTTTACGAACTCAGTCGTGTAAGTCTTTGACAAGTCGATCTGCTTGCCTTTGACGTTCTTCGAGAATTCCGAAAGGACCGCCAGGACTGTCTTGGGGCCGTCTTCCGGCATCACGCCGTCTGGCGTGAACATTCCCTTGCCCTGGTCGAGTGCCTTGACGTACCCGTCCTTGTCGCCGACGTAGAAGTCCTTAGGCATCTTTTCAGCGATCTCGGCCGCCGAGT
Source organism: Rhizobium sp. RHZ01 (assembly GCF_014851595.1). Lineage (NCBI taxonomy): Bacteria > Pseudomonadati > Pseudomonadota > Alphaproteobacteria > Hyphomicrobiales > Rhizobiaceae > Rhizobium > Rhizobium sp. RHZ01. Next base: position 94,128 of record NZ_JACUZZ010000016.1, read on the forward strand.
GCGTGTTGATGTAGCGGAGTGTCTTCACGAACGCATTGGCCAGCTTCTGGGCCTCGTCCTTGTGAGCATCCGCCCAGGAGGTTTCGACGTAGAACGATGCCGCCGGATAGGTGCCGCCAAGCGCCTGTCGCGTCGCCTCGACGGTTCGCATGTCGACGAGGACAGTTGCTTCTCCTGTCTTCAACATGCGCGAGATCGTCGGCTCGGTCGTCATCCCACCCTGGATCTGATCCTGCTGCATGGCGGCGATGAATGTCGCGCCTGCGCCTACGGGGATGGTGACGACGTCGCCGGGCCGCAACCCAGCCTTCGAGGCCATGTAGAGGGTCAAGAAATTGGTGGACGAGCCAAGGCCCGTTACGCCAAGGCTCTTACCTTTGAAGTCTGCCGGCGACTTGATGTCCGGTTGCTTCGTGGAGACGAGCTCAACTTCGCCTGGTGCCTGGCTGAACTGGACGATGGACTCGACGAACTTTCCCTTGGCCTGAAGGTCGACACAGTGGTCGTAGAAACCAACAACGCCCTGGACGGCACCGGCTAGCAATTGGTTCTCGGCGTCGACGCCTGCGGCTTCATTCAGAAGCTCGACGTCCAGGCCTTCATCCTTGAAGTATCCGAGGGACTCGGCGAGCTTTGCGGGCAGGTAGATTTGCTTCTCGTAACCGCCAACCATGATGGTGATCTTGTCAGCGGCGCGGGCCGTGGATGCACCAAACGACGCGGCGGCGATCATTGCGGAAACAGCGATGCTATTAAAAAGACTGCGTGACGAACGCATTAAGGTCTCCTCCAGTATGAGTTACGCATCGCCTGTCATCACGATACAAGTGCTTCCTCCACGATGCAGCTCGTTGGTAGCCGCTCGAAGCTTTCAACTAGCTTTCAGTGGTTCGGCTAGCGCGATAGGGCCTTCGTAGAAAGGCACAATCTTACGAAAGCGTATAATCGTGGACAGAGTGCGGAGATTTTTAGGGCCGCCGTTCTTTGGGATCGCCACGCCCCCCCGCGGCCTCGATGAATTTCGTTCCCGCCCGGGAAACATTGCCAGCCCGGCATGCGCCGGCCTAGCCCCGAACCTTTCTGATCAACCTCGATCGGTCAACGGATCGAGGAAAACACATGGCATTTCTTCTCAGCCACATCGGACTCGATTTTGAAAGGGTATCGGCGATAGACGGGCCAAGCTCCAGCATCCGATCGATGACTTCGACGAGCGCGGCCCGCGACACCGACGCAGACTAAATCCCTACGAGATTGGCTGTTTTCTCGGCCGCGCCGAGTGGTAATCCGCTCGTTTTCAACGGAGCTCCGCGGTAGAATTCACGCGGCCATTTCAGTTCTGTGCGGGCTTGATGCCGCCGATGCCCATACTGGGCCGTTCGTTGTTGTAGGTTGTTAGCCACTGCGTGGCAAATTTCGGTGCCCCCTCAATGCCTTCGATGATGTGTTGGTCGAGCCATTCATGTCGGACGGTTCGGTTATAGCGTTCGACATAGGCATTCTGCTTCGGCTTGCCCGGTTTGGATGCGGCTCAATGCAATCCCCCGTTTCTTCGCCCATTCCATGAGCTTGCTGCGCCATCCGATACTCGATTTCAGCAGGACAACCGTGGGCGCTTTGGTCGCCTTCTAGCGACGGCAACATCAACGCCTTTAGGACTGCTTTGTCTCGCGGTGACATCGAGCCTCGTCGGCTGTAACCTGCTGCCGCCGGTTTGACGACGCTATCACGCGCGGCGCCTTTGGCAACACTATCTCGAAGATCGCTCCCCGACCTTGATGGTTCTGGCCAGAAAGCTCCCCTCCAGCGCGTTCTATGATACGGCGAGAAAGTGAAAGGCCCAAACCCATACCCGATACTTTAGTCGTCGAAAATGGGACAAAGAGGCTCTGCAGCATTTTCTCCTCGATACCAGGTCCCCGATCCCGTACTCGGATAGAAATACGATCGTCAGTGCGCCGAGCGCTGATCGCGACAATCCGGTCTTTGGCGTCAAGATGCTCGCCCACCTCCAACGCATTGCGAACGAGATTGTAAACGACCTGTTCAAATTCAACTCTGCCGATTTTGCAAAGCAGCGGTCCCTCGTCGAAATCGAGTGCGATTTCGAAACCACACTCTACGAACAGAGCTTCCATGAGGGTGACAACCTCACGTATCGCCGCAACTATGTCGGTGCAGGCTGTGTCTGTTGGCTTCGGGCTTACGAAGCTTCGAACATTCCTGATGATTTCGCTCGCTCTCTGCGCGTCTTTCACGTTCGAGGAAAGAATGCTCGTCACGTTCGCCTGGGGTGTCGACATGGCATTCATCAGCTTCACACCAGTTTGGCTGTTGATGAGAATAGCTGTCAGTGGCTGAATCAGCTCGTGAGCAATTGCTGCCGCCATTTCCCCAATCGCGTAGACTCGCGACGCATGTTCGTGCCGCTTTTCCAGTTCGAGGCGGTTAATATTCGCTTTCGCGAGGCGCTCGGCCTCTCGCAGGCGCCGCGTGACCTGTCCTTGGTGGAGAGCATATGAAGACAGGCCCGCTATAAGTATGGAGAATGTGGAGAAGACGTACAGCATGCTGTTGTCGAAAATCGCGTCCAGGGCGATTGGTTTTTCAACATTGATGCTCGTTTTCAAGAAATTGTCGTTTGGTTTTTGATATATATCGCCGATATAAACCTCAATACGGCGTTCTATTGTTGAAAGTATAAACGAGTTGTTCTTTTTCGTGGATACATTGGAGAATAAAGTCAACTCGCCCGACGTCCAGGTAACCTTTGGGCAATTATCGACTAAAGATGGCTTGAGCATTTCTCGAGAATCGATCGTGATTATGATGGAGAAATGATTTTTGTAGTTACGGACGTGCTCGACGAGGTAGTATTTGTTCTCTAATGTACTATCAACAACAACTTGAACCTGACCATGGTGGCCTGCTAAGGCCTCAAACAGCTTTGCAGATTTCAGTATCGAGCTCTCCCCCTCGGTGGGCACTTGCACGATAGGTTTCAGTCGCACCTTCTCGTCCGGCTCCATTTCGTACCACGCTATGCCAGATATTTGCGGGTACCGGGCGTGGAGGTTCTCCGCGAGATTCGTAAAAGACGCGATAGAACGGCTACGTGGAGCGTCCGCTACCATCGTAAGTGATTGCATGAAGCCAAAGTTCTGGCTGTTCCGACTAACTGCCAGACGCTCAAGGCTTTGGGCGTAGGAAGCAATGTTGCTCTCAACTTTGTCTATATGGAAAAATATCAATACTATTGTAGATAGAATCTGAAGAGCGACCCAAATCAGGATGGCGGGCAATGCCAAATTAACTGCGGTTCTCAATCGCTGGGAAGCAAACAAGCTTGCAATCTCTGAAGTTAGAATAATGTTACAGGTCGTCGGGAGCGAAGGTGGCGCTGACGACGAATGCCCGCATCGGTATATTTACCTAGATACAACCTCTAACAATTGCTGACTTAAGAATTTATCCTCGATGCGGCAGATGAGGATGGAACGAAATGGCTCAGCTAAATCGTCGATCGTGAAGAACTCGCTGTCAGGCGGAGAGATGCAGCATTGGTCGGTTCTGGCTCGTGAGGGAGGCTAACAGCCACAAAAATAGCGTGAACCACGGGCGCACGGCTCGTCATCCGACAGGCTGAAGCTGTGGTGAGCGAAACCAAGTGGTACCGCGACGGTACGAGGAATACTCGCGATGAATTGACCGACCAAGGTCGGGAGGCCCCAGAATCGAGATACAGGCAATCGCTTCGAAGCCATGATCATGTGTGGAGCGCGTTGAACGGCAATCGTTGCGGGAGTTGTGATACTAGCGACCCCGCAAGGTTGGCTCGACCGAATTAAGGCCAATGGCAGCAAACTTGCGCCCCGAGATCGCGGGGCGCTTCGTTATGTCTGAGCGTTCCCGCTTCTGCTGCATGTTATAGCGTCAAAAAGGGAGGCAAAGCGATTTCAAGACGCCCGGTTTATCTTATGGGGTTGGCGATGGCGGCCATCGCGGCGACTTGGTTGGCCGCCGCGTTTGCTGTTGAAAAGCAGCAGGAGTACAACGGCTTTTTCGACAAGGCCTTGTACGAATATGGGGTATTGATCAATTACATCTACACCAGCAAATTTGATCGACATGATGATAGGGCGTCGGAGTTCAGGGTTTCCATAGACGATGCCGTGCCAGCGGCTGTTGCGCGACATATCCGCGCCGCGTACACGTTTCTTGCTCGGGTGAGCGGGCGTTCGGTCATCTTTGATGTGGGGACCAAAAACGTCTTCGACCAGAGCGACCGCTACGTCTACGTAGGCAGGCAAGCAGCTGGTGCCAATCCCCATGCTCAGCAAAACCCATTTGTACAGAAACTCAGCTTGTCTCTCGAACGGATTTTTCCCAACAAAACTCACGACTTGTTTTGGAGGTATCAATCCGCGTCATTGACTCAGTTCTTCGGGACGCCGCTTTTCTTTAATTCTGAGTTCGCCTCAATCGACTACAAATCGGTAATCAACGAACGCAAGACTTACGCTCTAAAGAATACAAATATAGAAAAAACAGCGATATACGTAAATGTCCCAGATATTCAGGGGTTAGAAGAGTCGGAACTTAATGAATTCATAAGATACATTACGATTCAGGAGATATTTCAAGAGTATAACCTTGCTGCTGATGTGCTAAGCGACGGTTTTAAGGTTAAAACAATTCTATATGACCATGACAATATTCTTGGACAATTGGACGGATCTGAAAGAATTAGGGAACAGAGGCGCAATGTTGCTCTAGGATATTGTCCATATGACGTCATATTGACAGATCAACTTTATGAATCCGGAAACGAAATCTCTCCAGTTCCGTTGGGAACATTAAAATTTCTTTATCTGTACACCAAGGCGTACTGGTATTATTTCACAAGTGCTTCGGAATTGTTCGACAACAGATGTTGGTGGAGATTGTCTTGAAGGTCATGTCCGGGCTGTTCCCGGGATCGTGGCTCGCGCCATAGCAAGGTGCCGATATCGCCGCCAGGTCTCATCTTTCGGGTCGCGGAAGGAGACTGTCCTTCATTGGCATAAGAAGGTCGAGCAGGATTACAGCGCGGCTTCAAAGGTCAATCCGTTGACCTGAATACTCGGTAGTATCGCATCCCTCATCGATTTGTCGTCGTCACTGAGGTAAAGCAGATCTCGGCAGCGTTTCGTTGTCTTCGTTCCGCACTAAAGTCAGCCAGCTATACGGATGCTAACATCTGAATATGGACGAACTCAGCAACGGACCGTGTACCCAGTTTGGTGGAAATGTTGGCGCGATGTGCATCGACGGTTCGGGTGGAAATAGCAAGCACCTTCGCAATCTCTTTGGTGCCGAATCCGCGACACAACAAGTCGAATACCTCCCGCTCTCGCAGCGTGAGCTGATGCACTAGAAGGCTCGCTTCGTCGCGTTCCAGGAGTGTTTCCAGTTGTGCGAACGCTGGCTTGAGCGCTTCCCGTAGCTCGTCGCCACCAATGGGCTTGCAGAGGAAATCGACCGCGCCGGCGCGAAATGCCGCTCGGCAACTTTCGAGATCTCTGGTTCCGGTGACGACAATGATGGGCCAGTAAATACACGCCTTAGTCAACTCCGTTTGCAGTTCCAACCCACCCTTCGCCGGCATATGTAGATCAAGCAAGATACAGCCCGGCTTCAAATTCGGCAGGCTGGACAGAAAAGCGTTGCAGTCGGGAAAACCCATGGCGATCAACCCGCCGACGTGCAAATTCAGCAGAATCGCATCCCTGATCGATTCATCATCATCGATGAGATAGACCGGATTTCGCTGAACCATTTACGAATACCATCACAACTGCATTAAAAATGAAATCTCAGGAAGATACCGCGTTTCCAGCTGCAATTGGTAGAGGCGCCAGGTAGGTAAACATACCGATGCGCACGTTGCTGAGCTGCTAGAGCCTCTAGGAGCAAATGCCACAAACGCCTTCATCTCCTGATCCGAGAGCGTAAACGGCTCGGTGCATTGCCGGACGGGCGGGTTGTAACGCCGAATTCAGAAACCTGTCTATCTGGTTGGTTTCTCCATGCACAACCGAAAAACAGGCGCGTTAAGGCCAAGCCCTTGACTTAGTTGGCCCACCACTTATTCATCTGTTCAGGCAGGCTGACTTAAAGGTCGCTGTCATGTCAACCAAGGCCCTACGGCTTAGGTCTCGTACACCACGGTAATGGACAACTCATCAAGGCCCGGCGAAAGCTGGGCCTTATGCTTTTGGTGTTCGTACTTTATGGTAGAGGCACATCCGCGCAAAATAGCTCAGATTCCTGCGGGAGATCGACTTCTCATCAATCACGAGAGCACTTCCATCCGCACAGAGCAACCGTCATCAAGGGGTACGAGGCAGTAAACAGCAGCCCATTTGCGACCATCTGTGGTTTCCATAGTGTCGCGTCTATCTGAGGGGACCGATCTCGGCGCGCCCAGAGTTGCGGGGCTTATGCCTTCAGTCTTCGCGCATTGCTGAGGTTGGGTGGTAGCGTTGCAATGGGCAGCAGCGTCATAAGACTTTCTGTTTGTAAGCTTGCACAACCGCCTGAACCCTGTTGTATGCATTCAACTTGCGCATAGCCGATTTTAGGTACGTGTTAATTGTTGATCCGGACAGGGACAGGATGATCGCAGTTTCTTCACTGGTCTTACCCGCGGCCGCCCAACGCAGGCACTCAATCTCGCGCTGAGATAGCGGCGATCTTTGTCTTGAGGCAACAGATTGCCTGAAGTAACTGTTAATTGCAGCAAGGCATTTCATCAGAACAGAATTACTATTATGGTATTGATGCGGGGTTGATGTAAATATTAATAGATATTTACTGTCTTCCGGGTCGTGTATGCAGAAGGCGGAAAGTCTGTTTCCCAAATTAGACATGATGAATACTGAATCGTTGCAAGTTTCTATTCTGGTTTCTAGCTCTATTTCCATCGGCAACGTCGAAAGCTTGACAAGATCCAGGAGTTTCGTTTGAAAAACGCTTTCCTTGCATATTTGAAGAATAGCGTCCTTTGACCAATCTGTGCCAATAAGCATGTCAGAAAAATTGGCAGTGCCAGCGTCGGGAAATTTGAGGACCGCATACGATTTGAAATGCTCCTCGTCGCATATCTTTTTTAGATCGGCGCAGAGCGTAGCAGTGCAAGGGTGCTTAACGAACAGCGTCATACGGAAATGCACCTAGTTACTTGGCCGGAATCCGCACCACACCCGCCATTCGGCTGTAGTCTGCAAAGGCGGCCCGTGTCTGAAGTAGCCCATCAAAAACCGCTTGAAAATGCTCTCTAAATTCGCATCTGAAATCTCCTTGCCGGTGGATGTGGCACAATATCCTTACATCCCGCTTTTCCTCTTGTATCTTCGTAGCTTTACCTACGTGGATCGGCGCGGCTTGGCGCGAACCTCTGCTGCTGTCTCAGCGCTCATCGGCGCGTTTGAAGCTGCTGGCGTCTTCTCTCATTGGCAGCCCCGGTGCAGTGGACTCGCCAGGTCGGTTCCAGTCGATAACGCTATGCACCGAAGTCTGTTCTACCAGGCGCTTAACCACCATGGGTGAGGCGTTGCCGTCAGATGCTCATCGGAGTGGCATTGAATATCTCCTTGGTGAGCGGATCTGCGGTCTGAGCCCATGGCAGCCGGAATGCTCTGCAGGGTTTGTTGGAATAAGGGTCTTGATCTCCGAACAGCTCGCCGTGCTTGAGAAGGAGCTTCGATACCCGCCGCGCAAGATGCCCTCGCTTCTCGACTGATGACAATTCCGGGTGTCGGCGCAATTTGCGCCACAGCGCTGGAAGCATTAGCGCCGCCGCGGATCAGGCTGTATACTGCCGCGTCAATTAGGTGAGACCGGCTTTGCGCAGGCCGTCCACAACGCGCTCGAAATCGGCAGGGTTCTTGTAGGGCAGCACCTTGCGCCGGTGCTCCAGTGAATAATCAGGGTTGATGCGGAACACTCCGTCCCACTCCTCGCGCGCCTCCGCGAAGCGGCCCAAGTGACCATAGCTCGCCGCTAGCAACACGCGTGAGATGTCGGTGCCGGGATTGCGCACAAGCCGACGCTTCAGGAAGGCAACAGCTTCCTCGTACCTGCCCAACTGAAACATCGCCTGCGCGTGGAAGTGCAGGAAGATGTCGGGATAATATGGATTCAGCGCAACTGCGCGCTCGAAACAGACGAGGGCCTCGTCGGACCGGCCCGCATAATGCAGAGCGTTGCCGAGGCTTTCATGGCCCTCGGCAAGATTGGGGGCAAGCGCGATCACGCGTTCAGCCTCGCGGATGGCCACGTCAAGTCGTCGCAGGTACAAGTTGGTGACGCCCAGCGCCCAATGCGCGTAGGGATATCGATCGTCGAGCGCGACCGCCTGCGTCGCAGACTCGATCGCCTGTTGCAGTGACTTCGAGGGCGATTGGCTCCACTGGTTGACGTAGGCCAGTGCCTGCGCCACGGCGAGGAACGCGTGGGCCGGGGCAAAGTTGGGGTCCAGATCGATGGCGCGCTGCAACAATTGCTGGCCCTCAACATTCTGCTCTCTCGTGAGCCGCCACATATGTTCACGACCCCGCAGGAAGCAGTCATAGGCCTCCAGATTTTGTGTCTGCTCGGCCGCGAGGCGCTGCTGGTCTCCCGCCGTCAGCTTGAGTTCCAAAGCACCGACGATCTGCTGCGTGACGTCATCCTGCACTGCGAAGATATCGCTCAGGTCGCGATCGAAACGCTCAGCCCACTGATGCCCGCCAGTGGTCGCATCGATGAGCTGCGCGGTGATCCTTACCTTATTGCCTGATTTGCGAACGCTTCCCTCCAGCACGTAACGCACGTTGAGATTGCGCCCCACCTCCTGCACGTTCACGCTCCGGCCCTTGAAAGTAAATGATGAGTTGCGAGCAATGACAAACAGCTGCGACAGCTTCGATAGCGCAGTAATGATATCTTCGGAGATGCCGTCGGCGAAGTACTCCTGCTCGGCATCGCCGCTCATGTTGACGAAGGGCAGCACGGCAATCGAAAGCTCAGGCGGCGATTCGGCCGGAGCATGAGCCACGGCGCCTGCGCTTACTGCTGGCTTTGCCTCCGCAGCGGCACTGACCTGAAGCGAATAGACCCGGATGGGCTCGGCGATGTTCTTGAGCTGCATCACTCCAAGATCGCTGACGGAGAGATCGAGCCTCGCCTTGACCTGGCGATAGGCATCCTCGGACAGGCAAATGGCGCTGGGGGTCGCGATACCCTCGAGACGGGAGGCAATGTTGACGCCATCACCCATCAGGTCGCCATCGCTTTCCTCTACTACGTCCCCCAGATGGATGCCGATCCGGAACTCGATGCGCCGATCCTGCTGAACGCCGGCATTGCGCTCGGCCATGCCATTCTGTACCTCGATGGCGCAGCGCACGGCATCGACAACGCTGCGGAATTCGACCAGCGCTCCATCTCCGGTGCGCTTGATAACGCGGCCATTGTGCACGGCGATGGTTGGATCGATCAGGTCGCTGCGCAGTGCCCGCAACCTTGCAAGGGTGCGATCTTCGTCCTCGCTGGCGAGCCGGCTATATCCGACTACATCAGCGGCCAGAATTGCAGCCAGCTTGCGATTCTCGCTCATAGGGTCATCCCCCATCTCCACGATAGCAGGAAGACAGAGACAGGAGAACGTCCGCTCGGAGCGATCTCTTCTGAGATCAGGTTCTCTGGTGCATCTGCGACCTACAACCTGTTCGCCGACGATGTCTGCTTTGGAGCAACGGCAAAGCTTGCAGCAACGGACGCGTCAATCGTGGCAGGAGGCCGCAATTTTCCTGGCGGCAGCCTGGACAAGCCCGAGCCGTTTCAGCTCGAGGCGTGCGTCGGGAAGGGCGCGATGAGCCGGATTGACAGGTTCCGACTGGGCGATGACATCGGCGACGAAACCCGGAATATCGACGTTTGCGCTATCGGCGCCAAGGATGGCAGACGCCACCTCGATGAAGAGATCGTCTGATTTCCGAAGCCGCAATGCATGGCGTGGCTTTCCTCCACCCCGAAGCAGTGCGCTGAGCCACTTCCCGTCCCAGGAGGGCGAACTCGCATAAAGCTCGTGCCCCGAAAGCTCTGCCATCAATTCCCCCACGACGAGTTCGATGTCGCTTCCATCTTCCTGCAGGCGGTCGCGCGAAATACCGTGGATCTTCTCCGCATCTGCGGACCAGTCCGTCCATCCGGACTTCGGTTTGATCAGGAATGACCGCGAGCGCCCATCCTCGAAGACCCAGGCGATCTCGACGGGGTAGCTGTGCTTGCTGAGGGAGGAGGCTTCGAAGTCGAGGAATACGATCATCGCCAGTAGGTAGGGCGTGATGGAAATGGTCGCAATCCCGAGTCCGCGATCGGAGCCCTTTCTCTTCGATCGGTCTGAGCTTGCCCTGCTCGAATATCCCACTCACGACCATAGTTGGGGCACGTTAGCTCGCCAGCAGTGTTTTTCGGTTTGCTGGTAGGGATGGGCAGCATTCTTGCGTGTCGCGTCCAGTGCCGGACTACCTATAGCCGAGCCGAAGCGGTTGGCCCCTGGCTGTCGCGGGGTTTGCCTGGCTGCTTGAGTTTGATGAGCTCGCATCGCACGATTTGAGCACAAGGCATCGATGGGTGCTTCGACCATCTCGGCGGTGCCGAAATCAAAACATCGTTTCTTCGCAACTCGCGATGCAGTTGAGGGTGTTGCTGATTGCGAGTAAAAGTATAAAGTGCAGTAACTTCAAGTTGAATATTCCGTTGCAAATCAATGCGCGATGAGCAACCCTTCAGACGTTATGCTCATTGGATAGACGGGCCTTTTCCACTTCCTCTAGCGGCAGAATGCCAAACGTGCGATGGACGGCCGGTTCATATTGGTTGTGAACCGCATCAACGCCCGCCGTGATCGCACTCCTCCATGACGGCCCTCGACCCCACGCCTCACGCAAAGCGGCAGCCAGTTCCCGACCATAGGCAGTTTCTTGCAGTGCCTCGAAAAGCATTCCGGCCTGGCGCAAGTCTTTGTCCTTCTTTGCCCGCCCACCGGCATCATTGAGGCGACGACCAGCGACAATGAGCTTATGGACCGCGAACCGCGACGGATCGGGCACAACGACTGAGACACCGGCACCATGCAGCAGGATCGTTCGGACCGGATCACGGATCAGGAAATCCATGTATCGGAGCGGTTCCGCCGCAGCTCCGCCGAGCGCGGGCATGTTCGCCGGTTGATCAGCGTATTCCTCCGATCCCCGGTTTGTCGTCAGGAACTCGACGCGGTAGCCGCTATCATTCCGGAAAGCATTAGAGCGGGGCGATCCGGATATATGCGGGAGCGCCCGGAATGACGGATCGATACCTTGCAGCAGTTCCACAACTGGCGGCATGGAATCTGCCACTTCCCCCGAGATCGCGTAATCTTGGGCAATGTCGGCATCACCCGTCAGGATCGCGGCCATTGGTAGGCGCACGCCAAGGTATGCCGCATAGCATTGAAAGGCGACCGTTCCCACCAAGACGCCACGAAGCCGGAAAAGACCGGCTGCAGCCAGCGCCTCGACGACCGCGCCCGTGAAACGATCCGGCGCGATCATACCGGCTTCGCGCGTCAGGGCTGAGACCATTTTTCGCCGGTTCTGGTAATCGTCCTTTTCAGCCCTGAACGTTGCGACCCGAGCGGAGATTTCGGTATCGTCAGCGGGTCCGACATAACGCCGCTTTTGACCGCCCGCGCCGTCTGGTTCATCGAAATACCAGTATTTGCGATTATCGACTGTTACCGGGACGAAGCGACCCGTCGGAGGAAAGTCGGCCGACCATTGAGCATCGAACGTCCGCTGTTGGAGTTCCGCTACCATCGTGCGAAACATGAGGTCAATTTGCTTCATGAGATCGGCTCCTATACCAGTTCCACAAATCTAGTATAGCCAACTCGTTTGGGCAAGCTGCATCGCCCAGCTGGCGGTCTATACTGTTTCCGCAAATCTAGTATAGCCGCCGTTTGGCCGCGCTGATGGACCTCGATCGGGTACTCAAAGATCGTGGCCGAACTCGCGGCTGCCGTCAAAGGCGATGTAGTCCTCATGGCCTTCTCCCGGCCATGTTTCACGCCATTTGTATCGCGGCGCTGGGCCATTCTCCCCTTGGCCAAAGTGTCAACATTTGTCGTTCTTGTTCGTCGGCGGATTAGCGCCTCTTTCGGCGGCGTCCCCAAACAATTCGCCGTCAGTAATTCGTTGACCGTTCCAGCGAAATCAAGGGTTCCCTATTCTGTCAACTTATTAGCCCACCGGTATCAAGTCCTCGGAGCTATGGATCCCAATGGGTTCACGGCCCTTGGCGCACGAATTAATTGATGCAAATTAGCAACCTCTAATTTATAATCGTGCCTTGCGATGTTTGCGGCAGGGGGGCGTCATGAAAATTGGCCGGAGCATGCTTGCGGGTGCGGGCTTCCTAGCCCTTGGTTGTGTCCCAGGATGGGCTTGGGCTCAACAGGTAACGGGTACACCAGGGTCGCCCGGAGCCACCACCACCATTACCGGAAAACAACTTCCCTCGCCCGATCCGAATTTTGGCGGCGCAATAAAGCAGAAGGCGTCGGAATCGACACCATGGTGGGCCCCGCGCATCGTGCCACCAAAAGGGGCGCCCAACGTGCTGCTCATCATGACGGACGATCAGGGGTTCGGTGCACCGAGCACCTTTGGTGGGGTGATCCCTACGCCCGCGATGGATCGCGTCGCGAAGGAAGGGCTGCGCTTCACGAATTTCCACTCCACGTCGCTCTGTTCGCCGACGCGGGCTGCCCTGATCACCGGACGCAACCATCATTCGGTCGGCTTCGGGGTCGTGGGTGAAATCGCGACGGGGTATCCCGGCTACGATTCCATTATCCCTATCGAGAAGGGCACCATCGGTACCATCCTGAAGGAAAACGGTTATGCCACGTCGTGGTTCGGCAAGAACCACAATACACCGTCCTATCAGTCGAGCCAGGCGGGTCCCTTCAACCAGTGGCCGAACGGCATGGGCTTCGAGTACTTCTACGGCTTCGTCGGCGGCGATGCTAGCCAGTGGCAACCGAACCTGTATCGCAACACCACAGCCATCTACCCTTTCGAAGGCAATCCGGGCTGGAACCTCGAGACGGCAATGGCCGATGAAGCGATCGGATACATCAAGCAATTGAAGGAGATTGCCCCCGGTAAGCCATGGCTCGTCTACTACGTGCCGGGCGCAACCCACGCGCCTCATCATCCGACGCCAGAGTGGATCAAGAAGATCAGTGACATGCATTTGTTCGACGACGGCTGGAACAAGGTGCGGGAGACGATCTTCGCCAACCAGAAGCGGCTCGGCATCATGCCTCAGGATGCCAGGCTGACCCCTTGGCCGGACGGCCTGCCGCAATGGGATTCCTTGAGTTTCGATGAGAAGAAGCTGTTCATCCGTCAAGCGGATATCTACGGCGCCTATCTTGCCTATGCCGACCACGAGATTGGGCGCGTCGTCCAGGCGGTCGATGACCTCGGCGAACTCGACAACACGTTGATCATCTATATCGGCGGCGACAATGGGGCGAGCGCGGAGGGCATGGTCAACGGCACTCCGAACGAGTTCACGACCTTCAACGGTGTCTCGGTGCCGGTCAAGGACCAGTTCCTCTGGTATCCCTTCTGGGGCTCGGAGCGAACCTTCCCGCACTATGCGGCCGGGTGGGCCTGGGCGATGGATACACCGTTCAAGTGGGTCAAGCAGGTGCCCTCGCATTTCGGGGGAACCTCGCAGGGCGTCGTCATGTCGTGGCCCGGCCATATCACCGACGCCGGCGGCGTGCGCCGTCAGTTCCACCACGTGATCGATATCGTGCCGACCATACTCGAGGCATCAGGCATTTCGGCGCCGGACATGATCAATGGCATTCCACAGAGTCCGATCGAGGGTGTCAGCATGGTCTACACCTGGGACAAGGCCAACGCGAATACTCCGACACGGCACGAGACCCAATATTTCGAGATGCTCGGCAACCGCGCCATCTATCACGACGGCTGGGTGGCGGCGACGACGCCGGCCACGCTGCCATGGGAACTCAGCACCAAGACGCCGCCTGATGTGATTACCGGCTACAACTGGGAACTCTACAATGTCGTCGATGATCCGACAGAGGCCAACGATTTGGCGTCAGCCTCGCCCGACAAGCTGAAACAGATGCAGGACCTCTTCTACTCCGAGGCAAAGAAGTACAACGTGCTGCCGCTCGACAACTCGACGCTTACCCGCTGGAATACGCCACGCCCGAACCTCACGGCCGGTCGAACGGAATTCAGCTATTCCGGAGAACTGAGCGGCGTGCCAGCGAGTGCGGCCCCCGACATCATGAACAAATCCTACACAATCACCGCCGATGTCGATATTCCCGAGGGCGGTGCGGAGGGCATGATCGTCACGGAAGGCGGGCGCTTCGGCGGCTACGGCCTGTTCCTGAGCAAGGGCGATTTCGGCGTTGGCCGGGGCAGGGTGGTCTTCCTCTACAACTTGCTCGACCTCAAGCGGACCATGTGGGAAGGCCCCGAACTGGAAGTAGGCAAACACCGGGTCACCTTTGACTACAAGGCGGACGGCACCAATCTCGGTACAGGCGGCATGGGCGTCCTCTCCGTCGACGGAAAGGAGGTGGCCCGCAACTCCCTGGAACATGGCATTCCGGTGACTTTTCCCGAGGACGAGACCTTCGACGTCGGCCTTGATACGCGCACAGGCGTGGCGCTCTTGGAATATCGCTACGACACACCATTCAAGTTCACCGGCAAGATCGACAAGCTGACCTTTGAGCTCGGGAGAAGCAACCAATGAGCCTCAAGCACACGATCATCACCCTTGGCATCACCCTTGGTGTAGCCGCGAACCTCGGCATTCTGACGTCGTCGACGTCGATCGCCGAGGATGCCATCACCGCGCCAGCGACGAAGTCCATTGGCACCTCGAGCACGCAGAAGACGGAACTGGTTCCGTCGCTTATCGTAATGAACTCCGATGGTGCGACCTTAAAGGGCGACACGCTGACGCTGACGAGCATTTCCAACAACTCGATCCTGTTCGCCGACCGACCGGTGCGCTCCGCCGGACATGCGCTGACCACGCACTTGCTGGAAGAGTGGGCTCAGGGCGGAAGCTTCGAGAAGGATCCGCCAAACGCCACCGTCTCGGTGCTGAACAAGGACGCGTCGAGCGTTGAGGACGCCGTCGTCGTCTTGAAGGAACCGAAGCTCGAGGGCGCGAACCTGACGTTCAAAGTGGATATACTGGAGGGCAGCCTCGCCAAGGCAGATGGCCCGGCATCGATTTTCATCGACATTATTGGCATGCCGAGGACCCCGCGATCCTTTGCGGGTGTGGCACGACGAACTGCTTATCGGGGAGCATGGTACGGAGCGGCTGCCGCTGGTGCGGCCGCGGCCGCCTACGACCGTCCCTATTACCGGCCCTACTACCCGCCGCCAGGCTGCGGATACTATCCGCTGCCACCGTGCTAGTGTTGCCACGTCCTCGTGACCCAGCTGTCCGAGAGGAGGATCGGCGTGATGAACAGGGCACTGGCTGTCGCGGCTATCGGTGAAATTGTGACTGGCCTGGCGCTGGTCGCCATTCCCGCACTCGTCGGTGAACTTCTGCTTGGGGAGGCCCTGGTCGGCGTGGCGGCGGCCGCCGCGCGTGTCGCCGGCATCGCGCTGATCGGACTGGGGATCGCCTGTTGGCGGAGCAAACCCCTTGAGGGCATGCTCTCTTACAGTATCCTTGTGACCTTCTATCTCGCCTATCTCGGTTTAGCTCACGGAATGACCGGTATTCTGCTTTGGCCAGCTGTGGTCCTGCATGCTGTCCTTTCGCTTTTGCTGGCACGTATCTGGTGGGGCGATGCGATCAAGTGAGTTTCGCCGCGACAGTCTGGCCAAGCGGTATTTGAATGCGACCATCTCGACCCACGGTCGTGGCGGGTTCGGCTCAGTCGGCATGTTTACAGTCGCATATGTCCGTTTCTTCAAGCAAATTCTCGACCGGATACTCAAGGATTGATCGAGCGAGCGGACACCAGTACGCCCGTGTCATTGTAGATAAACTCGGCCCTTCGGTTATTGTCCCGCTCCAACATGAACCAATCCAATGTTTCGACCTGGAAGGTCAGTATTCCGAAAACCGCTTTCCCGGTGGTGTCGCCTGATGCAGCCATGGGCACTTGTATGTCATTGCCCAATGCGTCTCCGGGCGGTCCACCTGTATAGGTTCTACGGGTCCACTCCGATAGCTTTGTCCAAGCCTCCTCTGCCTGCTCACTGAAAGGTCCATGAAGCGTCGCCGTCCCCTTTAGACGAAGCTGCAATCTCGTTCGGTTGCAGAATCCAAGAACCGTGACACAGGCATTTGATTTTATCTCGCTCCACTTTCGGCTTCGAATATCGGTATGGAACTCCAAGAGGCGGCCACGTCTGTCTGCCTTTCGCAGCACGACCATGCGTGCTTGCGGCCGCAACGATGTGTCGACCGAACACAGGCTCACCTGCCTGAAACTTGACTCTGGACTGAGGGCACCGTTCTCAAGTTCGCTCCACGCCGATGCTTCCACCTCGAGCAGGCTTGCTTCTTCTTCGATATCCAAATTATTGGCTCCTGCCAGAACCTTGGGGGCTCATGCTCGCTCTATCCTTTAATAGCGCGCCTGTGATCCCAGGAGAAAACAGTTCTTCGCGTGATTGTCGGTAGAAAAACTATGTCTTCGAAGACGCGCCTCAATGGCTTTTGAGATCGTGGCTGGCAGACAGTTCGTCATGGAACTGTCATAAATGGCACGAACTGATTCGACATGACCGAGGTCACCGGCGCTCTTTTTGTCAGGACGGAACATATTGACGACAACTCCACTCCGACCGGCGCTTGGCAGCTCCCTTGAAGATACGGTCGAACAGGCAGGCGCACTGTGCTTTCGCCAGGTTGAGTCTGGTGGCGAGCCTGAGGTCTTGCTTATTTCCAGCCGTCGTACCGGAGACTGGGGTATTCCCAAAGGGCACATGGAATCTGGGGAGACTGCATCCGAGGGCGCCGTGCGCGAAGCTTTTGAGGAGGCAGGCGTTCGTGGCATCGTGACGAGGGATCCGGTTGGATCCTTCAGTTACCAAAAATCCGGAACCTCTTCGATCTTTCGTGTTCGCTTGTATCGCATTCGCGTTACCACGACCTTCGACGATTTTCCCGAGAAAGGTCAACGCATCCTACGTTGATTGCGGCGAATGAGGTTGCCCATCCGGACTTGCGCGGTCTGATTTCGATCGCCTTTTCTGTCACTGACTGCCACGCCAAAGTTTAGGAGCCTTGTTTCGGCGGGGTAATGCAAAGCTGTTCAAAGCCCCCAGATGACAGCCTCTTCATGGCGTTTGATGAGGTGGCGGAGATCCTGAAAACCGGTTCGGATGAAGGAGGCGAATTGTTCGACGGCGGGCGTCCTTGGGGCGTCCGTCCTCTTCAGGATCGCCAGCGCCCGCTCCGGGTGGGGAATGTTCACCGGCAGGGCAGTGATCGTCTTTTCCTTGCGTTGCGCGAAAACGACGCTGTGCGGCATCACGGTCAGCGCATCTGCCGATTTCAGATAGTTGATCACTGCCATAAGCGACCCGCCTGAATAGCGGATCTTGATCTCGGTCGCGCCGAAGGAGAGCAGCAGCGCGCGAAGGTCCGTCATCAGTGGACTTCCGGGCGGCGGGGCGACCCAGGGATAATCAAGCAGATGGCTCGGCTGCGGCCGGCGTTTCAAGAGCAGCGGATGCGTCACGCGGCAGGCAATGACGTTGCGGCCGGGCAGGATTTGCTGGAATTCCAGCCCGGAGCCCTCGTCGAGAATGTCGATCGGGCAGATGGCAAGGTCGATCTGGTCGGCTTTCAATGCGGCGCGCAGATCTGGGAAATAGCCGTAGCTTTGATCTATGCGCACATCGGGATGGTGTGCCTGGAATTCTGCGCAGAGCCCGGCGATCAGGGCATCCATGAAGAACGGCGTACCGCCGACGCGCACGACGCCGCTCTTGCCAACTCGGAAGCTTTCAAGGAGATCGGAAGCCTTGCGGGAGGCGGCCAGCATGACGAAGCCATGCTCTGCCAGTGCCAGGCCGAAGGGCGTCGGCTGCAGCGGTCGCCGGCCTTTGATGAACAGCGGTTCGCCGACGCGTTTCTCCAGCATGGAAAGTGTGCGCGATACGGCTGGCTGGGCGAGCCCGAGCAGGGCCGCGCCCTCCGTCACGCCGCCAGTCTTGACGACGGCAGCAAGCTGGATCAGGTGACGTTCATCGATCTTCATAACGATCTGTTATATTGAGCTGAAGCAAAATCATCAATCCATCCGCTTCCGGTTGTTATGATGGATTTATCAGACGGCGGAATGGGGAGGTGGAGCATGTCGTTGGGTGCCAAAGCGCTCACATTCAGCGAAGCGACATCGTCGGAAGCCTTCGCCGAGCGTTTTTCCACGGGTCCAGACAGCAATCTGCCGCGGCTGATCGCTGCCGCCGTAACCCATGTGCACGATCTCATCAAACAGTTCCGACCGACCCAGGACGAGTGGCGCAAGGTCATCGCCTTCCTAACGGAGGTCGGGCACGCGTCGGATGAGCGCCGCCAGGAATGGGTGCTGCTCTCCGACCTCATCGGTGCCTCCGCGCTGGTGGAAGAGATCAACACCCGCCGGCCGAAAGGCGCAACGCCGAACACCATTCGCGGCCCCTTCTTTCGCAACGACACACCGGGGCGCGCCTCCGGATCCTCCATCTCGCTCGATGGCATCGGGGAGCCGCTCGCCGTCTCGGTACGGGTGAATGATCTCGATGGGCTGCCGATCGGCGGCGCCGAGGTCGTGACCTGGCAGGCCAATTCCGAGGGATTTTACGAGAACCAGCAGCCCGACCTGCAACCCGAACACAATTTGCGCGGCCTGTTCCACACGGATGCGCAGGGCCACTTTGACTACCGTTCTGTCGTGCCCTCGGGCTACGGTGTACCGGATGATGGTCCGGTCGGGAGACTTTTTGCCGATACCGGCTATCCGCTGCGTCGCCCGGCGCACCTGCATTTTGTCATCCGCGCCAAGGGATTCGAGACGATCACCACCCATATTTATGATGCCAGCGACCCGCATCTTTCCGAGGATGCGCTGTTCGGCGTGCGGCCGGAACTTGTTTCCCGTTTCGAGCCCGCCGACGTCGATGGTAGGCACGGCAAGGCCGCAGACCTCACCTTTGTCATGGTTCGCGCCAAGCCGGGGAGGGCGTCATGACCCAACCCTTTTCCTATGCCGGCAGCCCGGCCCGCATCATCTTTGGTGAAGGCGCGAGAAGCCAGGTGGGCCAGTGGATCGAGAAAACCGGCTGCAGGCGGGCACTCGTTCTCTCGACCCCGCAACAGAAGGCGGATGCCGAGGCTCTAGCCCGTGAGATCGGCAACCTTGCCTGCGGCGTGTTTTCGGGTGCCACCATGCACACTCCGGTCGATGTGACGGAAGCAGCGGTGAAGGTGGCGGCTGAGACGCTGGCGGATTGTGTCGTCTCTCTCGGTGGCGGATCGACCACCGGGCTCGGCAAGGCGATCGCCTATCGAACCGACCTTCCGCAGATCGTCGTACCGACCACCTACGCCGGTTCGGAGGTCACGCCGATCCTCGGCCAGACGGAAGCCGGCCGCAAGACGACGATACGCGATGCGAAAATCCTGCCGGAGGTCGTCATTTACGATCCGGCACTGACCCTCGGCCTGCCGGTCGCCATGAGCATCACCAGCGGGCTCAATGCCATGGCCCATGCAATGGAAGGACTTTATGCGTCGGACCGCAATCCGATCTCGACGCTGATGGCGCTGGAGGGCCTGCGCGCCCTTGCCCGCAGCTTGCCGGAGATCGTCAACGCACCTCGCGATGTAAAAGCCCGCACTGACGCGCTCTATGGCGCCTGGCTCTGCGGCACGGTGCTTGGCACGGTCGGGATGGCGCTGCACCACAAGATCTGCCACACGCTCGGCGGCTCGTTCGATACGCCGCATGCAGAAACCCACGCGGTCATGCTGCCACATACAGTCGCCTTCAACGCCACTGCAGCCGCTCCGGAACTTGCCCCGGCTGCGGAGATTTTCGGCGGATCGATCGGTGGCGGGCTCTGGGATTTCGCAAAGGCGATCGGTGCGCCGTTGTCCTTGAAGGAATTCGGGTTGAGCGAGGCCGATCTTGATCGCGCCGCGTCAATCGCGGTCGAAAATCCCTACTGGAATCCGCGACCGATCGACAAGACGTCGATCCGGTCCTTGTTGCAGGACGCCTTCGAGGGGAGGCGGCCGACAGACTGACATTTGCATGCCGCTTTGCGCGCTCTTTGGGAGGAGAGGACAATGGGAGGAAGCATGTTTACCAGACGCGATTTTCTGAAGACGACGGCCGCCGGCGGGGCCGTTCTCGCCACATCGGGCCTTGCCGCCCCGGCGATCGCAAAGGACGTTGCCATCAAGCTCGGCTATGTCAGCCCGCAGACCGGCCCGCTCGCCGCCTTCGGCGAAGCCGACAAGTTCGTCATCGATGCCTTCCTGGCAACGACCAAGGGTATGGGCCTCAATTACGAGGTGGTGGTAAAGGACAGCCAGTCCAACCCCAACCGTGCGGCGGAAGTGGCAAAGGAACTGATCGTCGACAACGAGATCAACCTCATGCTGGTCTCCTCGACCCCGGAAACGACAAACCCGGTCTCGACCACTTGCGAGGCCGAGGAGGTGCCCTGCATCTCGACCGTCGCGCCCTGGCAGCCCTGGTTCATCGGCCAGCAGGGCAATCCCGGCGACCCGGCCTCATGGAAGCCGTTCAACTATGCCTACCACTTCTTCTGGGGGCTTGAGGATATCATCGCCGTCTTCACCGGGATGTGGGGCCAGATAGAGACCAACAAGAAGGTCGGCGGCCTCTTCCCGAACGATGGCGACGGCAATGCCTGGGGCGACAAGGTGGTAGGCTTCCCGCCCGTCTTGGAAAAGCTTGGCTATGGGCTGACCGATACCGGCCGCTACCAGAACCTGACGGACGATTTTTCCGCACAGATCAATGCCTTCAAGCAGGCCGGAACCGATATCCTGACCGGCGTGATGATCCCGCCTGACCTCACCACTTTCTGGAATCAGGCCAAGCAGCAGGGCCTGAAGCCGAAGATCGCTTCGATCGGCAAGGCGCTTCTCTTCCCGCAAACCGTGGAGGCGCTGGGCGATGCCGGTCATAACCTGTCGACCGAAGTCTGGTGGACGCCGAGCCATCCGTTCAAGTCGTCGCTGACGGGCGAAACGGCTGCGACCGTTGCAGAGGCCTTCACCAAGGCGACGGGGCGTCCGTGGACGCAGCCGATCGGCTTTGCCCACGCCCTGTTCGAGCTAGCGGTCGATGTGATGAAGCGCGCCGAGGACGTGGGCGATGGCGATGCGGTTGCCAAGGCCATCGGCAAGACCAAGCTCGATACGCTCGTTGGTCCGGTTGCCTGGGGCAGCGACAAGCTGCCGCCTTTTGCCCAGAAGAATATTGCCAAGACGCCGCTGGTCGGCGGCCAGTGGCGACTGAAATCGGGCGGCGGGTATGATCTCGTGGTTGTCGAAAACAGCCTGGCGCCGAATGTGCCGCTGGGCGGCAAGCTGGAGGCATTGGCCTAGGCTCTTCTCGGGGAGGAGGGGAACCGGACTTGTGGATTTGCTCTTGCCTCTCCCTGCGCGGGGAGAGGTGGCCCGTCAGGCCGGATAAGGGGTTTTCCCGGAAAGCCACATAAAGAACCGAGAACGTGATGCCCATACTGGAACTCAACGCTGTATCAAAATCCTTCGGCGCGCTCGTCGTTGCCGAAAACATCGGCTTTTGCGTGGAGCCGGGCGAGGCGCTCGGCGTCATTGGGCCGAATGGCGCCGGCAAATCGACCCTCTTCAATCTGATCAGCGGCAATCTTTCCGTCGCGACCGGCTCCATCCACTTCGATGGCCGTGACGTCACCCGTCAGCCCCCGATGCAGCGCTGCCTGGCCGGCATGGGCCGCACTTTCCAGATCCCGCAGCCTTTCGATCAGTTGACTGTTTATGAAAACCTTCTTGTCGCTGGCGCTTTTGGTGCGCAGGCGAGGGAAAGCGAGGTCGCCGGTCTTTGCGCTGATATTCTCGTGGAAACCGGTCTGATTGCCAAGGCCAACATGCCCGCGGGCTCGCTTACCCTCCTTGAACGCAAGCGGCTGGAGCTTGCCCGCGCGCTCGCCACAAAGCCGAAGCTTTTGCTGCTCGATGAAATCGCCGGCGGGCTGACCGAGGGCGAATGCCGCCAGCTGGTTGCCACCATCAAGCGCGTGCATCAGCGCGGCATCGCCGTCATCTGGATCGAGCATGTGCTGCACGCCTTGACCGCAGTCGCCGAGCGCATCCTCGTGTTGAATTTTGGCCGGGTGATCGGGGTCGGCGATCCGGAGACGATCATGGCCTCCAGCGAAGTACGCGAAATCTATCTGGGAATGGAGTTCTGATGCCAAGCCTCGTCGAAACCCGAGCCCTCACTGCCTTCTATGGCGACTTCCAGGCAATCTTCGGCGTCGATATCAGGCTCGACGCCGGTGAGACCGTCGCCGTGATCGGCGCAAACGGCGCCGGTAAATCGACCCTGATGCGCTCGATCGCGGGCATCATCACCAATCGCGCCGAGATGATCCTGCATCGCGGCGAACCGATCGGCGCGCTTGCCGCCCCCGATGTCGTGCGCCGCGGCATCGCGCTGGTGCCGGAAGGGCGAAAGCTGTTTTCCTCTCTCACCGTCGAGGAAAACCTGCAGGTCGGCGCTTACGGCCGCTCGGTGGACGGTCCCTGGACCCTCGACAGCATCTACCGGCTTTTTCCAATCCTGAAAGAGCGCCGCCGCAATCCGGCGACCGCGTTGTCTGGCGGCCAGCAGCAGATGGTGGCAATCGGCCGGGCGCTGATGTCGAACCCGGATATCCTGCTTTGCGACGAGCTGAGCCTCGGTCTTGCGCCCGTCGTCATCAAGGATATCTATGCCGCCTTCTCCAAGATTAGTGCCGCGGGCGCTGCCATCATCATCGTCGAGCAGGATATCGCCCAGGCGTTGAAGGTTGCCGACCGCGTCTATTGCATGATGGAGGGCCGCGTTACGCTGTCCGGTCAACCGGCGGAGTTCGATCGCGCCGATATCCATGCGGCCTATTTCGGAGCAGAGCCCAATGAGCTTCATTGATACGCTTCTGCAGGGTGTGCTGCTCGGTGGCCTCTATGCCCTTTTTGCCGCGGGCCTGAGCCTTGTCTTCGGCATTATGCGCCTCGTCAATCTGGCCCACGGCGACCTTATCGTGCTCGCGGCCTTCCTCATCCTTGTGATCGTCTCCACGCTCGGGCTCGATCCCTTCGTCGCCGCCGTTGTTGCAGCCCCGCTGATGTTCGCCCTCGGCTGGGTGCTGCAATATCATCTGCTGAACCGCACTCTGGGCAAGGATATCCTGCCGCCGCTGCTCGTCACCTTCGGCCTGTCGATCGTCATCCAGAACGGCCTCCTGGAAGGGTTCACCGCCGATAGCCGCCGCATCTCGGCCGGTGCGCTGGAAACGGCGTCTGTCAGTCTCGGCAACATCAGTGCCGGTGTGATGCCGCTGATCACCTTCGCGTCCGCGATATTGGTTATTGTCGCGCTCAACCAGCTGATCTATCGCACAGCGCTTGGCCGCGCCTTCCGCGCCACCTCCGATGACGTAGTGACCGCAAGTCTCATGGGTATCCGGCCGAACTCGATCTTCGCCATCGCCACCGGGCTTGCGATGGTGATCGTTACGATCGCGGCGCTCTATCTCGGCACGCGCGCGAATTTTGACCCGACGGCGGGGCCGGCGCGGCTGATCTACGCCTTCGAGGCTGTCATCATCGGCGGGCTTGGGTCACTCTGGGGCACGCTTGCCGGTGGCATCATCCTCGGTGTCGCTCAGACCGTCGGCGCGGCTATCAATCCGGAATGGCAGATCCTTGTCGGGCATATCGCCTTCCTTCTCGTGCTTCTCTTCCGGCCGCGCGGCCTGTTTCCCCGAGCAGCGGACTGAGACGCCATGACCCCAGGTCTTGAAACCATGACGACCGAGATCGAAGCGCCCGCGGGCTGGCGGGTGGAAACGCGCACACGGCTTTCCACCATATTCGCCGTCATTTCCCTCGTCGCGGTCCTGGCGCTGACGGCGGCTCCCTTCCTTGTCTCGCGCGGGGTGATTCAGGATCTGTTCTTCATTCTCACCATGCTGGCGCTGGCGCAGAACTGGAACCTGCTTGCCGGCTATGCGGGTCTGATCTCCGTCGGTCAGCAGCTCTTTGTCGGGTGTGGTGCCTATGCTCTGTTCGGCCTGGTGATCCTTGCGGGTCTCGATCCCATCCTCGCCATCCCGCTTGCCGGCCTCTTCGCCATGATCATCGCCGTACCCACGGCCTTCTTCGCCTTCCGGCTTTATGGTCCCTATTTTGCGATAGGCACCTGGGTCATCGCAGAAGTCGGGCGGCTGCTTTTTGCGCAGTGGAAGATGCTCGGCGGCGGCACTGGCACCTCGCTGCCACGCGAAGCGACACGGGAGATGCTCGGCATCTCGCTGCTTCAGGACTGGTTCGGCATGCGCGCGTCCGCGGCTGCCGACGCGCTAGCATACTGGTTGGCGTTGGCGCTCGCGGCGCTGACGATCGCCTTCGTTTACAAGTTGCTGCGCTCCAAGCAGGGCCTCGGGCTCGCGGCCGTGCGCGACAACGAAACGGCGGCCCGAGCGCTCGGCGTCGATGCGCGGAAGCTCAAGACTGCGATCTACCTGCTGACGGCGTTTCTCACCGGCATCGTCGGCGCGCTCATCTACCTGCAGAAGGCGCGGATTTCGCCCGATGCCGCCTTCTCGCTCACCGATTGGACGGCCTATGTCGTCTTCATCGTTGTTATCGGCGGCATCGGCACGATCGAAGGTCCGATCCTCGGCGTCATCATCTTCTTTCTGCTGCAGAATGCCTTTTCGAACTACGGCTCCTGGTATCTGATGGCGCTTGGTGGGCTGGCCATCGTCACCATGCTTTTTGCGCCAAGGGGGCTCTGGGGGCTGATCTGCGACCGCACCGGTTGGGAACTCTTTCCGGTCCGCCGCCTGCTGAAGGGCGGACCACTCAGACAGGATGACAAGGGAGGGCCGAATGGCTGACATCACCACCGACGTTTTGATCATTGGAACGGGACCCGCGGGCTCGGCGACAGCCGCGCTGCTTGCTAGCTATGGGCTCGAGCCGCTGGTGATCAACCGCTACCGCTGGCTGGCAAACACGCCGCGCGCGCACATCACCAACCAGCGCACCATGGAGGTTCTTCGTGATCTCGGCCGCGACGTGGAAGATGAGGCCTACATGTTCGCGACCGAGCAGGATCTGATGGGCCAGAACGTGTTCTGCACCGCCGTTGCGGGGGAGGAGATTGGCCGCATGCAGAGCTGGGGCAACCATCCGCTCTCGCGTGCCGAGCATATCCTGTCCTCGCCCGGGCGCATGAACGACCTGCCGCAGACCTATATGGAGCCGCTGCTCTTCAAGACGGCCTGTTCGCGTGGCGCGCAGTCGCGCATGTCAACCCAGTATCTGAACCATGTGCAGGATACCGAGGGCGTCACCACCACCTGTCTCGACCGGTTGACCGGCAAGGAAATCACCATCCGCTCAAAATTCCTGATCGGTGCCGATGGCGGCAACTCCAAGGTCGCCGAACATGCGGGTCTTTCATTCGAAGGAAAGATGGGGGTCGCCGGCTCGATGAACATCCTGTTCGAGGCCGATCTTTCCCGCTACGTCGCCCATCGTCCCTCGGTACTTTACTGGGTGCTGCAGCCGGGCGCGGATGTCGGCGGCATCGGCATGGGGCTCGTGCGCATGGTGCGGCCGTGGAACGAGTGGCTGATCGTCTGGGGTTATGACATCAACCAGCCGGCGCCTGAGGTCGACGAGGCCTTCGCGACCAAAGTTGTGCGCGAGCTGACGGGCGTTGCCGACCTCCAGCCTAAGATCAAGTCGGTCTCCACCTGGACGGTCAACAACATGTATGCGACGACGCTTTCGGATGGCCGCGTCTTCTGCATGGGCGATGCCGCCCATCGCCATCCGCCGTCGAATGGTCTCGGTTCAAACACTTCGATCCAGGACGGTTTCAACCTCGCCTGGAAGCTCGCCATGGTGATCAAGGGGCAGGCCGGAATGGGACTGCTCGACAGCTATCAGGCGGAGCGTGCGCCGGTCGCCAGGCAGATCGTCACCCGCGCCAACAAGTCGATTGAGGAATTCGGTCCAATCTTCAAGGCGCTTGGCCTGCTCGAGTCCGTTGATCCGGTGAAGATGCAGCAAAACATGGATGCGCGCTGCGACGACACCGCCGAGGCCGAGCGCCAGCGCGCCGCAATCCGCGAGGCAATCGCCTACAAGGTCTATGAATTCGATGCCCATGGTGTCGAGATGAACCACCGCTATGACTCGACTGCTGTCGTCAAGGATGGCCAACCGGAACCGGCCTTCGGGAAGGACGCCGAGTTGCATTTCCAGCAGACGACATGGCCCGGCGCCCGGTTGCCACATGCCTGGCTGTTTGGTGCCGATGGTGGCAAGGTGTCGAGCCTTGACCTCACCGGCCACGGCGTCTTCACCATCCTGACCGGCATCGGCGGCGATGGCTGGGTGGCGGCGGCAAAGGCATTGTCGAAGGAATTCGGCCTGCCGATCACCGTTCACAAGATAGGCCCACGGCAGGCATGGCAGGATCTGACTGGTGACTGGGCCCGCATCCGCGAGGTCCGCGATTCCGGTGCTGTGTTCGTGCGGCCGGATCACCATGTTGCCTGGCGCGCAGATGCGGCGGTCGCCGATCCCGAAGGCGCCCTGCGCCGCGTGTTGAAGACCATCCTGGATCGGTGAGGTGATCATGAACGCCAAGGAAAAGGGCTATTTCACCGAGGAAAATTCCGTCGAGGTGGTCACAAGCCGAAACGCCGATGCGAAGAGCGCGCGCTTGAAGGAGGTGATGGAGGTCGTCACCCGCAAGCTGCATGAGGCGGTAAAGGAACTGGAGCCGACGCAGGAGGAGTGGATGGAGGCGATCCTCTTCCTCACCCGCACCGGCCATATGTGCAACGAATGGCGGCAGGAGTTCATCCTCCTGTCAGATGTGCTCGGCGTTTCGATGCTGGTCGATGCGATCAACAACAGAAAGCCCTCGGGCGCCTCCGAGAGTACCGTCCTTGGACCATTCCACGTCGCGGATGCGCCGGAACTGCCGATGGGTGCCAATATCTGCCTCGACGAGAAGGGCGAGGACATGGTGATCAGCGGCCGCATCCTCGATACCGCGGGCCGGCCGATTGAAAATGCGGTCATCGATGTTTGGCAGGCGAATGACGAGGGATTCTACGACGTGCAGCAGAAGGGAATTCAGCCGGATTTCAACCTGCGCGGCATTTTCCGCACCGGTGCTGATGGACATTACTGGTTTCGCGCGGTGAAGCCGAAATACTATCCGATCCCGGACGACGGCCCGGTCGGCCAACTGCTTGGCCATCTCGGTCGCCATCCCTACCGGCCGGCGCACTTGCACTATATTGTCAAGGCAGACGGGTTCGAAACACTCACCACCCACATCTTCGACCCGGATGATCCCTATATCCATTCGGATGCGGTCTTCGGCGTCAAGGAAAGCCTGCTCGCAAAATTCTGCCTGATGAACGATCCTGTTCGGGCACACGAACTCGGGTTCCGGGATAAGTTCTGGCAGGTGGAACACGATTTCGTACTGGCTCCAAATCCGCGTCTATGAGCCGGAAGCGGGTCCCCGCCGCGGCAGTATTCACGACGATCGCGCTCTACCGCGTCTTGACGAGAAGACACTGATGGAAGTGCCGCGAAACGTTCGTCCCTTTACGCGGCTTTACTCTCATGAGGGGCAGGAGTGCCTTTCGGCTTACCATACAAGTCGATATTGGCATCGCCCCACTGCTTCAGGGCGAGGAGGATCGGCTCCATGCTGCGGCCAAGCGGAGACAGGCTGTATTCCACTTTCGGCGGCACCTGCGCATAGACCTTTCGTTCGATCAACCGATCCTCTTCGAGCTCGCGAAGCTGGTTCGTCAGCATGCGGGGAGTGACGTTCTGCAGCTGCCGCCGGATCTCATTGAACCGAAGCGTGCCAGAAAGAAGGTGGAAGAGCACCACAGACTTCCATTTACCATCGATGAGGCCGATCGCAGCCTCGACCGAGCAACCCGGCGAGCAGTCGAACCGGGAATGACGAACCTTGCCCATCTATGGTATCCTTTTTGATACTACGTGCACATTTTGTGCGTATTGCGCTTTAGAGAATATACGCCAGCTTATGCCTCATATCAAACAGCAAGAAGCAGGAGCTGAACATGAAGGCTGTGGCGTACAAGGCAGCAGGATCCATCGAGCGCAAGGATGCCCTGATCGACGTCGAACTTCCCCGTCCGACGGCCTCCGGCCGCGATATTCTGGTCGAAGTGAAGGCCGTGTCGGTGAACCCGGTCGACACCAAGATCCGCAGAAGCGTAAATCCTGCGCGCGATGGATGGAAAATTCTGGGTTGGGATGCCGTCGGCAAGGTCCTCGAGACTGGCCCGGACGCGGGCGACTTCTCAATCGGTGACGAAGTGTTCTACGCAGGCTCCCTGATCCGACCCGGCGCCAACAGCCAGTTCCACGTCGTCGACGAACGAATCGTTGGACGGAAGCCGAAGACGCTGTCCAATGCCGAGGCTGCAGCCCTGCCTCTCACGGCTATCACTGCCTGGGAAATGCTCTTCGACCGCCTCGACATTCGCAGGCTGGTGCCAGGCGCCGCCAACGCCATCGTCATTATCGGCGGAGCGGGCGGCGTAGGGTCGATCGCAATCCAGCTCGCACGCGCTCTAACTGATGTCACTGTCATCGCAACCGCATCTCGGCCGGAAACGCAGGAATGGGTGAAGTCTTTGGGTGCTCATCACGTGATCGATCATTCAAAACCGATCGCTGAACAGGTGGCCGCCCTCGGCATCGGTGCCCCGGCTTATGTCTTCTCGACGACGGAGACCAACCGTCATCTGAAGGAAATCATCGAGCTGATCGCTCCGCAGGGGCGCTTCGGCTTGATTGACGATCCTGAAACCCTGGACGTGACAGGTTTCAAGCGAAAGGCGGTCTCGATACACTGGGAGCTGATGTTCACGCGTTCGATCTATCAGACGGCAGACATGGCGGAGCAGGGGAAGCTGTTGAACGAGGTCTCCCGTCTCGTCGACGATGGCAAGATTCGCACGACCTTGACGGAGACACTATCGCCGATCAACGCAGCAAACCTGCAAAAGGCGCACGCTGGGATCGAGAGCGGTAAGACCAGGGGCAAGATCGTTCTTGAGGGCTTCTGAACCACCGTAGGCGGATCTCCATGGTGGGATCCGCCACCTAGCCATGTCGAGCCAGATCTCGCCAGGGACCGGGATGCTAGGTCTTACCAGACCTCATTTTCTACTGCAGGTGCATTGATCCACGCTTGTTCTTCTGGAGACCGAGAAGAGTCGGCATCATAGCCCTCCAGCAATTCATCGAGCGTATATTTGGCTTGACGCACCTTCATCGTTTTGCGGGCACTCGATGCGGGTTCTGCGATAATCTGCATTTCCTTTAACGAAACGGTCATCTCTTGGCCCTCTGTTAGACCCAGCATGTTGCGAGCAGCGACCGGCACAGTCAGGTCTAACGAGCCGCCAGCCTTCTTTAGCTTGGAGGTTGTCGAAAAGTCTTTCCTCGCCGATTGACCTCTTGTTGTCGCCATTGGCTTCGCTTCATCAATTTAGAACATTTATACAACATTGGAATGAGTAGGTCGCAAGATGCGCAAGTCGGACGCCAACGCCCACCCGAGGTGGCGATGGCCCGAACATTCTGTCCGAATTATGCCCATTTCAGCAGATCGGCCTCTTCCCACCCTCGGTGGAGCGTGAACAGCGCTTCAGTGCCTCCATTTCCCACTCAGGATACGGAAATAGCAGCAATAATTCCGGCTTACTCAGTGAGGGGTTCGCCTTTCAAATCTGCTAAGACTCGAGGCGTTGCTGGGTCTGCTGGTCAAAGAAATGGACCTTTGAAGTCGCGAAGGATAGCTTCACGCGCTGGTCAGGAACAAGCTCGACACGATCTCGGACCACCCATGTCAACTCCTTGCCTTCCACATCGACGGCTACGTGAGTTTCCGAGCCAGTCGGTTCGACAACCTTTACGGTAGCCGCGACGCCATCCTCGCCGCCCAACGAAATGTCTTCGGGACGAATTCCGAGTGTCACGGGCCTTCCGGCCGATGCACTGGGAGCGCGCGAAAGGACTGCTCGCGATCCGCCCGACAGGGTAAGTGCTGGGCTGGCTCCGTCCTGCAGGGCTCCCTCCAGGAAATTCATCGCAGGCGAACCCAGGAAGCCAGCGACGAATATGTTTCGCGGTCGATCATATAACTCGAGTGGGCTGCCGATCTGCTCGACGCGCCCTCCTTGCAGAACAACGATCTTGTCGGCCATGGTCATGGCCTCGATCTGATCGTGCGTGACGTAGACGATCGTCGTTTTCAGCCGCTGGTGAAGCGCCTTGAT
This sequence comes from Rhizobium sp. RHZ01, assembly GCF_014851595.1. Classification (NCBI taxonomy): domain Bacteria; kingdom Pseudomonadati; phylum Pseudomonadota; class Alphaproteobacteria; order Hyphomicrobiales; family Rhizobiaceae; genus Rhizobium; species Rhizobium sp. RHZ01. The sequence continues at coordinate 124,871 of NZ_JACUZZ010000016.1, forward strand.
CTCCGCGCGCATCTTGACACGGAGCTTGGCGTCGAGGTTCGAGAGAGGTTCGTCGAACAAAAACACCTTAGGATCGCGGACGATGGCGCGCCCCATGGCAACGCGCTGTCGCTGGCCACCAGACAGTTGCGCGGGCTTCCGCTCGAGCAGAGGCTGCAGCCCAAGGATGGCTGCCGCCTCGCTGACCTTCTTGTCGATCTCCGGCCGCTTCACACCTGCAAGCTCGAGGGCGAAGCCCATGTTCTGGGCAACCGTCATCTGCGGATAGAGCGCATAGTTCTGGAAGACCATCGCGATGTTGCGATCCTTCGGCTGCAGATCGTTGACGACCCTGCCGTCGATGCTGATCTGCCCAGACGAAATCTCCTCGAGGCCGGCGATCATGCGCAACAACGTCGACTTGCCGCAGCCGGAAGGACCGACGAGAATGACGAACTCGCCGTTGGCGATGTCGACGTCGACGCCGTGGATGATATCAACCGCCCCGTAGGACTTCTTGACGTTCTTGATGTTCAATCCAGACATTTCGGAACCCCTAAACTAGCGCTTTGCGCGAACGCGCAGCGCCTGATGCGGTTTGCGCGGGATGACGACACCGAAGGCAGCGTCAGGTTTTCCTCCGCGTGTCACCGCACCGTGGCGCACAGGATGCGTCACTGGAGCCTTGACCTTTTCGGCGGGAGTGATCGTCATTTCCCAGGTATCGATGAGGTCGACCTCGTAGCTGTCGCCGTCCATGGGCAGCCCGGACGACCAGATCACCGGCTGATGTTCGCCAAAGTAGATCAGACGGAAATCGCCGTCGCCATCACGCGCGCCAGACACGCGCGACCACGGCCACTGCGTGACCGGACCGATCGGGTCGAGACCATTCTTGACATCGGCGTCGAGAAGGTCGCGAAGGAAACCGATCCGCTTCCAGGCTTCGCCATGAAGCTCGCCGCCCTTCGCCCACCAGATCAAGTCCTCCGGATGGGAATAGGTCTCGCCGTGGCCCGTGTAGCCGCCGCGTGTCGCCGTGATCCAGTAGCGGTGAACGAGTTCCTGAGCAGTGAGGTTGCCCCAGGACTCCAGAATGTCGCCTTCATATTCGGGCTCGTCGTTCACCACGGGCTTGCCATAAGTGTCACGCCATTCCTGGGTACGCTTGACGTCCGGGTTCTGGATGCAGGTGTGGGTAACCCATGGCTTGCGATGATCGTAGTTCGAGTTGACGTCGCCATTGTGGATCGAGCGAAGGTGCTGGTAGGGATCGTTTTCCTCCAGAATGTGGAAGTAGCGGTCCCACTGCGCCATCGGCTTGGTGTCGATCAGGAAGTCGTACTCGTTGGCAAGCGACCACCATACATTCCTGTAGGCCGACAGGCGCGCGGCAAGATAGGCGACGTAGCGGTAGTCCTGTTCGGCGGACATGTCCGCATAGCCCCAGCGGTCATACGGGTGGAACATGATGATGTCGGCTTCAATGCCCAGCGCGCACAAGGCTGCGACCTGCTTGTCGAAATGCTGGAAGAGGACAGGATTTGGACGGTCGAAGTTTTCCTTGCCATCGGCGCCCTTCTCGAAGGAGGCATAAAGGGGCTCGTTGACGTTATAGGGATAGTCCTTCGGGAAGACGCCCATGCGGATCTTGTTGAACTTTGTCTTCTTCAACGTATCGAGGGTCTGCTGCTGCATCTCAAGCGGCTGGTGCGTCCAGGCATAGCAGGTCGTGCCAAACGAGAAGAAGGGCGTCCCGTCCGCGTAAGCGAAGTGGAACTTGTTGCGCACCCGGACAGGGCCATGGTTGCCCGACGAAGGTGCTGTGGCGACCAGGGCTCCAGTCTTTCCACCAAGCACCGCGGTCTGCGAGCGGGTGCGGAACGACCATTCGCCCTCGATATCAGGCATGAAGCGAACGCGATAGGTCCCATTGCCGTCGTAAAAGCCTGGAACCCTGACCTCCCGGCTCTTGTGCGTGAAGATGGCATCGAATGCCACGTCGAGGTAGGGGTTGCCGCCGGAGGGACCTTGGAAAGAGGCCTCGAACACGCCCCATTTTTCGACTGTTGCATTGGACATTGAATTCTCTCCTCGTAGAATAAGCTTTCAGCCCTTGACCGCACCTGATGTGAGGCCGGACACGAAGTAGCGCTGGAACATCAGGTATACGATCGTCGCCGGCAGGACAGTCATGACGATGGCTGCGTTGAGTTGCCCGTAGTTGCTCGAGAACTGCCCCTGGAAGGACATGAGGCCGAGCGGCAGCGTCCACATCTTCTGGTCTTGCAAAAGGACCAGTGCCATGGCGAATTCGTTCCAGGTGGAGACGAAATCAAGAATGAGCAGCGCCGCGAGTACCGGCAGACAGACCGGAAGGAATATCCGCCTGAAGATCGTGAAGTGCGTGGCGCCGTCGATGAGGGCGGCTTCCGACAACTCCTTCGGGATCCCCTTGAAGAAGCCGTGCAGGATGAAGACCTGATAGGGAACGCCGAAGGCGATATAGGGAAGGATGACGCCCGGATATGTGTCGATCAGCCCGAACGAATTCACCAGGGTGAAGAGAGGGGCGAGCATGACCTGGAACGGGATCATCGTGCCGAAGACTACAAGCAGCAATAGAGCCTTGCTGAGCCTTAGCTTGATCTTGGCGAGCGCATAGGCCGCCATCGCCGACAGCATCAGGCCAAGCGGTACCTTGATGACGGTAATGATGACGCTGTTGAAAAACGAGTTGGCGAAGTTCCCCCGGCTCCACGCGCCACTGTAGTTGTCGAAGGCAAGCTCGGCCGGCGGCACGAACGCGCCGGTACTTGTCACGGCGGCAGGCGTCTTCAGCGATGTGAAGACGATGAAGACGAACGGAGCGACCCAGATCAGCGCCACGATCACCAGTGCGATCCACAGGCCAATCAGAATGGGGTCACGCTTCATCGATGACGGATGCGCTTTGAGGTGCACAACGGCGGGATCGGTCGGAATTGCTGTCACGATTCAACCTCCTCGTGCTTCTGTGTCCATCGAAGGTAGGGAATGACGACCGCCATTGTGATCAGCAACAGAACGACCGAGATGGCTGCGCCGCGACCAAAATCAAAAATCTGCATGGCCTGCGTGAACGCCCATAACGCCAGCATCTGCGTGGATTGGGCCGGGCCGCCGCCGGTCAAACCATAAACAATATCAAAGGCCTTGAGCGACGAGATAATGGAAAGCACGAGCACGATGGTGATGGTCGGACGCAGGGCCGGCAGCGTCACGTGCTTGAACACGGCAAAGCGCCCCGCGCCATCGATGCGTGCGGCTTCGACAAGCGTCAGCGAAACGTTCTGCAGACCGGCGAGGAACAGGACCATCGAAAAGCCGACCGTCTGCCAGATATAGGCGACGAAGACGGAGTAGAGGGCGATGTCCTTGTTACCCAGCCAGTCCTTGATCCAGGCCTGCATGCCCCAGGACGTCAGCATCTGGCTGAACAGACCGAAAAACGGGTCATACATCCACTTCCACATGGTCGCCACAGCGATAGGGGCGATGATGACGGGAAGATAGAAGATGGCTCTGAGACTGTTGCGTCCGAAGATCTTCTGGTTGAGGCTAAGTGCAAGAAGTAGCCCGACCATCGGCGGAAAGACCAGACTCATCAAGGTCCAGATCACCGTGTTGCGGAAGGCAACCCAGAAGACAGGATCGCGCGTAAAGATTGCCGTGTAGTTGGCAAGTCCGACGAACTGGCGGTTCGCATCCAAACCGTTCCATTTCTGAAAGCTCAGAAAGACGACGTTCAGCATCGGATAGAGCGCGAATACCGCGTAGATTACCAACGCCGGAACAAGCAGGATGAAAGCCTGCGTCCGCGGATCATGTGTCGTTTGACGTAGTGACATGTTCTCCTCCTGGCAGGGAAGCGACCCCGCCAGCTCATTGAACGGTGCACCAGCCGATCGACGGTCAGTCAAATCGGCTGGCGCTCTGGGAGGAACTAGGTCCGGCTGGCGATGAAGCTCTGGAGCTGCTTGGCAGCGTCTGCCGGCTCAACATTGCCGGAGGCGACTTCGTTGATGATGCGGAAATACTCCGTCGTAACATCAAGCGGGAAAGCCTGGTCACCGTTCATGTAGACGTTGCTGTACTTCTTGAAGATGTCGAGCCACTCGGCCTCAAGAGGCTTCTGGTTCGTGTACTTGACGTTCTTGTTGACCGAGATCGAGCTGATCTGGCCAACCAGATCCTGCTGAACCTTGTCGGACAGGAAGTAGTCGAGGAACTTGGCCGCCATGTCAGGGCTTTTGCTCTTCGTGCTGACATAGTTGTACTCGGCAAACCCATAGAGACGATCGGTGTTCGTCGGGAAGGGGAAGATGCCGTAGTCGTCGAGGTTTGCGCCGCTGCCGTCGAGCTGGCCGACAAGCCAGTCGCCTTCCAGCATCATCGCCGCACGCCCGGCCGTGAAGAGGCTATAGGACTGCTTGTTGTCGATGCCCATGAACGGCTGCAGTGTGTAGTCCTTCGTCCACTTGGCGAATTCGGCGAACGCGTCGGTTGCGCACTGCTCCTTCGTCCAGTCGACCTTCATCGCCTTCAGGGCATCGTGCTTGTCGGCGCCGCACTTGGTTTCGAGGATAACGTCCATCAGGCGCATGACGTGCCAGTTGACGGTTCCGCCGAACGTGAAGGCAGGAATGCCCGCAGCCTTCAGCTTCTCTGCGGCGGCAAGGAGATCCTCATAGGTCTTCGGCTCTTCCTTGATGCCGGCCTGCTCGAAAAGCTTCTTGTTGTAATAGACGGCTTCGCCCTTGAAGGTGAACGGAACGCCATGCTTGCCGCCGGGGTAGAGGTCAGCGAAAGCCGCGGCGGAGGGGAGCAGTTCGTCGTTCCACTTGTATTCCGTGTAGTACTTGTCGAGAGGCAACGAGAGACCGGCCTTCACGTATTCGCCGCCAAGGCCAAGCCCTGCCCAACTGAAATAGATGTCCGGGCCCTTGTCGGATCCCGCAGCAACACGCAATGCCGTCTTATGCTCGTCCACGGCGCGTTGGACGATTTCTACATGAGTTCCGGGGTTGGCGGCCTCGAAATCGCTGGCGATTTTCTTGAGGGCAACGTTTGCGGCGTTGTTATCGAAGTTAAGCGTCCAGAGGGTGATGTCGTCGGCCAGTGCGGGCGTCGCCGATAGCGCGGCAACAGCCATTGCAACGATGCTCGCAGATTTCAATTTTGCAGTCAGGGTCAGCATTACCGTCCTCCTCTTGTAAGCTGAGGACGTTCTTACAGATAGTGATCGACATGTCAACTGGTATGATGAGCTAACCATCGTACCGAGTTAGAAAGGCTGAAATTGCTTCGATCACGATGACCGCAGAGGCGGCTCCCGGATCGATATGCCCCAACGCCCTGTCGCCCAGTCGGGAGGAACGCCCTTTTGCGGCAACCATGTCACGGGTTGCTTCGCAGCCATCGCGTGCCGCACGAACCGCCGCGTCAAGGCATGCCGAGATGTTCGCCCCCGTCCGCCTCGCTTCCATCGCGGCGTCGGCCGCCGGCCTCCAGGCGTCGATCATGGTCTTCTCGCCTGTCTCGGCCTTACCCCTGTCCTGAATTCCCTGCGCCATGGCCCTGAAAGCATCCAGGAAGTCGTCGTCCGATAGCGTATGCTTGTCCTTAACGGCAGTTCCTGCACGCATGAATGCGGTCGCATACAGCGGACCAGAGGATGCTCCGACTGCATTCAAGAATGCCTTGGCCGCAGTGTTGAAAAGAAAGGTCGGGGCGGCTTCGACCTCGTCGAGCTGGAGAACAGCCTTGGATGCCGCTTGCCAGCCGGCATCCATGGCGAGACCATGATCTCCATCGCCGATCACACCGTCCAGTTCGCACAGCCGGTCGCGATTCTTCGCGACTTCCTCCGCGGTCAGCGAAAACATTTGCTGCAGTTCTCTGGTCGCTATCGCCATCTGCTCACTTTCGAAACATTGCGCAGTCGCAGGGATGATCGATCAATTCCTGCAGCTCGTCGTCGAGGTGCATCACCGTGATCGATGCCCCGGCCATTTCGAGCGATGTGCAGTAGTTTCCAACAAGTGACGTGTGGATCAGCAGGCCGGCGTCTTCAAGACGGGCCTTCACGCGCCGCATCATGATGTAGAGCTCCATCATCGGCGTCGAACCGAGTGAGTTGACCAGCACCGCCACACGATCACCAGCCTCCGCGGCTCCCATCTCCCCAAGAATGCCGTCCAGCAACTGGTCGGTGACCTCGTCGGCCGATCTCAGTGGACCGCGAGCCACACCGGGTTCTCCGTGGATACCCATGCCGATCTCCATCTCGTCTTCGCCGATGAGGAAATTGGGCTTCAGCGTCTGCGGAAGCGAGCAAGGCGAGAGAGCAACCCCCATCGTATAGGTTCGGGAGTTCGCGTGACGAGCGACACGTTCGACATCCTCAAGGGAATACATGAGATCGCACGCCGCACCCGCCGCCTTGAATATGAAGACGTTACCCGCCACGCCACGCCGCTTGTCGCCCTGTTCGGGAGGAGCGGAAGCGACGTCATCCGTCGTCAACACAGTTCGCACCTCGATGTCATCGAGACCGAGCAGTTCGGCCGCCATGTCGAAATTCATGACGTCGCCAGCGTAGTTCCCGTACATGAAAAGCACGCCGGCGCCACCATCTGCGGCCTTGGCACATGCGACGATCGGGTCGGGCGGTGGCGATGCGAAGACGTTCCCAATCGCCGCAGCGTCGGCAAGTCCCTTGCCCACATATCCGAGAAAGGTCGGCTCGTGTCCGGAACCACCCCCGATGACAAGACCGACCTTTCCATTTCGCGGGCCGTTCTTGGCGACGATTGCGCGAGGCATGTCTTCAACCGCGTACAGGTGCTCGGGATGCGCCGCCAGGACGCCCTCCAGCATTTCGTCGACGGCATCCGCACCGGAATTTATTAGTTTCTTGGTCTTCACGCCAACCTCCCCGATCGAGCTCCGGTACGATAGATGCAGCCGCCGCGCTCGAGGTCAATCGGACAGCGAAAGGATAGCGGTGCCGAACGGCGGCAGCCCGAGCTTCAGGCCGCCACATTCCACCGCCTGTTCGTTGCTTGTCACGTTGACGGCGTGGAGCTGCGAGCCCGCCGGGCCAATGCTGGCGAACGCAAGAACCCTGGAAGGCGAGCTCGAGATGCATTCTTGCCATTCTGTTCCCGCCAACGCTGCGAGCGCGCGAACGGCGCCGTACAACGGACGCGGATCGCCTTTTCTGCCTGGTTCATCCGCACCTGCGATCAATCCGAACGGTCCCGTCAGCGCAGAGAGCGTGAGGCACTCCAGATCCGCATCCAGAACGCTCGTCGCATAGGCTAGGGCAAAGGCAGCGGCAAACTGTCCATTGTGCCGAGGATCACGGTTGGCCATCGGGATACGCCCGCCCGACGGATTATCCATTGTACGGCTGCCGTAGGGATTCTGCCGCATCGGGATTGTCGAAGGACCGATCCGGTAGGGCTTGTCGCCGTAGATCGCACGCACCGAGCGGGTAATGAAGGGCAGAGCCTCCAACGTCTGCATCACGCTGAGATCGTCGGCCGCATGCACGATCGGATTCGTGCAATGGCTGATAAACGCAAGCTGCCCCTCCGGCACACGCTTGCGGTTGAGTTCGGTGAAGTAGCTGAGCATGCCGCCGCCGATCCGGATGCCCGCAAATGCGGCATGGGCAGCAGCGTAGACGTCTTCCAGCGGCGGACAGTCGGGCCATTTGCTACCGGGCGGCGTCGACTGCCGATCGACGGAGGGCGAGATCATGATCGCGTCCGGCCTGAAGCCGGCCGAGCGCATGTCTCGTGCAATGGTCGCCGTTTCATCCGCCGGGGCTTGCCTGCACGGAAGCGCTATCTCCAACGTCGAGCGACCGGGATGCGTCGCGGCGATGTCAGCGAACCGCTTCAGCGCTTCCACCCCATGACCAGCACCTGGATCGAAATGGAAGAGCAGCTCCTGTGGGGCTATCTCCGCGAGGAAAGGTTGCGCGGACAGACAAGCCTCGGCCTCCTCGGGCGTGATGATCAGGCCGATCGCCGGCATCGCGCCGGTCCGTCCGCCAAGGCGGAGTTTGACCACTTCTGCCGAGGCGCCGGCCGTTGGGTGCCGCCCTACTGGGCGGCTGTCCTTGATGATCAGCGATATCTTCTGCCGGACGGGCTGACCAGCGGGTATTTGATAGGGCCAGGGAAGGGCAAGCGGTCTGACGTAGGTCTTGTAGGACGCATCCGACCAGTTTCTCTGGTCCTCCATCTCGAAGGTGTCGCCCTCCATCCGGCATTCGGCGCTGACGCCGGGCATCGCCACGTAGGTAATGGCGCGCATGTCCTTGAACGGCTGCCAAGGTTCGATGAAGTCAGGAAACCGCGTCACCTCCGTCGCGCCGTCGACGTGTTCTACCGTGGCGGGTGCGCCGCCCAAGCCTACGATCGGATGAAGAATGCAGAAGCCGCAGCGGTTGGTCTCGAAGCCGGTTTCCGACGCAGCTTCGGCTTCGAAGTCGAGGCGGTCGCTCTGTCCAACGATGCGGACGTCAACGACGAGACCGGTGTCCCCCGGCCCTTGGCATCGAGCGCGATAGGTTACTTCGAACGCACCTCCGTCGTGCTCGATCGCCAGATCTTCGATTTCCGGGCTGTGGGTACCCCAGTCGCGGTCACGAACAAGGTAGGAGACTGCCCGCAGCACCTCTGTTCCATCGTAACGGATCGTTCGAAGGTTACCGCCGACGAGGTCGACTTCGAGCTTTTTGGCACTGAGCCGGACCGGTGTCGTCTCGGCGTCACGGGTGCCGTAAAGAAGGAAGGGGTCGCCGGTCATCGCAGCATTGCTCCGACATCTACGGTCTGACCGCTGGCTGCGCTTTCATACGCTCCTTCGACAAGGGCAAAGGTCTTCAGATTGTCTGCCCCTGACGTCGAATGCTCCGCGCCCTGCTTCAGTTTGTCGACCCAGTGCTGCTGGATCGCGTAGACGCTTTCCTGGATGTTGTGCCAGGGGCGCGAGGCCCACGACAGTAGTATCGGAGATACGTCATCGGTCGCAGTCCCGTTGGCGTTTGTGACCTCGAGCTGGTAGCCTTGCGTCAGACGGATTGTTCCCTCGGAACCATCGATTTCGATCAATGTTTCGGGGAAGGGCTCCCTGGAAAGTTTCGTAGCGTAGCTGACGTCGACAATCGATGTCGCGCCGCTTTCGTGATCGAGGAGGATCGTCGCTACATCCTCGCCCTTGATACGCGGATTGACGCGCTTGGTCCGGGCCGTGACGCTGCGCGCGTCGCCAAGGATGTAGCGAGCGATGTCCAGAGTATGGATCCCGAGGTCCTCGATGATGAACCGCTCTCCCTCAGCCAGATAGGGCTGGCCCGAAAAGACATCGTAGCCGGAACGGAAGGAGAAGCGGCCCCAGAATGGCGTTCCGATCGATCCCTCGTCCAGAACCTTGCGGACAGCCTGGATCGGCCTCTGCCAGCGAAAGTTCTCGTGGACCATCAGCGGAACACCTGCGGCGCGGCAGGCTGCAACCATTGCCTTGGCATCGGCGAGCGTCTTGGCGAACGGCTTCTGGCAGATCGCGGGCACCTTGTGCTGCGCCGCCATTTCAACAAGGATCCGATGGCTCTGAACCGTCGTGGCGATGTCGACGAAATCAAAGCCGCCGTCCGAGAACAAGGCGTTCGCGTCACTGTAGCGCCGCTCAATGCCAAACTGATCGCCGACGATCTTCAGCCTTTCAGGATCGCGATCGCAGATTGCAACGATCCTGGCGCCGTCGACATCGTTCCAGGCGTGCATCTGGTTGATCGCGAAGAATCCGCAACCGATCAATGCGCCGTTCAATTCAGACATTTCAACCTGCCTTTGCCATTTGCATCAGAGTAACGCGCTGTTGCAGGCGGCGTTGCGCCTGGTCGACGACAACAGCGATGATGATCACCAGCCCCTTGATGACCATCTGCCAGAAGGACGAAACGCCCATCATCACCAAACCGTCTGACAGGATTCCGATGACGAAGGCGCCGATGATCGTCCCGCCGATAGTTCCGCGACCACCCGACATCGAGGTGCCGCCAAGGACGGCTGCCGCGATCGCGTTAAGCTCGAAGCTCTCGCCCGTCGCCGGATGGGAAGCCATCAGCTCTGAAGAGATGATGACGCCGACAATCGCCGCGCAGAGCCCGGAAAACATGTAGACGAAGATCTTCACGATATCGACGCGGATGCCCGACATGCGGGCTGCGCGTTCATTGCCCCCGACGGCGAAGATGTGGCGCCCGATCGGGGTGGAACGCGCGACGTAGGCAGCCAGCAACGCCAACGCAATCAGGATCCAGATCGATACCGGCAGTCCGAGGATGCGCCCTGCACCGAAGAAGTCGAAGCCGGTCGTCGCATATTCAGGGCGACCAACGAGGTTTGGAAAGGTCTGCCCGTCCGAGGAGAGCAGAGCGAGGCCCCGGGCAATGTAGAGCGTTCCGAGCGTCGCGATAAAGGGAGCGACATTGAGCTTGGTAATCAGCAGACCGTTGATGAGGCCAATCAGTAGCCCGATCGATAGCGTGATCAGCACAATCTCGAAAAGATTGAAGTAGATCGTATAGCCGATAGGCAACTCGATGCCGTAGAGGATCAATCCGCCGGCCACCATGCCGCAAAGCCCGACGATCGATCCCACGGACAGGTCGATGCCGCCGGTGATGATCACGAAGGTCATCCCCATGGCGAGGAAGGCATTCAACGCCACGTGCTTCGACATCAGGATCATGTTCGCCGTGGACGTGAAGTTCGGGGCGAAGATCGCAAAGAAGATGATAACCGCGAAAAGCGCGATGAAGGTTCTGAGCTTCATTAGAGTGAGAAGAACAGAGCCGTTCGCGCTGGCCTGTGCGGAAGTGGATGATGTGGCCGCCGTCATGACGCGCGTTTCCCTTGATGTCCGTGTCCCTTGGCCGAAGCCGCGATGATCGCGTCCTCCGTCGCCTCGGCCCTGTTAAAAACGTCGACCAGTTGGCCGTTGCTCAGAACTGCTATGCGATCAGAAAGCGCCATGACCTCTTCGAGGTCCGAGGTCGAAAACAGAATGGCCAGTCCTTCGGCCGCCAGCCGGCGCATGGTGCGGAAGACGTCAGCCTTGGCGCCGACGTCGATACCCCGGCTCGGCTCGTCCATGAGCAGGACCTTCGGATTGGTCATCAGGGCCTTGCCGATCACCACCTTCTGCTGGTTGCCACCTGACATCGACGTCACCTCGAAGTCCGGATTGGGCGCCTTGATCGATAGTTCCCGTATGGCGTCGCGAATGGCATCCTTCTCTGCCGTCGCATTGATGTGGAAAAACCGCGCGAAGCGGTTGAGGCTCGCAAGCGACAGGTTGCCGGCGATCGACAGGACCTGGACTAGGCCTTCCCGCTGCCGGTCTTCAGGGATCAGCGCCAGCCCCTTGCGGATACGGCGGGTGACGTCGCGCGCGTGGATCTCTTCGCCATCAATGAAGATCTTCCCTGTCGAGTGCATGTGACGTCCGAGCACGCACTCGAAGAACTCGCTGCGTCCAGCGCCCATCAGGCCGTAGATTCCAAGGATCTCTCCTGATTTGACTGAAAGCGAGACATGATCGACAGCAAGGCCTCCCGTCGGTCGGGGGAGGCTGATGTCCTCCGCGCGGAACATCTCCTTGCCGACCGCGTGATCCACGGATTTTGCGAAGTCCTTGGCGTCGGAGCCGATCATGGAGCGCACGATCCAGCGCGTGTCGATGTCACGGACCACAGCCTGGCCGGTGATCTGGCCGTCACGCAGTACCGTGATGTAGTCTCCGATCCGCATCAGTTCTTCCAGCCGATGCGAGATGTAGACGATGGCGACGCCTTGAGCCTTGAGTTCCGCGATCACCTTGAAGAGGATTTCGACTTCCGCGGCCGAAAGCGCCGACGTCGGTTCGTCCATGATGAGGATGCGCGCATTGAGCGACATCGCTTTGGCGATTTCAACGAGCTGCTGCTGGCCGATGGGAAGGTCCTCCACCATCGTTTCCGCGTTGATTCCGGCGTCCAATCGTTTCAGAAGTGCGCCCGCCTTCTCGACCTGCGCCTTGTGGTCGATGCCGCGAAGGTCGCGGGTGATCTCGCGGGTCGCGAAGATGTTTTCTGCGACAGACATGTTGGCGAAGAGATTGAGCTCCTGGAAGATCATCCCGATGCCGTGCGCCTGAGCGTCGGCCGGGCTGTCGAATGAGACCTGTTCGCCGTCAAGGATAATATTGCCGAGCGTCGGACGCTCGACACCAGCGATGATCTTCATCAGCGTCGACTTGCCGGCGCCGTTTTCGCCGACCAGGACGTTCACCGCGCCACGACGAAGCTCGAGACTGGCGCGCTTGACTGCAACGATGCCCGAATAGACCTTCGACACGTCCTCGAGACGCAGGATGATATCGTCCTTGGATACCCCGCTCACGCTCATGATCCCACCGTCAGTTCCGAAGGTGTGACAAGCGGAGGCTGCCCTTCGCTAGGCAAGGGATATGCTCCAATGACGGTCACGGTCTTGCCGACCAGCCCGTCGCGCGGCACAGCGGCAAGGAAGGCCGCGTTGGCCTTCTCGTTGAATGCCTTGCCGAACTGGGCCCATTCGATCTGGTTCTTGAATTCGTTGAAATTGACGAAGTCCAGCGTGTCGCGCAAGGCGGTGCCGCGAAGTGCCGGGCCGATCTGGACCTTCGCGTCAGCCTTGCCGTCGCCGTTGGTATCGACATCAAGTGTTGCCGCGCGTGAGGCGGTATCAGCGGTGATCACCTTTCCGGTGAACTTGACAGCATAGGTCCAAGGTGAACTGCTTTGCTTGTGCGGGTTGCCATATTTCTCACCGGCCTGATCCGGGCTGGAGGTCGCAAGCTGCGTGACATCCTTCAGCTCTCCCGCCTTCTTTTCGAAGTAGGGAACGACCTGCGGCTGCCAGATCGCGTCGACCCTTGCTTTCGGATCAAAGGCGTCCTTGGCAGCGGCCGCGGCCTTTTCCTCCGCAGTCGGTGTCTTGATGATCTTGCAGCCAGGCAGCGCCGCAACAATCACCGCGGCGAGCAAAGCGCCCTTCATTCTCCACATGCGACAGGCCCCGATAACAGCAACAACGCGCAGAGGGCGCCATCGACGCCCTCTGCATTGGACTAAGCAATGATCAGTTCGTGAGGGCAAAAGTCTCGAGCTTGCCAGAGTTGTCGGAATTGATGAGAACGCAGTCCATCAACTGCTTCTCTTCCTTTGGCATCGTCTTGTTCTTGATGTAGGCGTCGGCCTGCTCGACCGCGAGCTGTGCCTGAGCGTAGGCAGGCTGCAGCACGGTGGCCTTGATGCCGCCAGCCCTGATCGAGTCACGGACATCGTTCGAGCCGTCGAACCCGACGACAATCACGTCCTTGCGGCCGGCTGCCTGCAGGGCTGCGATTGCGCCCATGGCCATTGTGTCGTTGCCTGAGATCACGCCCTTGATGTCAGGGTTGGCTTGAAGGATGGTTTCCATCTTCGAATAGGCTTCTGTCTGGCTCCAGTTCGCCGACTGCTTGGCAACCGACTTCAGATCCGGATAGTCGTCGATGACGTCGTGATAGCCCTGGGAGCGGATACCGGCGTTCGTATCGGACTCCTTGCCGACCAGCTCGACATAGTTGCCCTTCTCGCCCATCAGCTTGACGAATTCCTGAGCGCCAAGCTGGGCACCCTGGTAGTTGTTGGAGACGATCTGGGCGACAGCCACGCCAGTGGCATTGATTTCGCGGTCGATCAGGAAGGAGGGGATGCCTGCATCCTTGGCCTTCTTGACGGCAGCGACCGATGCATCCGCGCCCGCGTTGTCGAGGATGATCGCCTTGGCGCCACGACCGATCGCCGTGTCAATCATTTCGGACTGCTTGTTGGCATCATCGTCATGGGTCATGACGAGAGCTTCGTAGCCAAGCTCCTTGGCCTTGGCTTCAGCCCCCACGGCTTCCGCCTTGAAGAAGGGGTTGTCATGGGCGGGCGTGATGATGGCGATCAAGTCCGCGGAGAAGGCCGGAATGGCCGTTCCGAGCGCCAGCGCACCAGCAAAGGCGGCAAGTGTCAGTCTGCGTGTCAGTCTCATGGTTGTCCTCCCGAGTATGAATGGACCCCAACTCCCATGGGGCGGTTGAAGGGGAGGCTGCTGCCTCCCCAATTTGCGTCAGGTGATGCGCCGGATGCTTTCGGCGATCTCCTTTGGTTCGAAGACTTTTTTCCAATCGTCGCGCATCAGGGCAGGGATTCCGAATTCGATGGCCTTGTTGCAGGCATCCGAAAACACGCCCTGGACCTCACCGAAGATCACCGCGCCGAGAACGTTCATGTGTCCAAGCAGGAAGTCGCGGGCAGCTTCTTCAGGAACGCCGCGCGCAATGCATTCGTCCATGGCCTGCTTCATGACGACGAGGAGCGAGGCGCAGACGGTCTCGGAAAGGCCAGGCTCCAGCATCGCCAACTGGTCGACGGTGACCCGGTGCGACCGCATGACCGGAGCCCAGATGACCTTGGCGATTTCTTCTCCAAGGCCATAGGCACTTTCCGGTCCCTGCATCAGGGCCGATACAATGTGCTGCTTTGCAAAGAGGCCACCAAAATGGTCCTTCTTGGCCTGCATCTCGGTCTCATCATTGAAGATCGGCGGGTGGCAGGGATGGGTGACGAAGTAGGTAAGGTCGTCCCGCTTCGGCAAATGGCCCGCGAAGGGAGCTGCCGCGTCGAGGGCTACGACCATGGTCCCCGGCTTCAGCTTGTCGACGATGCCCGAGGCGACCTTGCCAATCGCCGTATCGGGGACAGCCAGGATGACGACCTCTGCCCCTTCGAGACCCGCATCGGGAGCGACGCAATCGACGCCGAGATCGTCTTTCAACCGCGCCTTGCCGGCGTCGCTAACCTCGATATGGCGGACGTCAAAGCGCGAACCTTTCAGGTTTTTTGCAAGACGGTAGCCCATTTTGCCACCGGCGCCGAAGAGGGCAATTGTGGTCATGTTTCCTCACCTTTTCTGTGATCTGGATAGGAGCATAATCTGGTATGATGAGTCAATCACCATATCAGCGTAACATTAGTTGTGAGGCGCTTTCTGGGCGTCGAGCCGATCGATGGCCTCGACATTTCCCGCCGAGGCGCCTTTGGGGTCGAACTCGGCCGCAAGCCAGACATCGACGATCGACTTGGCGAGTTCGGGTCCGATGACGCGCGCACCCATCGTGATGATCTGGGCGTTGTTCGACTTGGCCGCGCGTTCAGCCGAGTAGGTGTCATGAGTAAGGGCGGCACGGATCCCCGGGACCTTGTTTGCGGAGATGCAAACCCCAATGCCGGTGCCGCAGATCAGGATACCGCGGTGATGCTCACCGTCGACGATCGTCTGTGCGAGCTTCTGCGAGAGGTCAGCGTAGAAGCCCGACTGGCTCAGGTCGTGAACTTCCAGGTCGGCCTTGCCGGCAAGGTGAGCGGCGATAACGTCGAGCAGCGGCTTGCCAGCGCTATCGGCGCCAATTGCGATCTTCATGGCAGTTTCCTTTCACTAGCGTTTAGGCAAATGGATCAGCGTTCGATTGCCGCGGCGACGCGGCGCAGAATGTCGAGATAACCGTCAACGGACCAAGCCGACCGGCCTATGAACAGGCCATCGATATGCGCCTGTGCGATCAGTTCCTCGCAGTTTTGCGGATTGACGCTGCCGCCGTAGAGGACAGGCACCTGGCGGCCCAGAACCCTCATGGCAACATCGGCGATTTTGCCATGGCGCTCAGATGCGTAGTCTGCCGTGGCCGGAATGCCATTGACGCCGATCGCCCAGACGGGCTCGTAGGCAAGCAGGACTTGCGCGTCAGCCATGTCGGCGACAGGTCCCAGGGCCGCCTCAACCTGCTTTCGCAAGACCGCGTCGGCCAGCCCGGATTGGCGCTGCTGCAATGTCTCGCCGATGCAAATCAGGGGCGTCAGGCCATGGCGGACGGCGGCAGCCACCTTGAAGCCCACGGTTTCGTCGGTTTCTCCGAAGTGTTCCCGGCGTTCCGAGTGGCCAAGCTCCACCAGGTCTAGTTCGCAGTCCTTGAGCATCGGCGCGGAAACCTCGCCAGTCCATGCACCCGCATCCTCCCAGTGCATGTTCTGCGCGCCAACTTTGACGGAGGTGCCCGAAAGAGCTCGCTTGACTTCGCGCACCGCTGTGAAGGCTGGGATGACGAACCGCTGTATCAGGGGATCGCTGTCGCGATCAGCCTCCGCCAGGCGGCTGGCAAAAGCGAGTGCTTCCGCCAGGGTCTTGTTCATCTTGAAGCTTGTACCGACCCAAAAAGCCATTTCAGCTCGTCCTTCCGTCGCGGATCTGCGCGAAGTAGCCGTCCGTTCCGATCTGGCCGCCCTTGAGCGCGATCTGGAGCCCGTCCGTCGGCGGGTAGCTTCCGTGCGCCAGGCAAAGTGGTGAACCGGGTGTCTGAGGAAGGGGCAGGAGGGTGGTCAGCGCCTCTACCTTCAGCTGCCTTAGGGCGTGGCTTGACGTATCGCCGCCGGCGATGACCGCGCGACAAAGTCCTTCGCGCTCGACCATCTGGCGCAGTATCGTACCTAGCGCTCGCCCAAGGGTGTGGCGGGCACCGGATATCCTGTCGATATCGCCGCCGACATCGGCCGCAGGGCCGAGGGCTGTATGGAAAATGACGCTCCGTCCCTCCTTGAGCCTCTCGACGCCATTTTGGACGGCCGCGTCGATCGCGCGTTCGCCGTCCTCCGATACGAGTGCCAAAGGATCGAGCGCAATGTCTGCGAAGCCGTCTTCCTTCGCCTGTCTGATCTGACGTTCAGTCGTGGGCGACACGCTTCCGGAAACAACCGCGAGGCGGTCGACCGGGCCAACGTCGGGAAAATCCCAAGTTCCGGCAATGGCGCCGCTTTGTCGCCAGGCATTGAGAAGCGCGTACTCTATTCCGGACGACCCAGCGAGGAAGCTCCCGAACTGACCTGCCAGGCGAACGAGCTGGCGACCCGCGGCAGCTTGCGTCGCCTCCGAATCCACGTCGATGAGAAGAATTCCGCCTGCCTCCGCGGCCAATCGGTCAATGCGCAGGTCGGCATCGGCCGACGCGATCGTTGCAAGGTCCGCCAAGGCAACGGGCAGTCGGGTCTGCTTGGACAAATGAACAGCCAGATCGGCCTCACCCATCGGGGTGACCGGATGGCGGCTCATGACCGGGTGACGATCTATCCGATAGACGCTGCCCTGGTAGGCGGCAAAAAGATTGCCGAACGCCGTGTACCGCTTCAGTTGCGGTGCACCGACAACGACCGGCACGACGGTCTGCCCGAACGTTTCGCGTCCAATGTCGATGGCTTTTCCGATGCTCCCCGTCTCGGGACTGGAGTCGAACGTCGAGCAGACCTTGTAGTGGCAGAAATTCGCCCGAAGCGACTTCAGCCATTCGAAGGCGGTGGTGAGGTGCGACTGCATCCATTCCGGCGTCTGGCTGCGGCTCGTCCCGGCAAGACCGATCGCCTTGCAGTCCTTGAAGCGCGCAATCATTTCGGGCGAGGGGATGTCGAGAAAGAGTGCGGTTGCAACACCGTGCGAGGCCAACGCCTCCATGACGTCGGTTGAACCGGTGAAGTCATCGCCGTAATAGCTCACGAGAAGGTCTTCCATCGCGGTCAGGCGCCCTTTCCGTCGCTGAACTTGGCGATTGAGGCAGCCAATTCAGGATGGTCCTGTGCGTAGGTCTCGAGCGGGATGCCGGCCACAGCCGCCTGCCAGGCCTGCTGCACGGCGCGGACGCCGGAGGCCGGGCCACCTGGATGGCTGACGATGCCACCCCCGCAGAGATAGAGGAGATCTGTGGTGCGGCCCGTTCGTTGATACGTCTCGGGCGCCTGTCCACCCCACTGGCCGGAACCGGCCACCGGCAGCGGGCAGTCCGACGCATCAAAGAGGGGCGTACTGACAGCCTTGAACGACGAAACGAAACTCTCGTCCGGCTCCCAATATTTGACCCTGATGCCGTTGATCTGGAACTGGTCGACGCCGAGCAGGCGCCAAAATTGCTGGTAGACCCGGAAGTCCATGCCGGCGCCGGGATGCCGCGTGAGCACGTCCCAGCCGTTGCGGTGGGCATGCAGCACGAGATTTGACCGCTTTCGCAGGAAGCTCATGCCGCCGAAACCGATCGAATTGATGTTGACGACGGCGCAGTTGCCGCCGGCCTTGGCGACGATGTCGTGATTGCGCATCATTTCGTCGGGGTCGGCGTGCGAGATGCCGAAGGCATACATCACCTTCTTGCCGGTCCTTTGCTCGTGATCGAGAATCCGCGGCATGATGGCAGCGACGCGTTCCTTGAGCGGCGAGTAGGCCGGGCTCATGAGCTTCTCGTCGTCCTTGATGAAATCGACACCAGATTCGATGAGTTCGCCGACGAGTTCTGCGGTTTCGTGCGGACGAAGTCCGAGTGCCGGCTTGACGATCGTTCCAATGATCGGGCGCCCTTCGACACCGGTCAGGCGGCGGCTGCCGGGAATGCCGAATTGCGGTCCGGGATGCGCTGCTCTGAAGGCTTCAGGCAGCTTCATGTCCACGATACGGATGCCGGTCATGCCCTTGATCGAATAGACGCCGCCGATCGCGATGGTCATCAGGGCCGACAGATCGGTTCCGATCGCATCGAGGGGAAAGGCGATGTCGACGTCGGCGCGACCAAGGCGCGTGCCGGGGGAAGCCTCGGGCCAGGTCGGCTGGGTGCTGTCATCAAGAGGGCGGATCGCCAGCACGCGCGCGGCGACACGCGACTTCAGTTCCTCGGTCTCTCCCGGGACCGGAACGAAGGTTCCCGTCGACTGATCGCTTGCGATCTTGTCCGCCATGGCGTCGATACTGCCAGGGGTTTCGATGCGGTAAGTCAGCGTGATCATCATGAAGTGCCAGTTGCTCCTCTCGCCAGATCAATTTGTCATGGCGTCAACTCGTGATCTGGTATAATGAGTATTCCATATGATGGGAAGCGAAATTTTACAAACGGAAATTGGGGCGCTTTGCGCAAAGCGCGGAAAGTAGTAGGAGGAGGTGATACTTGAGTCAGCGAGAGCTTATGAGCCAACCCATCGAACAGATCGTACGTCGGAAGCTGTCCGACGAGGTCTTTGATCGACTAGAGCGGATGATCACGTCGGGCGAGTTGCAGCCGGGCGACGAGATGCCTTCCGAGCGTGTTCTAATGGAGCGCTTTGGGGTTGGCCGACCGGCCATCCGTGAGGCCATGCAGTCGCTTGCCAACAAGGGGCTGGTCAACATTTCTCATGGAGAACGCGCGAGGGTTCTGAAGCTTACGGCCAGGTCCATATTTCAGCAGGTCGACCTGACGGCGAAGATCATGCTCTCGCAATCGTCGGACTCGCTTGAGCATCTCAAGAGCGCGCGGATATTCTTCGAGCGAGGCATGGCACGCGAAGCCGCACAACGGGCCTCGGCGACAGACATCAGCGATCTTAGGGAGATCATAGAGCGCCAGCGCGACTGCCTTGGTCATGCCGAGGAGTTCATAAATGCTGACATGGGCTTCCACACCCGCATCGCGCAGATTTCCGGCAATCCGATCTATGTCGCTGTCAGCGAAGCGATGCTTGCTTGGCTCAAGGAATACCACACGGAAATGCTGATCTGGACGGGGAAGGAGAAGTTCACCTTGGCTGAACACGAGGAAATCGTGAATCGCCTGGAGGCCAATGATATCGATGGTTCGGAAACCGCAATCCTCAAGCACCTCGAACGCTCGAGTGCCCTCTACGCAAAGTGAGGTTTTGCAGAGCAGCTATAGGCGCAGACCTCTTCCGCGACCTCACATTGCCGACCAATCGCCTTGTGCCGATAGTTGATCGCGGTCCCACCTTTGAGCGCAAAGACCTTCTCCGCCGCGATAAGGGGCAAGAGCCTTACGAGTAGTGCGACTTGCGCGGTGTGCCGAGAGGTAGGTAGTGACGGTAGCCGTGCTCGCCGAGCGTCCGCGCGCCACATGCAATCCTCAAGCTCTCGGCTGACACCGAACTTGACCGTAAATCAAAACTGTCATTTGCGTTTTACGGCCATGATGATGCCTCGAGCACGAGGCGCGATGGACGAGCACTCGCTTAGCCCTGCTCGTTCCCGGCCAGAAACCTATTGACTATTTTGAACATATCATGAACATGCGCCCTCATGCCCAGGCGCAAAGGCGAGCTCACTCCGGCAGAAATCGACCGGACGTATCCACACCAGAGAGCGCTGTTTGCCGAGCTGTTCCTCGGTAAACTCGAGCAGGCGGCGGTCTGCCACGCAAACCATCTGCCCGCGCGGACATCAGGTCGAATGCGAGGATCGGAATTACAATGTCTTTTGCTTCGCTGCAAAGCCGCACGCGGAGCGTTTCATGCAGGAATTTGGCGGCGAGCCGTTCGATCGGCGCGACAGGGGAGGGCGCAAACTGGATGAGTGGTTTAACGCCAAGCTACGCTATGGAAGTGATCTACTACGCGACGAGCAAACGTTGCTCCGTTTCTTATTTGGCGCAGGCATTCTCTACGCGTCTTCTGAGTTCAGAGCCACCTGCATCGGAACAGCGTTAATCGAAACCGGTGGACAAAGACCGCAGCTGGCTACCCGCTGAAAGTGGTGGCGTTAAAGTGAACCTTTAAGCAACAGACCGAAGACGTGCCATGACATCGTTCAGATTCATTCATGCCGCCGACCTGCATTTGGGCAGTCCCTTCAAGGGGCTGTCGGTAAAGGATGAGCAGCTCGCCGCGCTCTTTTCGAGGGCGACCAGACAGGCGGTAACGCTGCTCGTCAGCCGTGCGGTCGAACTCGCCGTCGACTTCGTCGTCATTGCTGGAGACATCTATGACGGGGACTGGAAGGACAACAAGGTCGGTCTGTTCTTCAATCGTGAAATGGGTCGGCTGCAGCGGGCGGGCATTCCAGTCTACCTGATACGTGGAAACCACGATGCTGCGAGTGTGATCACCAAGACAATCACACTACCCGACAACGTGCACGAATTTGCAACGAGCAAGCCTTCCACCTTCCTCATCGACGAGAAGAAGGTCGCCCTCCATGGACAGGGTTTTACGGACCGGGCGGCATACGAAAATCTAGCAATCGGGTACCCTTCGGCAATTGCAGGATGGTACAACATAGGAGTTCTGCACACCTCAATGACTGGACGCGAGGGGCATGAGGCCTATGCGCCGTGCTCGGTCGACGATCTGCGATCGCGTGCTTACGATTATTGGGCCCTTGGCCATGTTCATGAATTTGAAATAGTCGCATCCGATCCTCTGGTTGTCTTCCCAGGCAATCTCCAGGGGCGAAGCATCCGTGAGCAAGGCGCAAAGGGTGCAGTACTTGTTACTGTCGATGATGGCATCGCGACCGTTGATCGCCTTATCGTCGACAGCGCCCGATTCATTTCAATCGGTATCGACGTTAGCGAAGACGATCTCGATGTCGATGTATTGAAGCGGATCGAGGAAGAAGCGATTCGGTTGTCGGCGGAATTCGACGGCAAGCCAGTCGCGGCACGCATCCGGATTTCTGGGGCCTGTGCCTTCTACGACGACTTGGCGCGTGATCGAGCGCAGTGGCAGGATGAGGTACTCGCGGCCTGCCAGCGGGCGTACAGTGACATCTGGATCGAGAAACTTGAGCTGCGGCTCTCCTCCTCGGTGCCCGTCGCGGCGACTCCCTTTGCAGGAATTGAGCTTTTCAGGGCGTTAGAGGATCATGGGGACGATGCTATCCATGTCGATGAGATCCTGATGGAGATCTTGCCGAAGATGCCCGGAGGTCTCGCTACCAACGACAGCCCGCTTGGCCTGACAAATGTCGAACTGGTGAAAGAGGCACGTGAGCTGCTTCTGGCACGAATGGCGACGGCAGGCTGAATCATGCGCTTCGATCGGCTTGATCTTCTCCGATACGGCTCACTTTCGGACCGATCCATCCCATTTCGGCCGGATGCAAAGTTGCACATCGTTTATGGACCGAATGAGGCGGGCAAGTCCACCTTACTCCGTGCCCTGTCTGATCTCTTGTTCGGCTTTCAGAACGAAGTTGCCGGATTGCACAAGTTCGAGCCATCCATCCTCAGAGTCGGCGCGAGCCTAACGCGACGTGACGGCGCATCGATCGATTTCCGGCGCCGTAAGGGTCGCAAGGCAACATTGGTCTCCAATTCGGAACAAGAGGTGCCTCTCGCGGACGATATCCTTTCTCCCTTTATTGGCGGGGTGAACCGATCAGTCTTTGAAAAGGCTTTCGGAATGGATTCTGCCAGGCTCCGCCACGGGGGAGAGGAGATGGCGACGGGAGATGGCGAGATCGGCCGCCTCCTGTTCTCGGCCGCTTCCGGACTGACGGGGCTCACCCAGCTGCGCAAGAGCTTGGACGGTGAGGCTGACGCGATATTCTCTCAGCGAAAGTCGAAGGACCGGGCCTTCTATCAGGCGCTCGATCGTCACGAGGCTGCGCGGCAGTCCGAGAAAGTTCATGAGCTCCGTTCGCCCGACTGGAAGCGCCTCTCTGATGAAATCCGTGAGGTCGAGCGCCAGTTGGAAGAGCTAGGGCACGCGCGCCTGCGAACGAAAACGCGTCTTGATCTTCTACAGAACCTACGCACGCTCGAACCGCTTCTGACCGATGTCGATCTAGAGTTGGCCGGACTGGCGGAATTTGACGAGATCGCCGCAGTTCCGACGGAGATCGAGAAGCAGCTCGAAAACCAACTGGAGCGTCTCCATGAACTCGCCGCGCGAGAAGCTGCTTCCCTTGCGACGAGCGAGCGCATTCGGGACGAGTTTGAGGCTCTGCAGCTCGACCCTGCTGTTTTGAACCAGCGAGACCTGATCCACGAGCTTCTCACGGAGAAGGTGGCGTACTCTCAAGCGAAGGCCGATTTCTCGAGAGTCCGGGCAGAGGTAGCGGATTTCGATCTTGAGCTTGCTGGCCTTGGTCGAAGGGCAGGGCACCGGGGTTCGGTCGAGACGCTCATCCAGACACAGCCAGCTGATGCTCAAATCAATCGTCTCAATAATCTTATCCGCGATGGAAACGAGCTGAAACGCACCGAGACGAGCCTACGGCAGCGCCTGGAAGACCAGACCTCGGAATTCAGCCGTATGCAACGAACCGAAAGCGGTGGTACGCTTAAAGATGTCGGGCCTCTACAGGAACGTCTTGGTGCCCTCCAGCCAGATATCCGATTGCTCGAACGAATTGACGAAATTGATACCGCGCTAGCAAGGGCACGCCAGGATATCGGCGAAGCGAAGGCTCGCCTGGCTCCTCCAGTCCAGGATCTCGAAGCGCTTCTGAAGCTCCCGCTTCCGGACGAAGTTGAATTGGAAAAACACCGCCCAAATCTTGTAGCAGCTTCCGACCGTGTGAAACGTGCCCAGGAAAAGCGGACAGAGCGCCGCTTGGAGCGCGAGGACGTAGTACAGCTCATTTCGGACCTCGAAGATGATCGGCAACTCATTACCCGTTCGATGATCGAAGAAGCGAGGGCTGTTCGCGATGCGGCCATTCAAGGACTTCAGTCTGGTAATCTCTGGGACGGCGCGTTGCCAGTGCTCGTTCGCGAGGCGGACAAACTGTCGGACGGTGCACTTTCGCAAGCTGAAAGAACCGCGCGCCACTCGGCGCTGACGCTGAGATTGGCTCGACTTGATGGTGACATTGGTACCTCTGATATCGAACTCGAGGCCGCACGGGATCACCAGGAAGGTGTATTGGCCGCATTCTCGGGACTTTTCGATCATGCAGGAATTCCGGTTCTCGATATAGACCAAATGGGCAAATGGCTCCGCGGCATAAATGCCATCGCCAAGAGGCGCGAGAACGTCCGGGACCTGGAAGATCAGCTTCGCATTGTTCAAAGCCGGAATGTCCAAGTTACATCTGAACTTGCGAGCATTGCAGCAGCCATCGGGCTCGAAGCAAAACTTGCCGGTCCGCTTTCCTCGAACGTCAGGCTCGTGGAGACAAAGCTGGCCGAACTGGCGAAGGCCTGGGATGAGCGGCGTATCGTCCGCGCCCGGCAGGAGGCGCTGGAGAGCGACATCGCTGACGGTGAGTGCAAGATCGCTATCTTGGCTACGGAAGTTGATGAGTGGCGGTCGCAATTTGCTGAAACATGCGTTGCTTTCGGGCTTGATGATGCTCCAACCTTGGAGATGGCTGAAGCTGCAATCCAGGTCTGGAAAGAAATCCCACGCTGTTACGCTGAAAGACAGAACAGACAGCGCCGTGTCGACGGCATGGCACGTAACATAGATCAATTCGAGGAGAAGCTGTCGGGCGTCTGCAAAACGATCGGTGATGATCTTTCCAAACTCGCTCCGTTACTCGCTGTCGATACCTTGCACAAACGAATGACCGACGCACAATCCGCCGAGGATCGTAATCGACATCTCGCTACAACCCGAGAACGAGTGTCCGCTGATCTTCAGCAGATAGCCGAAGAAAGCCAGTCGATCAGTCAGGATGTCGCTGCTCAGTTGGCTCGTCTGAATGTCCGGGTAGACGGCAGGACACTTCTCGAGCGTCTCGGAAGGCGTCGTGCCGTGGTCGAGAAGCTTGACGACAGTCGGCGGAGGCTGTCGCTGCATTCCAGGGGCATCAGCGAAGACGACATCCGGATAAAACTTTACGATTTCGATCGAGTCGCCGCCGATTTGGAGATCGAGACGCTTGCGGCCGAGGATACCCAACAGTTCGACATGTTCGGCAAGCTCAAGGGAAGACTTGCTGAACTGGCATCGACAAAAGAGGCGCTCGAGACCGGACTGAGCGCGGAGCAGGCTGCTTTCGACAAAGCATCTGCGGAACAAGAGACACAGGATCTGGCCCGCCAATGGGCTGTTCTGAGGCTCGCCTCGAAACTGCTATCGACCTCTTTGGAACGCTACAGGGAGTCACAGGCAGATCCGCTGCTCGCACGGGCAAGCGAGTACTTCTCCACATTGACGAATGGATCCTTCGTTCGCTTGGTGCAGGAATTCGACGATCAGGATGCGATAAGGCTAAAAGCAGAACGATCCGACGGCGAACGGCTTCCGACGAAAGCCCTCAGCGAAGGATCCGCAGATCAGCTTTACCTAGCCTTCCGCCTAGCGTTCATTGAGGACTTCTGCAGTCGCAACGAGCCACTTCCTTTCATAACAGACGATGTATTTCAGTCGTTCGATGACGAGCGCAAGGCTTCCGGGTTGAAAACTCTGGCGTCCGGAGGACGGGCGTTCCAGCCGATCTTGTTCACGCACGAGGGCAAGATTGTCGAAATCGCGAATGACTTGCTGCGGGGTGATGTCGATGTCATCAGCTTCGATCGCGTCGCGTCGCGTCGAGCCTGACAGACGCGTCGAGATGAATCGCTGCAATCCAGCACCCATGGTCAGAACCCGAAATCGTTCAGATCTTCGAGGTTCGCGCTATCCTCGAGTCCAATGCGATCCGTCTCTCAATCCCTATTCTCCACACGGACGTGGGCGGCACGAGCTTTGACGCGGCGATCGTTGAGAAACGACTCGGGGTCATTCTTGGTCGTTCGGCCGCCCTGCTAATCGGACCTGATGCAAACTGAACCATCATGATGAGCCTTTCACGGCCACTTCGATTGACAGTTCGCGCCTTTCAGACCATCTGCGAACGGACCCATAGATCGAAGACCTTATGCCCGCACCTTACCTGACCAAAAACCTCTGGCCGGACTTTACTCTAGCTGAAACAACGTACTCGTTCGCGCATCTTGCGGAGCAATACCTCACGGTGGTCGATTCCGCCGGTCAGGAGCGAAGGATCATTGCGACCTTTACCGATCATGTTTTCACTCGGGATCGACTGACGTCCGACGTCATTGAACACGCTTTCCCGGGGTGCAGTCGGGGCGTGGGATTTGTCTGTTCCGAGCGCCACGCTCTGTCGCTACAATTGCCGACGCTGTTGCCGAACATTTGCTCGTCGAAAGTATGGAACCTCACTGGAGCGGACCGGTACGCCCAGGTGCCGGTGGTGACACATGAAGACGAGGAAGCCCTCTACGCCATCATTTTCACGTTGGACAAGGTGAAGGGCTTGCCCTTCCACCTTCATTTGATGGTCAGGTCAGCGTATCTCTGCCGAGAGAAGGCACCAGACACGTTCGGAGAGGTAAAGTTCAAGCATCTCGTTCGCCTGCGCCTTGAAAACAAGCATCCTGCTCGCGTCTACAGCGCTGGCAGGAAGAAGCCGATTATGCCGTGAAAACGAAAACGGCCCCTTTCGGGACCGTTTCGACCATTACTGGTCTCGGAGCGAAGCTCTCGGGATTTCTCCCTTCCCCGCATTCGCAGGGACCAAATCCCGAAGGACCTGGTGGCGTTGGCTATCGCACGCTCAATCACCAACGATCTGTGTCATGGATACTATTCCGATGACCCTCAGTCAACGCAAATTTCGCCGATAGGTTCCCAGTTGCAGTCCGCTAGACGGCACAGGAGCCCGGGAGGTTCTCTAGCATACTCGTTCGGAAGCCAGACACAAAATGGCGGGAACGAGTCCGATCAGCGTACTGCCCCTGAAGCCTACTGAGAATTGGCAGCTGTCGGGGCAAAGCGCTTTCGAAGAGTCAGCTCGATCTCATCGGCCTCCCATCGATCAGGATACGGTGCCTCCCAAACCAGCCGCTGCAAATCGCGAGGGACGAGTCCAGCGTAACCCAACTGTTCAAGACGAATCTGAAGCAGCGAGGCATCGGTCTGAACCACCAACCGCGCGGAGTCGCTGACCTGCTTCAGGACAGTGAGCATGGCCGCATATGATTTGAATCCGACCGAGGCCGCAAGTGCTTCATCAGCGTGCGACGACCGAATATTCGGGTACTTTTCTCGAAGTGCCTTCTTCAGGACAGCGATATTGGAAGGCGCAAGCCTAATCGTTGCATGGAACATAAGACGATCCGTTGTTCTGGCGAAGTCTGCCGATTACTCTTCGATCTTGTGAACGGGGTCGCCTTCAATGCCACGAGTACCCTTCAACCCGGCAGCAGGTTCGGATGGGCGTCCGAGCGAGATGATAGCAAACCGCCGCGTTCCGTCAATCAAGGGAGAGGACTCTACGACCGGTGCAGAAATGACGCTCGAAGCCGTCGCTGGGCGTGTTCCAGAAGATTGCGGTGAGAAAGTTGAGAGCGGCGCTCCGGTGATGTTGCCGCCCATGGTAAAAACAGTCGTGATACAGCACCTGAGACGACCTTACCCCAGAAGAGGCCGAGATGAACGACGAGGAGTTTGAATGATTGCTATTCACGTCGATCCCTTCCCTTCGAACGAAGAACTGAACGAGCTTTGGGCGGAAGCTTGGGGCAGTTACGACAGAAGGGATTTCCGAAAGATCTTAGCACGCAGCTTAACGCATGTTGGAGCCTACGAAGACGAGAGCCTGATCGGCTTCGTCAACGTCGCCACAGATGGTGGGTTGCACGCCTTTGTTCTGGATACCTGTGTCAGGCCAATGTGGCGTAGGAGGGGGATCGCGACGATGTTAGTCAAGGAAGCGACGAGTGCTGCGCGAGTGCGAGGGGCGACGTGGCTCCATGTCGACTTCGAACCGCATCTGACCTCATTCTATCGTGCTTGCGGGTTTAAATCGACAGAGGCAGGTCTCATGCGGTTGGCAAATCCGGGCTAGCTTATGAAGGCCGCTGGACTAATTGGCGCAGTCCGGCAGCCGGGCGTCGATCTATCCGGTGACCCCCATCGAAACAGAGGGATTTGAATGGCGCAGATTATTTTTCTGCACGGTGCGTCGAGCAGCGGCGAGTCAACCATTGCGAAAGCGCATCGAGAAACCGTTCTGGCACATATCTATTGATCATCTGCGTGATGCTGGCGTCCTCCCAACGGAGCGTATGGCGTCAATACTGAGCCCAGCCAACCTCCAACGGGCAATCTTACGGCGTTCGTCCAATCCAATCTGAGAGTAGGTGCGCTTCATTGCATCGTCCTTGCAATTGATAACCTATTGGGATCATTAGCAAGTCGCACTTCATTCTAGAACCCACCCGGCTACAGCCATTGTCAAAGCTGAATAGGGCTGCGACATTGTCAGCCAGTTAGAAATGGGACACTGGCTCTGACAATCAGCCCCCGATCCGGCCGGCTGGGCCGGGTTGAAAGGGCGGAGCGGGGGCGGGTGATAACATTCCCCTTCGGCTTTAGCTTTGAGACGATCCAATCGACCCCTCACTCGGCAGCTTGCTGCCGCAACAGAGCCGTCTCACGTCGCGCAATCACCGCCGGATCGTTCATGTAATCCGTGCGCCTTCCGGGCTTGCGACCCCTCGGCTTATAGCCATTTTTGTCACTGTTGCTCTTCACGACCGGTTGTTCCTGCTGGTCCTGACGCTCCTTGATATAGGCTAGGAGTTCACCCAGCCGCTTGTTCTCGGTAATCGCCGCATGCGTCACCCGCTGATCCTTGTCGAACACCGAGTAGGGCAGGCAATAGCCTTTCCAACGCACAT
>NZ_JACUZZ010000017.1:0-142195 GCF_014851595.1 Rhizobium sp. RHZ01
CTTCGGCACCAGACTGTCGAGCGTCACCATCTCAAGAGCCGTCTGGGTGGGGGCAGGTTTCTTCAACATGTCCCAATGAATCACAAACCCCCAGACGGTGCCAGGGGTTTGTCAGCAATCTGAGCCCCGGACCAAAATCCGGGGCTTTTTCTTTGTCCGAACTGGACTGTCGGTCAAATCTTGCCGGCGCGCTGCTGGATCATCATGAACGTGTCGAAGGTGTACTCCGACAGCTGCGCCCAGAGATACGCATCGCGCTTGAACGCGGTCTGATCCTCGTAGACCTTCTTGAAATACGGGTTCGAGGCCGAAATCTCGGCGTAGATCCCGAGGGCAGCCTGGAAGCAGGCTTCCATGATTTCCTGGCTGAAAGGACGAAGCGTGGCGCCCTCCGCCACCAACTGCTTGAGTGCCGTGGGGTTCTTCACATCGTACTTTGCCATCATGTTTGTGTTGGCAAAGGCGCAGGCATCGGTCAGTGCCGCCTGATAGTGCTTAGGCAGGCTGTTCCACTTTTCGAGGTTGAAGAAGGCGTGGACCGTCGGGCCGCCTTCCCACCAGCCGGGGTAATAGTAGTACTTCGCGACCTTGTGCAGGCCGAGCTTCAGGTCGTCATAGGGACCGACGAATTCTGAAGCGTCGATCGTGCCCTTTTCAAGGGCCGGATAAATATCGCCGCCGGCGATCTGCTGCGGAATGACGCCAACCTTGCTGATGACCTGGCCGGCAAGACCGGCAATACGCATCTTGACGCCCTTCAAGTCGTCAAGCGTATTGATCTCCTTCCGGAACCAGCCGCCCATCTGGGCGCCCGTGTTGCCGGCCGGCAGGCCATAGATGCCCTGCGTGGCGTAAAACTCATTCATCAGCGTGTTGCCGTTGCCTTCGTAGAACCAGGCATTGGTCAGGCGTCCGTTCAGACCGAATGGAATGGCAGTGCCGATCGCGTAAGTCGGATCCTTGCCAACAAAGTAATAGGAGCACGTGTGCGCGGCCTCGACCGTGCCGGCGCTGACGGCATCGGCGGCCTGAAGGCCCGGAATGATTTCGCCGGCCGCAAAAGGCTGAATGGTGAAGTTGCCGTCGGTTGCCGCGGCAAGGTGCTTGGCAATGTCATCCGCAGCGCCATAGATCGTATCGAGGCTCTTCGGGAACGACGACGTCATGCGCCACGAAATTTTAGGGTTCTCTTGTGCAATGGCGGGTGCTGCCAGTGCACCCGCAGCAGCAACGGCGCCGGCGCCGGCGGTTCCTGCCTTCTTCATGAATGAACGACGATCCATCAAAAACCTCCCGTATAGATGGCACTGCGAGGCGAACCCTCGTCTCTACCCGCAGCAATGGCGGGAAGCTAAGCACGGTGGCGACCGTGTTTCAAGCACTGTGCCATTAGTCTTTGGCATCACAACGGCAATATGGCGGCGAAGTGCATTTCCATGAGAATCAGCAGGTTAGCGGTAATTTGCCGGAGCCGGCGGCCACGACTGCCGTAATTCCGCCCGCGATTGCGCCGAGACGTTGACTTCCGGGCCGTTCTCGGCTCTCTCAATACACCAATTCCATCTTCCGACCGGGGTTAAAATGACGAAGCCGATCGTCGCTGTTCCTGCCGATATCCGCACCTTCGACGGTGCCACATGGCACGCCGTCCAGCATCAGTATGTGCGCGCGGCACTCAATGCCGCCGGTGTCATGGCCTTCATCATTCCGGCCTTCGAGGAAGGATACGGAACCGACGCGATTCTGGACCGCGTCGATGGCGTTCTCGTCTCCGGTTCGGCCAGCAACGTCCACCCGTCTTACTATGGGGCAACGGCGACCGATGCCGACGCCCCCTTCGATATCGCCCGTGACGCCACCGCTCTGCCGTTGATCCGCCGTGCCATCGACCGCGCCATTCCCTTGCTCGCAATCTGCCGCGGCATTCAGGAACTCAACGTCGCAATGGGCGGCACGCTTGCCAGCGAAATCCAGGACCAGCCAGGCATATGGGATCATCGCACCCCGGCCGAGGTAGACCGTGACGGCAAGTACGCGATCCGCCAAAGCGTCTTCGTCAAGGAAGGCTCCTGCATCGCAGGTATCGTCGGCCCCGGCGAGATCAGGGTGAACTCACTGCATCGCCAGGCGATCGCCAAGACCGCGCCGCGCCTGCAGGTCGAGGCCGTCGCCGAGGACGGCACGATCGAGGCCGTGTCCGTGATCGATGCCCCGGCCTTTGCGGTCGGCGTCCAGTGGCACCCGGAGTACTGGGCCGAGACCGACAAGCCGTCCAACCAGATCTTCTCTGCTTTCGGCGATGCGGTCAGGGATTACGCGGCAGGCAAGCTCGCCAAGGCGGCGGAAAAAACCCCCGCCTGATTGGCCTGCCAGTTGCGCGGCCCTTTATGGCTGCACGGTGAAAACCTACGATGACAGCGGCTTGCCCGCCTGTTCGCGAACCATGTATTCCGCATACCAGGTCGGCCAGTCTTCATCGCGCTTGCCGATGCGCTTCTCATGTTCTCCATGAGCGGCTTCCGCACGGCGCAAGGCCGCGGCGAGATCGCTGGCAGACGAATACATCGTTTCATCAGCATCTATGCGCCCAGGCAGTCGGGTCGTGATCTCCTGAAACAGCCAGCCGTTTCCATCCGGATCGCTGAATGAAGCAAACGAGCCGTAGCTCTTGCGCTGGGGATGCGGACCTCTCACGCGTGCATTTTCGCCGGCATGATGGAAGACGCCACCGGCATCGTGGAAGACATCACTCAGCGCGACGCCGCGTTCGGCGAGCTCGGCACGAGCGGCTTCGACATCGGAAACGATCAGATGGAGGCCCTGCGCCGTGCCGGGCACGGCCGCCGTCACGTTCTTGCCGAAGATGACGGAGCAGGGCGAGCCCGGAGGCGTGAACTGAATGACCCTGAAGTCGTCGCCCGTGACGAAATCGGCATCTGACGATGACCTCGAGCTTCATGGCGGCCGTCCGCATTGCCGGGGTCCTGGCCGCAGTCTCGCTGTGCCAGAGGTATTGCCCATGTTCAGCTCTCTGGTTTGGATACTTCGAGATTGGCAATAAAACTTGGCGAGTGGATCACAGCGACCGCAGGCAGTCGAATCAATTTGTCCCATCCGAGCACGGCGGATAGGAGCTCCTGCGTTTACCTTCGCATCGCCCACCGCAGGCCGACGGCGACCGCCAGGCCCAGCAGCGGCCACATCGCCCAGAACACCCCGTGCCATGTCAGCAAGTTGATGATAACGATACCAATGCCGATAACGGCCAAGCCGGCAAGACGCTGGTCGAAGCGGCTCTGATTCCGGTTCCAGGCCATCGCAGCGACGAAGGCAAGGCCGAGGAGCGGCCAGACGGCCCAGAACTCGCCCTGCCACGTCAAAAGATTGATCACGACCAACGTGATCGCGACAACCGCGAACACCCCGCCAATCTTCCGCACCCTCGGTGCAAGGGGGCGCCCCGGCGCAGGCGCCGCAGCCGCCGGCAACGGGCGAGCGGGTGGTGCGGGCGTCGTGGACACGTCGTCTCCGATCCGCACAGCATAGCTCGGCACGGCCTCGCTAACGTTCTTCACCGTCAGTGGCCCGAGAAAATCGAAGCCGACGGCGACCTTGTTGCGGACCTGGTCGTAGACTGTGTTGGAGATCACGATGCCGCCCGCTGCTGCGGAAGCCTGAAGCCTAGCGGCGATATTGACGCCGTCGCCGTAGAGGTCGTCACCCTCGGCGATGACATCGCCGAGATTGATGCCGATCCGATAGAGCATGCGTCCTTCCGCCGGCCGGGCGGCGTTTATTCCGACGAGTTCGTTCTGGACATCGATGGCAGCGCGCACCGCTTCGACGACGCTCGGAAATTCCGCGATTAGGCCGTCGCCCCAGGTATTGATCACCCGACCGCCATGCGCGCCGATCAGCCGCGACATCGCATCGCGCGACCACTTCAGCATGGCAAGGGTACCCTCCTCGTCGGCGCCCATCAGCCGCGTATAGTCCTGGACATCGGCCGAGAAGATGGTCGTCAGCTTGCGTCGCATTTCATTCATCGGATTGCGATCCACCCTGGGTTTGGCAAGACAGTTTGCAGCAGCAGCCATCTGATAGGGAGATTTCCCCATTCGAAAGTTCTGCAATAGCTGACCACATTTTTCAACGCATACGCGAACAATGCCCTGGGCGCTTCCAGCAGAAAGATGCGCGTTGCGTGCGATCGAGTAAAACAAATCCGAATGCGCACCGCTGTCAGCGAGACCATGGAACCGCCAAGTCGCAGGAACGTTTCTTGCTCACATCGGGCGCTACCAGCATCCCGCTGGCACTCCTGAACAGGAGGTAACCATGAAAACGCTGATCGTCTCTGCCGGCCTGTTGGCTGCAACCGCCTTTGCGGCGTTTGCGGCGGAACCGGCCAAAATGGTCGATACGAAGATGGGCAAGATCCTGGCAAACGCCAAAGGCATGACGCTCTACACGTTCGACAAGGACGCCATGGGCAAATCGAACTGCGACGAGGCTTGCCTGAAGAAGTGGCCAGCCTTCCACGCCGCCGCCAAGGCCAAGGCCGAAGGCGAATGGACACTCGTCAAGGCGGCCGACGGCAAGGAAATGTGGGCATACGAAGGTAAGCCACTTTACACGTTCGCCGGAGACAAGAAGCCCGGCGATATGACAGGCGATGGCGTCGGCGGCGTCTGGCACGTCGCCAAGTAGCCAGGCACAGTAGACTGGGGTGAGGCCGACGGTCTGTCCGCGTGCGCGCCTCATCCCGGCCCGAGATTGAGATAATCAGCCCTTCGCTGGTGTTTCCGGAACTGGCGTCAGCGGCCGGCCCTTCCCGAACCACTCAACGAGATTGTCAACCACCAGATCCGCCATCGCATTGCGCGTCGGCACCGAGCCTGAGGCGAGGTGCGGCAGGAGCACGGCGTTCGGAAGATCGAGCAGCGAAGCCGGCACGTTCGGTTCGTTGTAGAAAACGTCGAGGCCGGCCGCGCCGATCGTTCCCGCCTTCAGTGCCGCTGCAAGCGCTTCTTCGTCAACAGTCCACCCGCGCCCGACATTGATGAACACGCCGTCGGGGCCGAGCGCCGAAAGAATGTCGGCATTGATCGTCTTGTGCGTCTGCTGCGTCTTCGGGACGATGGAGATCAGCGTGTCGACGGCTTCCGCAAGGTCCTTCAGCGACGGGTGGTAGCCATAGGGCGCGGTGGCATGGCGCGTGCGAGTATGATAGCTGATCTTCACCTTGAACGGTTCAAGGCGCTTGGCGATCTCCTGGCCGATGCGGCCAAGGCCATAGATCCCGACATGCCGCCCCTTCAGGGAGAAGCGCGACAGCGGATAGTTCTGCCCGGGCTTCCAGTTGCCGGCCCGCAGCCAGTTCTCGGCACGAGGAAGCTCTCGCACGGCATTGAGGAGCAGTCCGATTGCCGTATCGGCGACCTCGTCGTTCAGCACATCGGGCGTGTTCGTGACGATGATACCCTTGGTTGCCGCATGCTTGGCATCGACGCCGTCATAGCCGACACCGAAGCTGGAGATCAGTTCGACCTTCGGAAGACTGTCGATTGCTGCCGAATCAAATGTGCCGGAAACGGCGACACCGCGAATCTTTCCAGCGGCCTCCGCGTCAAGCGTCGAGGGATTGGCTTCGACAACGTCGAAGCTCTCCTTCAGGCGCGTCAGGACGCGTTCGTGTATCTTCCCGGGAACGAGAACGGCGATGCGGGACATGGCACTTCCTCTTGGCTTGCTACGGGCGCGGTCGGTAGGGGCTGGTCGACTGGCGGATGCGCATCTCGGGCTTGATCAGATGGATGCCGTCGGGCTCGTGGCTGCCCGCCAGGCGATCGAGAAGCGCGCGGGCAGCAAGGCGTCCGACTTCCGCCTGGCCATTCCAGACGGTGGTCAGCGCCGGCATCGATATTGACGCTTCCTCGAGGTCGTCATAGCCGGTGACGGAAATGTCCTTGCCGGGAACGAGACCGGCGCGGGAAATGCCGTTCATCAGGCCGATCGCGACGAGATCGTTCCAGCAGACCGCCGCCGTCGGCTTTTGCGGCAGCGACAGGAAATGCACCGCCGCTTCGAAACCACCCTGCATCGAGCGCGGACCGGGAATGCGTAGACCCGGATCAACGTCGATGCCGGCCTTGCGCAGCGCATTGACGTAGCCCTGATAGCGATCGCGTCCCGTCGACGTCTGGTCGGTACCGCCGATCATGGCGATCGAGCGATGGCCAAGGCCGATCAAATGGTTGGTGGCGAGCGAAATGCCGTAGCTGTCGTCGCCGCGATAGGTCGGAAGGTCCAATCCGTCCAGCGAGCGGGCCACCAGGATCGCCGGCATGCCGTTGTCTTCCGCAAGCTGCATATCCTCCGGCGGCGTACCGATCGCCGGGGACATTATGACACCGTCCCCACCGAGCTGCAGCAGCGTTTCGATGAAGGTGCGCTGCTTTTCGACGGAGTCGTAGTGGTTCGACAGAATGAAGGTGTGCCGACTGCGATCGAGCTCGCTTTCGATCGCCTTCAGGATTTCGCCATAGAACGGGTTCATGATGTCGTGGACGACGACACCGATGATGCCAGAGCGGGACGTACGCAGGCTGGCGGCGCGGCGGTTATAGATATAGCCGAGTGCGCGGGCCTGTTCCTTGATTTTGTCCCGGGTGGCACCAGCCACGAGCGGGCTGTCACGTAAGGCAAGAGATACGGTTGCTGTGGAAATGCCGAGCGTTTCGGCGATCGTCGAAAGCTTTATCTTTTGAGCCACGTGTCCTCCCCAGGCAACGCGCGGTTGTCCTTGCGCCCAACCATTTCAAGAGTCGAGCACTATTAAAATGTTTAATTAAAAGATTAAACGCAACGAAGCAATTCGTAATTTCACAAATCTGTCAGATTTCCTCAGGCTCATCGAGAGGGATGGCGGCGGACTGCAAGTTGCCGTCGATTGCCTTCAACAGACGGACAAGATTGCGAATTTCCTTCTCGGAGAACTCCTGGGTGGCCATGCTGTCGCACGCCGAGGACGCCATTTCGATTGCCTTGACGCTGCCGCGACCGAGTTCAGTCAGATAGACCTTGGTCAGGCGGGCATCGTCGGCATCCGGCTTGCGTTCGAGGAAGCCTTGGGCTTCCATGCGCCCGATCGTGCGCGTCATGGTTGGCGCCTTAACGCCGAGCTTCTGTGCCAACCCGCCTGCCGTCATCCCGTCGGTTTCCGCGAGCAGCAAAATCACGCCGTCCTGGCCGGCATAGAGACCGCTTTCAAGCAGGTTGCGAGACAGCACGGTGCGCATCGAGCGGGCCGCCTGTGTCAAAGCCGGCGAAAGATCTACAACCGTATATTCGGTCTGGTCCTTCTTCTTGGATTTCTGCTTCTTACCGTCCTTGTGCTTCTTCCCCATCGCGATTCCTTTGACTTTGCCGTGTTGCGCATCCCTCGCCTTGCAAGGGAGCCGGAACATTCATAATCATCTCCCCTAAATCGATTTTGGTTTAAGGGCTTATGCGATAAGCATTGAGAACGCTGCGCTATCACATTGCGCATCATCTCGTCATAAACAAGAGGGCTTAGCCGGATGAATGTGCCTTCTCGCGACTTCGAACACAACGATCCGAATCTCTCCCCCTCGGACCGCAGTCGGTGGATCGCAATCCTGCCGCTTGGCGCCCACGAGCAACACGGACCTCACCTGCCCTTCGACACCGACGCATTGATTGCAGCCGGCATCGTTGCCCGGCTCAAGGCTGCAATTCCCGCCGCCTCGCCGGTCACGTTTCTGCCGACAGAAACAGTCGGCTATTCGATCGAGCACATGGACGTGAAGGGTACGCAAACGCTGACATATGGAGAGGCCATCCAACGCTGGCTCGGCATTGCCCGGAGGCTCTCGGACATGGGCATTCGCAAGTTGGTGATGTTGAATGCCCATGGCGGCAACTCACCGCTGATGACGATCGTTGCGACGGAGGCCCGCGTCCGGTTCAACATGCTCGCCGTCGCCACGAGTTGGACGCGCTTCGGCGTTCCCGCCGATGTCATCTCGCCCGAGGCAAAGGCGATCGACATCCACGGCGGCGACATCGAGACGTCGGTGATGCTGGCGCTTCACCCGGATAAGGTCGACATGACCAAGGCTGCAGACTTCCCGTCCCGACAGTCGGATTTCGCTGCCCGCTTCAAGCATCTGCGTGCCTATGGCCCGCACGCCTTCGGATGGAAAATGTCTGACCTTAGCCCATCGGGCGTGGCGGGCAACGCGTCGCTGGCGACGGCGGAGAAGGGCGAGGCGCTGATTGCGCAGTCCGTGAGGGGGCTGGCCGAACTGCTGCAGGACGTCGATGCATTCGACGCGGCGGAGCTCGATTGAAACCATCGCCGGTGCGATGTGATCTTATAACATACAAAACCCTTTGAACTGCCGCCCGCAACTCCTTATATGAGACCGACGAATTTTCAGCCCCGCCCCCGGGCGTGCCATCTCTCGAGGTTCTTATGACCGACGCGATCCCCACCCAGCAGAAGCCTATCCCCGTTACCGTTCTCACCGGCTACCTCGGCGCCGGCAAGACGACCTTGCTCAACCGCATCCTGTCGGAGAACCACGGCAAGAAATATGCGGTCATCGTCAACGAGTTCGGCGAGATCGGCATCGACAATGACCTCATTGTCGAATCCGACGAAGAGATCTACGAGATGAACAATGGCTGCGTCTGTTGCACCGTGCGCGGCGACCTGATCCGCGTTGTCGAAGGCCTGATGCGCCGCCCCGGCCGTTTCGACGGCATCATCGTTGAAACGACGGGCCTTGCAGATCCTGTGCCGGTCGCCCAGACCTTCTTCATGGATGACGACGTGCGCGCCAAGACGGAACTCGACGCCGTTGTCGCTCTCGTCGACGCCAAGCATCTGCCGCTGCGCCTGAAGGACAGCCGCGAGGCCGAAGACCAGATCGCCTTTGCCGACGTCGTCCTGATTAACAAGACCGACCTCGTCACGCCGGAAGAGCTGGCGCAGATCGAGGATATCGTTCACGCCATCAATCCCTCGGCCCGCGTCTACAA
The DNA here is from genome assembly GCF_014851595.1 of Rhizobium sp. RHZ01. Lineage (NCBI taxonomy): Bacteria > Pseudomonadati > Pseudomonadota > Alphaproteobacteria > Hyphomicrobiales > Rhizobiaceae > Rhizobium > Rhizobium sp. RHZ01. The sequence goes on from NZ_JACUZZ010000017.1 coordinate 9,070, forward strand.
GACCAGCCGCTCGGGCGTCGATCTGGCCCGCGTTCTCGATCAGGGGGCTTTCAACCTGGAGCGCGCGCTGGAGAACGATCCGCACTTTCTTGATCATGACCATGACGATCACGTCTGCGGTCCGGATTGCGACCACGACCACCATCATCATCATGCGCATGATCACGACCACGATCATGACCATCACCACCATGATCATGATCATGACCACCATCATCATGGCGCCATGTCGCCGATCCATGACGTGACGGTGCAGTCGGTCTCGCTGCGTGGCGGCGAAATGAACCCGGAACGCTTCTTCCCCTGGATCCAGAAGATCACGCAGACTCAGGGGCCGAATATCCTGCGCCTCAAGGGCATCATCGCCTTTAAGGACGATCCCGAACGCTACGTCGTTCAGGGTGTCCACATGATCATCGAAGGTGACCACCAGCGCCCTTGGAAGGACGGCGAGAAGCATGAGACCCGTCTCGTCTTCATCGGCCGCGAACTTGATCACGAAAAGCTCCAAGCTTCCTTCAAGGCGTGCGAGGCGGCGGCCTGATGCCCACAGTTGCCCCGTTTGATCTCGACGGCCATATCCTGGCCGTCGAATTTTTAGGTGACACCCCCTTCTTCGCCAATGCCGCCGGCACCATCCACCGCCTCGACGGCGGCGAGAAGGTGACCGAGGCCCATCAGGGCATGCTGAGCTGCATCCGCGACCCGTATAGCGAAAGCCTGATTTCCGGCGGTGAGGACGGCAAGGTGCTGCGCATCGGAGCCGATGCCGGGGTGACCGAGCTTGCAAACGCGCCGCGCAAATGGATTTCCCAGCTTGCCGCCGGCCCGCAGGGCGCCGTCGCCTACTCCTACGGCAAGAGCGCTCTCGTGCGCCTCGCCGACGGCACGACCAAGGAATTTACCGAAGAGCGGACCGTCGAAGGCCTCGCCTTCGCGCCCAAGGGCATGCGCATTGCCGCCGCGCGCTACAACGGCGTGTCGCTGCATTGGGTCGGCACCGCTGCCAAGCCGGTCGACCTCGAATGGAAGGGCGCCCATACCGGCGTCACCTTCTCGCCTGACGGCAACTTCCTCGTCACGACGATGCAGGAGAACGCACTGCACGGATGGAAGCTCGACAGCAAGGCCGGCGCTGAAGCCCGGCACATGCGCATGACCGGCTACCCCGCCAAGGTGAAGTCTCTCTCGTGGTCCGCGAAGGGCAAGTGGCTTGCCTCGTCAGGTGCGCCGGCTGCGATCGTCTGGCCATTCCAGGGCAAAGACGGCCCGATGGGCAAAGCGCCGCTCGAGCTCGGCACCCGCGCCAACATCATGGCGACCTCAGTGAAGTTCCACCCTGTCGAAGACATCCTGGCGATCGGCTTCATCGACGGCATGATCCTCGCCGTCCGCATTGCCGACAGCAAGGAAGCGCTGCTGCGCCGACCCGGCAAAGGCGCGATCACGTCGATGAGCTGGAGCAAGAACGGCAAGCTGCTGGCCTTCGCTTCCGAAGCCGGCGATTGCGGTGTCGTCGATATCGCAGCCTAAGCTTTTGCGCGGCTGTGTTATCAGGACAGCCGCGCCGCCTCGATAATCTCCGCAAGAACACCATGCAGCGCATCGCGGTAGCCGGTGCGCGCCGATGGGCCGCTCTCGTCCGATGTCATGACAACAGTCAAGCCGAGCGAGGGGACGATGTAGAGCATCTGGCCGCCATATCCCCAGGCGAAATGGACCTCCTCGCCGCCAATCTGTCGCGAGAACCAGCCGTAGCCATAATCGTCGCCGGAGAAGCGCGAATTGGTGCGGTGCTGCCACGATTGCGCGATCCAGTCCGCAGGCACGACCTGCGTACCATCCGCAGCCTTGCCGCCGTTGCGATAGAGTTCGCCGAAAGCCAGCAGCGAGCGGGCCGTCATCGCCATCTGGTTCCCGCCGAGATAGATGCCCTGCGGATCGCGCTCCCAGGCGCTGATCCTAAAGCCGCTAACGGGTGCCAGCCATTCGCGGGCGAGCGCCAGCGTCGACCTCCCGCTGACCTTCGTCAGGATCGCCGAGAGAAGGTGCGTGGAGGCGGTCGAATAGAGCATTTGACCGCCAGGCGCGTCGTCGAAAGGTTGGGCAAGGGCAAAACGCACCCAGTTGAGCGAGGCAACCCAGCGCCCGTAATTGGGACCAGACAGGCGACCAAGCCCCGCCTGCATCGAAAGTAGGTTGCCGATGGTGATCTCGTTAAGCCGCGGATCGGGATCGGCAGGCAGATCAGCTTTCAGGATCGGAGCGATCCGTTGGTCCGGGCTTTCCAGCAGTTTCTTTTCGATGGCGATGCCGACGAGGCATGAAATGATCGATTTGGAAGCGGACTTGATGTTGACTGACTCAGTCGCGGCGTGGTCGCCGTAGCCCTGTTCCGCCACCGTCCGCCCATCCCTGGCGACGATCACGGTTCTCAGCGGCTTCAACTCCACGCGTGAGGACAAGCTCTCGAGCAAAACTGCCGTCCGGCCGTTCTCCGGCTGTGCAACGGCAGCGAGCGGCGACAGCAGGAAAGCGACGAGCAAAGCGAGGCGCGTGATCATTTCGCTGAGCTAGCGTAGGCAGAACGCAAAATCATCGTCCGCCCGATGCGGCTCACGCGGACGTGAAACTTTATGATCGGCGGGGACGCGTCTGATGAACACGACCACAGGCGTAGGCCGCCATCCCGCAGGCAGCCCAAGGCGCCGCGCGAAGCCATGCTTCGTGACGGTTTTCCCGATGGGAGTGGGCAGGCGATTTGGGGTAGCGGAATGGGATGTCAGGCTGCATCGCCTGCCCGATTGCGGCGAGCTTTCCGGCTTCTCAAATTCGACAGGAGCGTCTCCCGATCCCGATTCCCCGATGGATCTTCAACCCTGACGGTATCCGACCCAGCCTCGGCAACCATCATCGAGCGCCGAAATATGAACGCAAGGCGGACCGGTTCATGAACCCGGCTCCCTGCCAGATGACGAGGAGATTATAGGGCGACCACGCGCCAGCGAGGAAAACCAATGCCCAAACTTTCATCTATATGCTTGAAATAATTGCAAATTCGTGAGAACAAATCAGGAATTTCGCCCACTTTGGGGCGAAACTCAGGTGTTGCTAAAATATCATTAATTTTTGCTCTCACAGTTTTTTGTTCATCTGGCGTTCAGAAAACTCTTTGGAAAGCCACTTTTTGAGCCCACATTGGACTCCTGAGAATAGGAGTGCATGAATGATTCTAAGGGCCACTGCCGCAGCGACTATATTCGCGGTTTATGCTTTCACGATGTTCTTCATCGCCGCTATACCTGAAAATGTCGTTCAGACTGCCGGAACTCAATTGGTCGACACAAGCGTCGTCAAATAATTGAAGCCTGAGGGGGCACGCAGTCATAAAAGTTTAGGCTAAGCGTTCGTCCGGTTTTCCGGCGCCGCCTAAACTTGATTTCCGAAAAACGAGAAAACAAAAGGCCCCTCCCCATCAGGGGAGAGGCCTTGCCGATCACGCCGCCCTGCGGACCGGGGCGCTTGCCAGCATCCGCCCCGAGGGGACGATCATGCCGGCCGCACCGTCAAGCCAGCCCTCGATGAGCTCCAGCGCCAGGAAGCGCGAGCGTTCGAAGGGACCCGGCATGACGAGATGTTGAGCCTTCCCGGAAAAAAAACCGAAACGTTCGTAGTAAGGGGCATCGCCGACGAGCAGGATCGCGCCATGCTCACGGTTCTTCGCTTCCAGCATGGCGGCGCGCATCAGCGCCGAACCGACGCCCTTGCCCTCGAAGCTCGCATCAACCGCAAGCGGCCCGAGCAGCAGCGCGTTGATCGGCGTGCCTTCGGCGTTGACGCCGGCCTCGACGTTCCACAGGCGCACGGTGCCGATGACATGGCCGTCGCGATCGCGTGCAACCAGCGCCAGGCCTTCAGCCGGCACACGGCCGCGGCGGATCTTTTCCGACGACTTCTTGCGGCGGTTCGCGCCCATGGCACGATCCAGCAGGTTTTCGCGAGCCACGACGTCGCCAGCGTTCTCGGCGTCGATGGTAAAGACAGAAGGCGCAAAAAATGCGCGGACAGAATCAAGAACAGCGGCCATCGTGGCCTCCCGTACCCAAAACCGATATGAGCGGCGATTGATATGAATTGTGAGAATGCCGCCCCGGCTGGCTACGGGGCTGGCAATATTAGATGACGTAGGCCTTCAACGGCTCGAAGCCGTTGAACGCGACCGCCGAGTAGGTGGTTGTGTAGGCCCCGGTGCCTTCGATCAGGATCTCGTCGCCAATCGAAAGGGAGATCGGCAGCGGATAAAGATTCTTCTCGTAGAGCACGTCTGCCGAATCGCAGGTCGGGCCGGCAATCACGCAAGGCTCCATCTCGTCGCCGTCGCGCTCGGTCCGGATCGGGTAACGAATGGCTTCGTCCATCGTCTCGGCGAGACCGCCGAACTTGCCGATGTCGAGGAACACCCAGCGGGCTGCGTCGTTGTCCGACTTCTTCGAGATCAGCACGACCTCAGTCTTGATGACACCGGCGTTGCCGACCATGCCACGGCCCGGCTCGATGATCGTCTTCGGCAGGTTGTTGCCGAAGTGGTCACGTAGGCTCTGGTAGATCGCACGACCGTAAGCTTCCGCCGACGGAACATCACGCAGATACTTGGTCGGGAAGCCGCCGCCCATGTTGACCATCTGCAGGTGGATGCCCTGCTTGGCCAGCTGAACGAAGACGCGCTTGGCGTCGGCGAGAGCCGAATCCCAGGCATCGACCTTGGTCATCTGCGAACCGACGTGGAACGACACACCGTAGGACTCGAGGCCGAGCTGATGCGCGTAGACGAGAACGTCCACAGCCATCTGCGGGACGCAGCCGAACTTGCGCGACAGCGGCCATTCAGCACCTTCACCATCCGTCAGGACGCGGCAGAACACGCGGGCGCCGGGAGCGGCACGCGAGATCTTCTCGACTTCCTCGTGGCTGTCGACCGCAAAGAGGCTGACGCCGAGCGCATGCGCGCGGGCAACGTCGCGTTCCTTCTTGATCGTGTTGCCGAAGGAAATACGGGCAGCGGTTGCACCGGCATTGAGCGCCATTTCGATTTCAGCGACTGACGCGCAATCGAAGCTCGAGCCCATGTCGGCGAGCAGCTTCAGGACTTCCGGAGCCGGGTTTGCCTTGACGGCGTAGTAGATCGCGCTGTCCGGCATGGCGTGACGGAAAGCAGAGAAATTATCGCGCACGACGTCGAGGTCGACCACGAGGCAGGGACCGTCGGGACGTCGGGTTGCGAGAAAGTCGCGGATGCGCTGGGTGGTCATATCGATTCCCTCTTCCAATTCCAGAGCTCCGGAAAACCGGAGGACAAAGGGCAATCAATCGCTCGCATAGGAACCAGCCGGTGGAGACCCCGGAACCTTAGCAAGCGCTTGATAGCGCAAATGATGGATCAACGCCGCGAAAGCGACATGGATCCGGCTTTGTCTGCCATGGATTGGAGGGAGTTCCCTACCGCACTTCCGGCAATGAAGGTGTGCCTCTTCAGTAACCCCCGCTGATGGAAAGCAGGGAGAGAACAAAAAGGCCCGCACCGTCGTTGCTTCAGGCGTCCTCGCATTTTCCGGTTGGCCAGAATAGCGACTGGAGGGGTTAATTCCAGGTACCTTACCGATTTCCTCACCAATTCGAGGGTTCGGCGGACACCCATGGGCACGTGCGACTTTGGGCTGACCACGAGATAGGAATATTCGCCGTCATAATCAAGCGGTTTTTTCGCATCTCCCGGCAGAAAATATTTGAACAATACACCGCAATTTGTTCAACGTGGTAAAACGGCCCGCAACCGACTGATTTGAATGGTGGTTCGGCGCTTTTTCAGGAGATCGTCATGGACACCCTCACCCGCATCCGCGCCTTCATCGATGTCGTTGAAGCAGAAGGCTTTTCGGCTGCGGCGAGGCGCACCGGCCGCTCCAAGGCGCTTTTGTCGAAATATGTGCGTGAATTGGAGGACGAGCTCGGCGCCCTGCTGCTGAACCGGACGACCCGCCAATTCTCCATGACCGAGGCCGGTCATACCTACTACCGCACGGCATCCGACATCCTGAAGGAGATCGACAACCTCGCCGATCTCGTGCGCGAGAATAACGCCCAACTGAAGGGCCGACTGAAGGTCTCGGTGCCACGCACCTTCGTCGATGCCGAGGTCGGCCAGTCGCTGATCGACTTCGCCAAGGAAAACCCGGATCTCGCGCTGGAGATCGCCGCGGACGACCGATTCGTCGATCTCATCGAGGAAGGCTTCGATGTCGCCATTCGCGTGACCAAGCTCGAGGACTCCGGCATGATCGCCCGCAAGATCTCGGATTTCCGCGTCCATCTTTGCGCGACACCCGACTTCGTGGAGCGCCATCCGGATCTTGCCCACCCATCGGATCTGTCGAACGTCCCCTTCATCGTCGACACCAACTCGCGCAGCCAGGGCAGCATTCGCTTCTACAATCCGGACAGCACATCTTTTGCCGTTGCGGTGACAGGCCCCATGGAGGTCAACAGCCCACATGCGACGCTGCGCGCCGCACTGTCAGGCATCGGCGTCGCGCTGATTCCCGATTTCATCGCCCGCAAGCCGATCGAGAGCGGCGAGCTGGTGACGCTGTTCAACGATTACATTCCGACCGATCGCGGTATCTATGCCGTCTACCCCCATCGCCGCTACTTGCCGGCCAAGGTCCGCATCTTCGTCGACTACCTTCACAATTGGTTCAAGAAGCATTCCTGACCGCTTCCCGTCTGGGGCCGGTCCCAATTCCGTCCCATTTACTGGCGAGGAATCAGGTGAGTTTGGGATCCCGCAGTAAGAGCACGCATGAAGAAATCGACATTCCTGATGGCGTCGCTCCTGTCGCTTTTGCCAGCCGCAGCCTTTGCACACCCGCATGTGTTTGTCGAAGCGCGGCTGGAGGTCGTCGCCGATGACGACGGCAACGTTGCTGAACTGCGCAACGTCTGGCGCTTCGACGAGGTCTTCTCGTCGTCCGTCGTGATGGATTTCGACAAGAACACCGATCTGAAGCTGGACCCGAACGAGCTGGCCGAGGTCGGCAAGACCGTGCGGGATTCGCTGGTCGACTACGACTACTACATGAACCTTACGTTGAACGGTAAGAATATAAAGGTCGAGAAGCCCGACCTGATCCATGTGGACTACAAGCAGGGTCAGTTGCTGATGTTCTTCGCCGTCAAGCCGGCGGAAAAGATGCCGCTCAAGGGAGGCCTTACCTTCGGTGTCTACGACCCGACGCTCTACACCTCGATCGACTTCCCGACCGACAACGAACTGGTTCTGGTCGGCGACGGGTTCAAAAGTTGCAAGCACCAGGTCGTCCGCCCCGATGCCGACCAGGTGATCGCCGAGAACAAGCAGTCCTTGACCGACGCTTTCTTCAACGACCCGACGGGGACGAACATGTCGAAGCTCTTCGCGACGCGACTGGATCTCACATGCTGAGACACCGGCTTCGGCCGATTGCGCTCGGCGCCGCATTCGTGCTGGTCGCGGGCATGGCCGTTGCGCATGCGCAGTCGCCGCTCGGCATCGGCACATCGGAACCGAGCTTCCAGCCGACGGGCGGCCCGCTTGCTCCCCTCCTCCTCTATGTCAATGCACAGCAGCAGGCCTTCTATCGTGCCCTGACGGGTGCGCTGCGAGCCATGCGTGCGGATTCCTGGCATCTCTGGGCGCTGATCGGCCTCTCCTTCGCCTATGGCGTCTTTCACGCCGCCGGCCCCGGGCACGGTAAGGCTGTTATCTCCTCCTACATGATCGCCAATGAGATCGAGCTGAAACGCGGCGTATCCATCTCCTTCGTCTCCGCCTTCCTCCAGGGATTTGTCGCAATCGCACTTGTCGGCGGCGCATGGCTGGTGCTGCGCGGCACCGGCATAAGCCTGACGGCCGCGACGCAGGCGATGGAGATCGCCAGCTTCATCCTGGTCATCCTCTTCGGTTGCTGGCTGTTGTTCCGCAAGCTGCGGGGGATCATTGCAGGCATGCCACGCCGTGAGGTCATGGCAACGTCGTCTGGCCCCGTCAGCATGATGCTGGACTGGCAGGACAATGCAGCGCAGAAGCAAGGTTCGAGCTACGCCTTCGGTGAAGCGCAGGCGCTCAGAGCCGGGCACAAGTTCATTGCCGGCATGGCCTGCGAGACCTGCGGCCAATCGCACATGCCCGATCCGTCCCTGCTTAAGGCCGAGAAGTTCAATGTCCGCGAAGCCTGGTCGGCCATCATCGCCGTTGGCTTACGCCCCTGCTCGGGCGCGCTGCTGGTCATGACATTCTCGCTGCTGAACGGCCTCTATCTCGGCGGCGTGCTATCGGTGATCGCGATGTCGCTTGGCACCGCGATAACGGTCGCGATGCTGGCAACACTCGCGGTCACTGCCAAAGGCACTGCGATGCGCCTCGCCGGGCGCGGCTCAGCCGCGTCGGTGTGGATCGGGAATACGATCGAAATCCTAGGCGCCCTGCTGGTGATTGCCATGGGCGCACTGCTACTCGGCGCCTCGCTACAGGGCTAGAGCCTACGGCGCTATTTACCGCGCTGGCGCTGATATCTCGCCCTCAGCCAGAAGACGACGAAAAAAGCCAGAACCAGGCACGCGCCGACACCAGCCGCCAGATACGGCGAGTAGCTGCCAAGTGCGAGAATGATGGCCGGCATGAAATAGAGCACGAGGCCGGCGGCCATAAGGATGATGGCCGCCGCAATTGCCTGCGAACGGCCTTCCGATCTCGGATCCGTCACTCTGCCGATTCCTTGGTCAGCTCGGCGCGGATTTCCTCCAGCCGCCGCTTCTGCTTGCCGTCTGCATCAAAATTGCTGGGAGACAGCCAGGCCTCGAACGCTGCGTTCAGGACAGGCCATTCGGAATCGAGCATCGAAAACCAGGCCGTATCGCGATTGCGGCCCTTGGAAATCATGTGCTGGCGGAACACGCCTTCGTAGGTGAAACCGTAGCGGGCCGCCGTCGTCTTGCTCGCCTCGTTCAGATTGTCGCATTTCCACTCGTAGCGCCGGTAACCGAGATCCTCGAAGACATGCTTGGCCATCAGATAGTGAACTTCGGTGGAGAGCGGCGAGCGCTTCATGTCGGCACCGTGCGCGACGCCGCCGACCTCGACCACGCCATTGGCCGGATCGGCCCGCATGTAGTTCGCCATGCCGACGATCTTGCCGGAGCTGTTGTCGCGGAAGACATGCGTCAGCCAACCCGATTTGGCGACAGACTGAAGCCAGGCGGCGAAGTCCTCGGTACCTGTAAAATCGGGCTGCGAGAAGTAGCGCAGCAAGGGATTGATGGCCATGCCGCCAAGTCCGTCCCACAACGCCTGCAGATGCTGCTCGCGGACATAAGGTTCGACGGTGACAAAACGCCCCCTGAGGGTCACCGGCTGGGGTGCCGGACAGCCCTTGAAATTCGATAGATCGCGCATACGCTCCTCCGGGTAAGGAGACATGGCTTAGGCCAGCCGCCTGGGAAAGGCAACTGGCCGAATGATGCTTTTAGAGGCTGACCTTGGCGGAGGACACCGTCGCCTCGATGTGGTCGACCAAAGCATCGGGAAGGCCAAGGCGACCAGCCAGCAGGTCGAGATAGCCGCGCTCGGCGCGCGAATCCGGCTCAATGGTCAGGCGTGACGCGGTGTAGAGCTCCACCCGCTGCTCCTCAGTCTCGGCGGCGGCAACCAGTGCGTCGAGATCCGTCGGCAGCGACAACTCCCGTTCGATGAAGAAGGCGGCTTCGGCGGCGACATCCGCGGCCCTGATCTTCTCGAGGATGAGGGCGCGTTCGTCATCGTTGACATGGCCATCGGCCTTGGCCGCGGCGATCATGGCGCGGATGAGAACGAGGACGAATTCGTTGCTTTGGGCGGGGGAACCGGTGCTGAAGCCGGAGTCAGCGGGGGGCGGCAGCACGGCCGTCCTTGGTGGGGGCGCATCGGACGGAGTAGCCGGCGCCTGCCCTGCCTGATAATTCTTATAGGCCTGATAGCCGAGACCGGCGATCGCAGCGAGACCGCCGATAGTAAGCGCATTGCCGGAAATGCTGCGTCCAGCCTTGGTCCCGAGCAGAACGGTTGCCAGCGCACCGGCTTTCCACGGATTGTCCTTGGCCATCTGGATCGCGTCGCCCGCCCGGTCCTTGACGGTACCGCCGACACCCGGCACCTGCGAACCCAGAAACTGCTCAAGAAGCTTCTTCGCGTCGATCATTCCTCATCATCTCCCTGTCTAGAGGCCAAATGGGAGATAGGTGCTGACGCCCAAAATACAAATGCAGGCGGAAATTCCGCCTGCATCAAATGCCGTTTATCCTGGAATCAAGCCTTCAGTGCAGCGGCTTCCGACGCGAGCTTGGTGATGCCGGCCCAATCGCCCGCAGCAACCAATTCCTTCGGAGCCACCCAGGAGCCGCCGACGCAGATAACGTTCGGCAGCGACAGGTAATCCATCGCATTCTTCAGCGAGATGCCGCCGGTCGGGCAGAAGACTGTACCTGCGAGCGGCGAAGACAGCGCCTTGAGATAGGCAGCGCCGCCAGCCTGTTCTGCCGGGAAGAACTTCAGCACCTTGTAGCCTTCCTCGCGCAGCGCCATGACCTCGCTTGCGGTCGCAGCACCCGGCAGCAGCGGAACGGAGGAATTGCGGGCCGCATCCAGCAGCTCCTGCGTCGCGCCCGGGCTAACGACGAATTTCGAGCCGGCAGCGACCGCGGCATCCCAATGGGCGGCGTTGAGAATGGTGCCGGCACCCACCTCAGCGCCTTCGACCTCGTCGGCAACGGCGCGAACGGCATCGAGGGCGGCTGGCGTGCGCATGGTGATTTCGATCGCCTTCAGGCCGCCTGCGACAAGAGCACGCGCCAGCGAAACCGCGGACTTGACGTCATCGACGATCAGAACCGGTACAACAGGCTGAAGTTTCAGGATGGAAAGGAGCTTTTCTGTCTTTTCGCCCATGGCCGCGTGATCCTTTTGAAACGATTGAATTCGGGTCTCGAAATACCTCCAAGGGTGCGCTTTGTCGAGACAAAACCTATCCTCGTAACAGAATGGGTACCCATAGCGGGAAAATTAGGCTAGCGTAATAAAATCGTCACAAAAGGTCATCGGAAATGGCGAAAGAAATCGAGCGGAAGTTTCTAGTACGCAGCGATGCATGGCGTTCCGAAGCCGAGACGAAATCGAAGCTACGGCAGGGCTACATTGCCTCCATGGACGACCGATCGGTCCGCATTCGTGTGCTGGATGACAAGAAAGCACGGCTGACGGTCAAGATAGGCCGCAGCACGATGACGCGCGACGAATTCGAGTACGATATCCCTGTTGGCGACGCTGAAGAGCTCTTGAAGGAGGCAGTCGGCATTGTCATCGAGAAGACGCGCCACCGCGTCCCCCATGATGGTTTTGTCTGGGAGGTCGATGTCTTCGCCGGCGAGCACCACGGACTGGTAATCGCAGAAGTCGAAATGGATTCGGAAGACGACAATCCAACGCTGCCCGCCTGGATCGGCCGTGAAGTTACAGGTGATTTCCGCTACTCAAATCAGGCCCTTGCCACCGAATTCGAGCACGATAGGCATGCCTTTTCGCATACGGCCTGACCACCATCTCACAGACGAATTTCGTAGAGCGGCCGCTGGCCACCTGCGAGAGGCGATAGACATTATTGAAGAGAGGCCGAATGGCACGCACGAGGCCATCCATGACTTCCGCAAGAACCTGAAACGCGTTCGCTCGCTCTATCGCCTCGTCGCCAGGGACATCCCGGCCTTTCGCGAGCGGGAGAACGCCAGGCTCCGCGACGTCGCCAAATCCGTCTCCACAATCCGTGATGCCGCGGCGCTGATCGACACTGCCGTCTACCTGAAGGAGAACGCGCGCGATGCCGAGGAGGGTGAGACACTCGGCCGCATCGTCTCTGCACTCGAGATGCGCCGCGATCGTATGCTTGGGGCCGCCGAGAGCGGCCTGGAGCAGCGGCTATCGGAAATACCCGGCATGCTTGGGGAGGCCATCGCCGCGCTCGACACAATCGAGTTCAACGGCCGTCAGAGCAGGAATGCGCGACTGATCGCCAAAGGCTGGCGAAAAACCGTCCGCGGAGCGCAGAAAGCAATTGCCTCCTGTCACGACGAAGCCTCGGCGGAAACCTTCCATACATTGCGCAAACGGACGCAGGACTACCGCGCCTATCACACTCTTCTCCGCCCCCTGTGGCCGACGGCAATGAAGGCGAAGTACGAAGCGGCCAGCCAACTCGTTGATCTGCTCGGTCACGTCCACGATCTCGATGTGCTCTGCGAACTCGTCGAGGCAGAGCCGCACCTTTTTCCGGGTGCCGACGATCTCGCCCGTCTGCTCGACGCCATCATCTTCCGCCAGCAGGAAGATCGGAATGCAGCGCTGGACCGTGCCGAGGATGTGTTCCCGAAAGATTATGACAAGGAAGCGGACCGGATCGCGCTGCTCTGGAGGGCCGTTGCTAACCGCGACGATCCCGCCGATTGCGTTCGCGGGCCGAAACCTGTATTTCCAGCCGTATGACAGACACGCTGACCCAACCGACGGCAGCGGCGAGCCCTTTTCTCGTCGCGGCGCTTTACCATTTTGTTTCCGTGCCGCGCTTCGAAAGCCTGCGCGAGCCGCTGCAGGCACTTTGCGAAGACAATGGCGTGAAGGGTACGCTGCTTCTGGCGCACGAGGGGATCAACGGCACGATCGCCGGACCGGACGCGGGCATCAAGACAGTGCTCGCCTACCTGTGCGCGCAGCCGGAATTTGCCGCGCTCGAGCACAAGGAAAGCCACGCATCGAAGATGCCATTCCTGCGCATGAAGGTGAAGCTCAAGAAAGAGATCGTCACCATGGGCGTCGAGAACATCGATCCGAACAAGGTGGTCGGCACCTATGTCGCGCCGCAGGACTGGAATGCGCTGATCTCCGATCCCGACACGATCGTCATCGACACGCGCAACGACTATGAGACGGCAATCGGCATCTTCCGCGGTGCTGTTGACCCGAATACGAAGACCTTCCGCGAGTTTCCGGACTGGGTGCGCAACAATACCGGCCTGCACAACAAGCCGAAGATCGCCATGTATTGCACCGGCGGCATCCGCTGCGAGAAGGCAACCGCCTTCATGAAGGAGCAGGGCTTCGAGGAGGTCTATCACCTCAAGGGCGGCATCCTGAAGTATCTCGAGGAAGTCCCGCAGGAAGAAAGCCTCTGGGATGGCGCCTGCTTCGTCTTCGACGAGCGCGTCTCGGTCGAGCATGGCCTAAAGGAAGGCGAACACAAGCTTTGCCACGCCTGCCGCAATCCGATAACAGCTGAGGAGATCACCTCACCTCACTACGAGGAAGGCGTTTCCTGCAGCAACTGCTACAGCACGCGCAGCGAAGACGACCGCCTGCGCTACCGCCAGCGGCAGCATCAGATCGCGCTCGCCAAGAAGCGTGGCCAAAAGCACATCGGAACCTGATTAGGCGGCGTTGGTGCGGCGGGTGGTGACCTTTGCCGCGCGCGACCGCATCAGCCGTTCGGTGATCTGATCGGCCGGCATCGGCCGGCCAAAGAAGTAGCCCTGTAACGTATCACAGCCGAAGAGCCGCACCGCTATGCCCTGCTCTTCGGTCTCGATACCCTCGGCCGTGACCGGAATGTCGAGCGAGCGGGCAAGTGCCACCGTCGCCTGCAGCATTTCGCGTTGGCTGTCGCTTTCCAGGATGTCCATGACCAGCGAGCGGTCGATCTTGATGCGGTCGAAGCCGAACTGGCGCAGGTAGCCGATGGAAGAAAAGCCCGAGCCGAAGTCGTCGAGCGCAACCTTGACGCCGAGTGTCTTCAGTCGCTCGATCGCCTGCCGGGTACGCTGAGGGTTCTGGATCATGTAACCTTCGGTGACTTCAAGGGTCACCCGCTTGGCCTCGATCTCCGTCTGCTTCAGCACGTATCGGACATAGTCGACAAAGGCCGGGTTACGGAACTGCCCCGGAGAAACATTGACCGAGATGCGCAGTTCCGGCCATTGCTTGGCTGTCTCGCAAGCCTTGCGCAAAACAAAGAGCCCCAGCGCTTCGATAAGCCCGCTAGTTTCCGCAATGGGGATAAACACTTCAGGCGAGACCGGCCCGTGACCCGGGCGGTTCCATCGCACCAACGCCTCGACGCCCGTCATTTCATGGGTCGCAGCATCGATCAGCGGCTGATAGGCAATCTGCAAATCACCGCCTTCGATCGCCATGCGCAAATCGAGTTCCAGCGCATTGCGCTCGGCCCGGTCGGCGTCCATGGCTGGATCGTAAAGCGTCATGCGTGCACGGCCGGCTTCCTTGGCCTTGTACATGGCAAGGTCAGCCCGGCGCACCAGTTCCTCGCGGTCGATCGCACCACCCTCCGACATGGCGATGCCGATGCTTGCACCGATGACGACGACGCGCCGGCCGATCTCCAGCGGTTCTGCGAGGAAGTCCAGGATCTGCTCGGAAAGCTGCAGGGCAACGGCGTGCTCACTTTCGGAGACAAAAGCGATGGCGAACTCGTCGCCGCCGATGCGGGCGAGCACGGCGCCCACAGGAATGAGCACGTTGAGGCCAGCTGCGACCGCGCGGATCAGCTGATCGCCGGTGCCATGACCATAAGCGTCGTTGACTTCCTTGAAGCCGTCGAGATCGAGATAGAGGATGAGCACATTGCGATGCGTTTGCGCTGCCTCGGCAACGAAGGCGTCGATCGCGGTTCCAAGCCCATCTCGGTTCAACAGGCCGCTCAACCGGTCACGATTGGCTTCCTCTCGGGCAATGATTTCCTCGGCCTTGAGGCGGCGTAGCGCCAGCCAACCGATGATGAGCAGAACAATGAAGAACAAGCCGACAAGTCCGAGTGCCTTGACGACCATCGGACGAACTTCGCCATAGCCGATATCGCCGGGCCCCCGCGACAGCCAGATGAGCTTGCCGAGCATGGCCGCTTTGGCGTCGGCGATCGCCACCGAATACGGGGCTTCGAAATCAGGGGCGACCAGCTTCAAACCGTCGACCACATAGGTCGCGCCAAGTTCGGCCACCCTCTCGGAACCTAGGTGGCGGGCAAAGATGAGATAGCGATGTTTTCCCGCCGGCATATCGAGCGCGCCGGATTTCTCGCGCACCAGCGCGACGCCGACCGCCGCAATACCGGATTTGGTATCGACGAAACCTGTCGCCTCCGGTTTGTCCTGCAGGCCCGCCGCTTTCACCTTGTCGAAGAGTGACCAGAGCGCGGGCGAGAAGAAATCGTCCAGCGCGCCTTCCATCGGCTTGCCTTCCTGATAGGCCATGATCGACTTCTTCTCGTCATCGATCACGATTGCCATATCGAAGAGGGAGCTGTTGACCGACATTTCGCCGTAGTTGCTGATCGTCCAGGCCATGCCATCGGCGGCATAGACGTTCACCGCGGCATCGTCCCAGGCTGCATAATCGTTGAGCGTCGCGCCCAACTGCATCTCGAAGGTCTTCAGGGCGCCGGAGACAGTTTCACGGGAGCGCTCGTCATCCAGCACGTTGGATCGATCCGCAACGCGCTCGAGCGCGCTCAACACGAGCGTCGTGACAATTGCGACAACAATGGCAAAGGAGAAAAGCACGCCGGCGACCGTCGCATGACGACCGATGCCCGATACTTTCTTGTTGCCCCCGAAAATTGCCCGCATTCATTGCTCCCCGATCACGGAAGTCTGCCAGCCAGGGCTCAAAAAACGGTTAAGGGATCGATGTAACGATTAATCATCGGCGATTTTTTCGCCGTAACCGCTAGCCCCCAAAACGTCAGGAAAATACATTGATTACGCAATTTTTTCCGCAACTTGACGGAATGAGTCAGACGCCAACGCGATTGATTGCAGCGCAGAATTTTACAAGCACAGATACGAGAAGCCCGCTTTTCACGGCTTCGGCAAGGACGTCAGATTGTCCGCCATCCGTCTTGCCAAGCAACGAGATCTTTAGAAAAGCCTCGTCGACAAGCCGCAGCGACATCGTCTTCAGTACTTCGGTCAACTGCTCGAGGGCGAAATCGCCGCGATGCGAGGCATGCGCAATCATTGCGGGCTTGAACGGCACTTCGTCGCGGGAAACGAGCCAATCAAGCGCGTTCTTCAATCCCCCGGGCAGGCCATGGGCATATTCCGGACATGCGACGATAATGCCGTTGGCCGCACGGATCTTGGCTGCAAACTCTTCGACGATCGCTGGCGTGTTCTCGCCCTCGCGGTCCGGGTTGAAGATCGGCAGCTCGCCGATCAGCTCGCAGATCTCGACTACGACGCCTGCGGGCGCATTATCCCGCAGGGCTTCGAGCAACCGGCGATTGGTCGAAGCCTTTCGCTGGCTGCCGCAGAGCGCATAGAGGAAGAGCGGCTTTCCCATGCGCACGGTTTAAGCCACGGCGCCGATTCGCGCCATGCGCTCGTCAGCTGCTCTTGTGGTTGCCCTTCGGGAACTGTGCCGCAAGTTCGCTGTACCACTTGCCGCTCTTCTTTACCGTGCGGACCTGGGTCTCGTAATCAACATGCACGAGGCCGAACCGCATCCGGTAGCCCTCGGCCCATTCGAAATTGTCCATCAGGCTCCAGGCGAAGTAGCCGCGCATCGGATACCCGTCCTTGATCAGGTCGGCGACGGTATCGAGGTGCTCGCTGTAATAGTCGAGGCGCGGCTGGTCGTCGACCTCGCCGTTGACGACGTCCATGTTGTAGCAGGCGCCGTTCTCGGTGATGTAGCACTCCGGCAGCTCGTAGCGGCGATAGAGATCCTCGACGACGTTCTTCAGGCCAGGCGCATACACTTCCCAGCCGATATCGGTCTTCACGTCGCTGACGCGTGGCGCCTCGACAGTCCAGGGGAAGTCGCCGTTCTTTGCCGGATCATCAGCAACTCGCAACGGCGTGTAATAGTTGAGGCCCCACCAGTCGAGCTTCTGATTGATGATCTTGAGATCACCCTCTTCCACAACGGGCATGCGCTCGCCGAGTGCTTCCAGGAACTCCTTCGGGTACTCGCCCTTGAAGACCGGATCGAAGAAGGCGCCGTTGTGGAACTGGTGCGCGCGTTCGCCAGCCGCAATGTCGGCAGCGCTGTCGGAGCCCGGCATGACGGACATGGCGTTGAGCACGAGGCCTACAGGCACGTTGGGCGCTTCCGCGCGGATCGCTTCGACGCCGAGGCCATGCGCGAGATTCATGTGGTGCATGGCGTGAAGCGCTGCCTGCATATTGCGTTCGCCCGGCGCATGAATGCCATAGAGATGGCTGAGCCAGACGATGCACCATGGCTCGTTGAAGGTCGCGACGCTATCGAGGCGGTCGCCGAGGCGGGCCATCACTGTCTTGGCGTAGCGCTGGAATGCATAGGTCGTCGAGCGCGCCGTCCAGCCGCCGTCGCCGGCGAGAAGCAGCGGCAGATCCCAATGGTAAAGCGTTGCGAAGGTCTTGATGCCACGCGCCTTGCAGCCATCGACGAGACGATCGTAGAAATCGAGGCCCGCCTCGTTTACCGGGCCGGTACCATCAGGAATGATGCGCGGCCAGGCGATCGAGAAGCGGTAGGCGTCGACGCCCATGGACTTGATGAGATCGAGGTCCTGATCGAGCCTGTTATAGTGATCGCAGGCGACATCGCCATTGTCGCGGTTGAATACGCGACCCGGCATGTTGCAGAAGGCATCCCAGATGGAGGGCTTGCGGCCGTCTGCCTTGGAAGCGCCTTCAATCTGAAACGCCGCCGTCGCAACGCCGAACGTGAAATCGCCCGGGAAGCGGGCAGCAAGGGTCTTCGGATCGATCATGAAAATCCCGTTCTTCATGGTTTCAAGAGGCGGTTTAGCCAAGCGGACCGATGTTGTACAGCGTGGAAATGACAATGCTGTAACGTTTCAGGTTAGCCGTTCCGGGGGCGCCTTGCGCATCAGGCGCTCCCGCCTTGCATTGCGCGCCCTTTCGCGAAACAACCCTCCCATGAGCATTCCCACCACACACCCCTTCGCCTTTAACCCCACCTACGGCATGACCCTTGCCGACCTCCGAGCGATCGTTCCGCCCGAAGCGCCGCCGGGGTTCGATGCGTTCTGGCAGGCCCGATACGAAAGAGCGATCGCCACGGACCCGCAGCCGGTGCTTCGAAAGAGCACCCTGACGCATCCCGACTGGCAGGTCCTCGACATCACCTACACCTCGACCGGTGGATTCGAGATCGGCGGCTGGCTGCTCCTGCCACGGCGGCTGCCGGTGGGCCGCGGATTGGTGGTGGGCCACGGCTATGGCGGCCGCGATGCGCCCGATTTCGACCTGCCTGTCGAGGAAGCTGCCATTTTCTTCCCCTGCGCCCGTGGCCTGTCGCTCAGCGCCCGCCCGCCCATTCCGGCCGATGCGTCGGGGCATGTCCTGCAGGGTATCGACAACCCGAACACCTACATCATCGGCGGCTGCGTCGATGATCTCTGGCTTGCCGTCTCGTCGCTTCTCACACTTTATCCATGGCTCTCAGGCCACATCGGCTACAGCGGCGTCAGCTTCGGCGGCGGCATCGGCGCGCTGGCGATCCCGTTCGATCCGCGCATCGATCGCGGCCACCTCGTCGTCCCGACCTTCGGCGACCGGGAGCTATGGCTGACGCTACCGACCGTCGGCAGCGCAGATTCCGTGCAGACATACCAGACGACACATGGAAGCGTTCTCGAGACCCTGCGGATGTTCGACGCAGCCAGTGCCGCAAGCCGGATCGAGGTGCCGATGCTCGCAGCCGTCGCCCTCTTCGACCCCGCCGTCGCGCCGCCCTGCCAGTTCGCGGTGGCCAACGCCCTTCCGACATCAAAATATAATGAAACCTTCATATTGGATGCGGGGCACTTCGATTATCCCGGCAGCACTGAGCAGAACGCGGTACTGCGCGAGAAAGTCCGAGATTTCTTCAAGGTGTTATGAACCGGGAATATCTGCGCTGGCATAGTCCACGCCTGCATCGCGAGATGGAACTGCTGGTGTTCGGCCATGCCGGCGCCAAGGTCCTGATGTTTCCGACCCGCGAGGGACGTTTCTGGGAATACGAAAGGCTCGGCGTGGTCGAAAGCCTTTCCGACAAGCTGCAAGCCGGCCAGCTGCAGCTCTATTGCATCGAGGAGCTGGCCACAGAGACCTTCTACGGCTTCGACCGGCATCCGGCTGACCGAATCCGCCGCCACACGGCCTTCGAAGACTATATCCTGAACGAAGCCCTGCCGCTGATGGCATCGAATAACGGACATGAGTGCACCATCGTGCATGGCTGCAGCCTCGGCGCCTTCCAGGCCGCCAGCCTGGTCTTCCGGCATCCGCATCTGTTCCGCAAGCTGGTTGCCTTCTCCGGCCGCTACGACCTGACGATCAGGGTCGACTCCTTCGGCGATCTGTTCGACGGCTATTACGACGACACGGTCTATTTCCACACGCCGACGCACTTCCTGCCGGGGCTAAACGGCGGCTGGCAGCTGGATAAGCTGCGCGAGGTCGAGATCGTCCTGACCATCGGTGACGCCGACCCCTTCCTCGACAACAACTATCACCTCAGCCGGCTGCTGGCGGAGAAGCAGGTCGGCCACCAGCTGCATGTCTGGGAAGGCCGCGCTCACCGGGCAGGCGCCTGGCGCAAGATGGCCGGCCTTTACATCTGACCCCGCACCCGGCCCGCCTAGAGAAGAAGCTCTTCGCCAAGCGGAAGCTGAAGCAGACGCAATATGCCGATATTCTCCAGAAACACCTCGTCGTGGCTGACGACAAGCAGCGCTCCGTCATAGGCCTGCAGCCCCGCTTCTACGGCTGCAATGGAATCGATATCCAGATGGTTGGTCGGTTCGTCGAGGATGAGCAGCGGCGGCGGCTTTGCGCCACCGAGAACACAGGCAAGACCGGCGCGCAGCAACTGCCCGCCCGAGAGCGTCGACACCTGCTGCAGGGCGGCATCCGCCCGGAACATGAAACGCGCCAGAGCCGCACGGCAGGCATTCTCATTGGCCTGGGGATTGAGATTGCTAAAATTCTCGCGGATCGACAACGATCGATCGAGCAGACTGACACTCTGATCGAACAGTGAAAAGCCGGTCATGACGGAAACGGTCCCGGACCACGGCTGCAGCACGCCTGTGATCAGCGCCAGCACTGTCGTCTTGCCGGAGCCGTTCGGCCCGGCGATCGCGACGCGATCGGGGCCGGTCATGGCAAAAGAGAGGTTTCGGATGATCGGCGCCTCGGGCCGATAGCCCGCGGTGACGCGCTCCAACCGCAAGACATGCCTGCCGGGCGGCAACCCGGTTGACGCGAGTTGCGCTGAAAAGGGCTGCAGGATCTCGATCCGCTGCCGCCCCGCGGCCGCCTCCTCCATCGCCTCCTCGCGGCGTTTTTCGCCAAGGCGAACCTTGTTGCCGCTGGTGTTTTCCGCCGCCCGCTTGAGGCCACCGGCGACGATACGCGGCATATCGCTTCTTGCCGCCTTCTTGCGGCCGTTGCGATCGCTGCGGGCCTGTCGTTCCGCCGCGACCTGGGCGCTGCGGACCACATCGGCAACACGCCGCTCCGCGTCCGCGAGGTCGTGCTCGGCGGCGGCGAGCTCAAGCGCCTTGCGCACCTGAAAGGCGCTCCAGTTTCCACCATATCGCCGGGCACCGAGGCTGGTGATCTCGACGATCGCATCCATGGTATCGAGCAACTCCCGATCATGGCTGACGACGATGGCGCCGGCGCGCCAGCCGGAAAGCAACGTGATGATAGCCTCCCGCCCATCCCGGTCGAGATTGTTGGTCGGCTCGTCGAGGATCAGGAAATCGGGATCGGAGAAGACGAGGGCCGCAAGACCCACACGCGTCCGCTGGCCGCCGGAAAGCGAGATAAGCAACGTCTCCGGTTCTGCGTCCAGCCCGACGCGTTCGATCGCCGCGGCGATACGCGCCTCGATCGTCCAATCAGCAATGGCGAGTTCGTCGGCAGTGGCGTCGCCAGCTTCGGCGCGGCGAAGGATTGCGAGGCATCACTGGCATCGAAGAGATCGGCGACCGTTGCCCCCTCCTCCACCTGGACCGACTGGCGCAGGATGCCGAGCCGTCCGCCAAAGGCAATGCTGCCGGATTGCGGTTGCAGTTCGCCAGAGACGAGCTTGAGCAGCGTCGTCTTGCCGACACCATTGCGGCCGACAAGACCGGTTCGCTCGGCGCCGAAGCTCAGATCGAGATGGGAAAGAAGGGGTCGCCCGTCAGGCGTGGACCACAAAAGATTGGATAGGGTAATGGATGCAGGCATGGATAAAGGACTCCCGAATGGCAAGGCGAGCTGGCGTTGCGATCGGCGTGGAATCCATTGCTGCACACATCCTGTTGGTATTGGCGATGGCCGCAATCTAGGCGGGCAGAGGGCTGAAATCAAGGCGATATCGGGTGCAACCGCAAACCGGCGAGGGTCCGTGCCTGACCTGGCCACCGTTTGCCGGATAAATCGAAGCGGGCTTGCACTTCGGCGTCTCAATGACGCCGTGTTGGTTAGGGCCCCTTCGCTGCGTCCTTGACCTTCACGGCCATTGTCACTGCGGCATTCACGAGGATTTCGTTGCGCCCACCGCGATTGAGATCCACGCTGCTGGTGAGGTTGGTGATCTGGCAGCTTTCGGCCAGTGCCTGCAGGATGAGATCACATTGCTCGCTAGCCATCGTGTAGAGCCCTTTCTGGGCTGCCTTGATCTGTTCACCGATTTCCTGCCCGACCTCAACAGGCACCGAGAGGGACATCGTCGTCTGCACCTTGACCGTGCCGAGAGCACGCTCGCCGGCATAGAAGTTCGGTGCGCGGTTGGGGACTTCCTGCGACAATGCCGGAAACGCAGCGAGCGCAAACGCGCATGTCAGAACTTTGGCAGAAACTTTCATCGACCATCTCTCCATGTGGTTGCGCGCATTTTCTGCCATAGCATTGTTAAACGACAATGAGCGCGCATCCTAATATTCTAGGAAACGCGCTCATTAGTTGTATCCGTCAGAGTAGTCGAGTGAGGATCAGACCTTGACCCAGGCACCGTTCTTCTTCGAAGAAGCCACACAGGCTTCGACGAAGGCAACGCCCTTCACGCCGTCATCAACGGTCGGGTAAACGACGGCCTTGTCGACCGCCTTGCCCTTCTTGTGCGCGTTGATGGCGTGCGCAGCTTCCGTGTAGATCGTCGCGAAGGCTTCGAGATAGCCCTCCGGGTGACCGGACGGGATGCGCGAAACGCGGGCCGCCGCCGGGCCGGAACCGGCGCCGTTGCGGGTGATCAGGCGCTTCGGCTCGCCGAACGGCGTAAACCACAGATAGTTCGGATCGGCCTGAACCCATTCGAGACCGCCCTTGGTGCCATAGACGCGGACCTTCAGACCGTTCTCATGGCCGGGGGCCACCTGGCTGCACCAGAGCATGCCCTTGGCCGCCTTCTCCGACCCCTTCGCCTTGAAGCGAAGCATAACGTG
Organism: Rhizobium sp. RHZ01; assembly: GCF_014851595.1. Taxonomy (NCBI): domain Bacteria; kingdom Pseudomonadati; phylum Pseudomonadota; class Alphaproteobacteria; order Hyphomicrobiales; family Rhizobiaceae; genus Rhizobium; species Rhizobium sp. RHZ01. Next base: position 31,626 of record NZ_JACUZZ010000017.1, read on the forward strand.
AGCGTTGTCGTCCAGCCGCCGGCCGGGCACAAAGCTGTCGAGATCAGCAGCCAGGCTGTCGAGTTCGAGGCCTGATACGAAGGACGCGAGGTTATAGGCATGCGTGCCGATATCGCCGGTCGAGCCGCCCGCACCCGACTGCGCCGGGTCGGTGCGCCACACGGCCTGCTTGGCGCCTGTCTGCTCGACGGCCTCGGTCAGCCAATCCTGCGGATATTCGGCCTGGACGATCCGGATGTCGCCGAGTTCGCCATTGGCGATCATCTCGCGTGCCTGGCGAACCATCGGATAGCCGGTGTAGTTGTGCGTGAGGATGAAGAGAGCGCCGCTCTCGTCGGCGACCTTCTTCAGCTTCTTGGCGTCGGCAAGGTTCGAGGTCAGCGGCTTGTCGCAGATGACGTGAATGCCGCGACGCAGGAATTCCTTCGCGGCGTCATAGTGCACATGGTTCGGCGTGACGATCGAAACCGCCTCGATGCCGTTCTTCAGCTTGGCTTCGCGGATCGCCATCTCGCGATAGCTGGAATAGGTGCGCGACGGATCGAGGCCGAGGTCGCGGCCCGATGCAATCGCCTTTTCCGGCGTTGACGACAGCGCGCCTGATATCAGATCGTACTGGTCGTCGATGCGGGCCGCGATGCGGTGAACGGCGCCGATGAACGCGCCGGCACCGCCGCCGACCATGCCGAGACGGATGCGCGGTTCGCGCGCCTGTTCTGTAGATGCTTCAATTGCCATTGGTTCCTCCTGAATTTGCGTAGGGCAGAAACAGCCCTTCCCTCGGTCGGCTGGGGAAGGGAGAGCCCTTCCCGCTGCGTTCCAATCAGCCCTCCTGTCGAGAGGGCCGCGGCCTCAGAGACCGAGCATGCGGCGGTTGGCCGCCTGGTCCGTACCGCCCGCTGCGAAGTCGTCAAACGCCTTCTCGGTGACGCGAATGATGTGCGCCTTGACGAACTCGGCACCTTCGCGGGCGCCATCCTCCGGATGCTTCAGCGCGCATTCCCATTCGACCACGGCCCAGCCGTCGAAGTTGTTGGCCGTCATCTTCGAGAAGACCGCGCCGAAATCGACCTGGCCGTCGCCGAGCGAACGGAAGCGGCCGGCACGCTCGACCCAGCCCTGGTAACCGCCATAGACGCCCTGGCGACCGGTCGGGTTGAACTCGGCATCCTTGACGTGGAACATCTTGATCCGGTCCTTGTAGATGTCGATGTTGTCGAGGTAATCCAGGCACTGCAGCACATAGTGCGACGGATCATAGAGCATGTTGGCGCGCGGATGGTTCTTCACGCGCTCGAGGAACATCTCGAACGTGATACCGTCGTGCAGGTCTTCGCCCGGATGGATTTCGTAGCAGACGTCGACGCCGTTTTCGTCGGCATGGTCGAGGATCGGCGTCCAGCGCTTGGCAAGCTCGTCGAAGGCGGTTTCGACAAGACCGGCCGGGCGCTGCGGCCACGGATAGATGAAGGGCCAGGCGAGCGCGCCGGAGAAGGTCGCATGTGCCTTGATGCCGAGGTGCTTGGACGCCGTCAGCGCCATCTTGACCTGTTCGACAGCCCATTCCTGACGCGCCTTCGGATTGCCGCGCACCTCAGGTGCTGCAAAGCCGTCGAAGGCTTCGTCATAGGCCGGATGCACGGCGACGAGCTGGCCCTGAAGATGGGTGGAAAGCTCGGTGACTTCGACGCCGTTCTTGCGTGCGACGCCGGCGAATTCGTCACAATAATCCTTCGAGGACGCTGCTTTCTTGAGATCGATCAGCTGGCCCGCCCAGGTCGGAACCTGCACGCCCTTGTAGCCGATGTCGGCTGCCCATTTGGTGATCGAATCCCACGAATTGAAAGGCGCGGCATCGCCCGCGAACTGGCCAAGGAACAGGCCTGGACCCTTGATCGTTTTCATGTCAATTCCTCCCTAAAAGATGACCGTAAACGTTTCTGATAGTGTTCTAGCACGCGATTTGAAGTCTGCAAGCCGATTTCGGCGAAACTACAAATCTTCCCCACCGGGCGGAGATCGAAGGCGGCCGACTTAACCACGGTCGGTCTCGGGCTGCAAGATGTACGTACCGCATTTCTCGTCGCCACACCGTCACGATGGGGACGCCGGCCGGCGAACCCATCGCTTCTTACTGCGGTGGACATCGCGCAGTGCCGTGTTACTGTCTTGAAACCAGGAGGGTGGCGCATGACGCGGCGTCTGGCAGCAATCTTGGATGCTGATGTGGTCGGCTTTTCCCGGCTGATGGGCCTTGACGAAAGCGGCACTTTCGCAATGCTGAAAGCGCACAACAGCGAAGTCATTGTCCCCAGCATCGGCAGACATCATGGGCGCGTGGTCAAATTCGTCGGCGACGGCACGTTGGCTGAATTTGCGAGCGTCGTCGATGCCGTCGGCTGTGCCATGGACATCCAGAGAGCATTGCTTGCGCTGAATGAGGCCGTCGAGCCGGATCGGCGCATGTTGTGGCGCATCGGCATCCACGTTGATGATGTGCTGGTCGAAGACGAGGACATCTTCGGCGACGGCGTGAATGTCGCCGCAAGCCTGCAGGCGCTGGCGCCTCCAGGCGGCATCTGCGTCTCCCAGCAGGTCAATGACCAGATCCGGTCGAAGCTTGACTTCAGGGCGATTGATTTCGGCAACCGCAAGCTCAAGAACATCGAGCGACCGATCCGTGTCTGGCGGTGGACGGCGGAAAGCGAACCGCCTCCCTCGCCTGCCGCGCCGAAGGATCCGGTCACAGGCCCCGTCCGCAATCGGCCCTCCATCGCGGTGCTGCCCTTCAGCAACATGTCGAGCATCGAGGGCCAGGAACATTTCTCGGATGGCTTCACGGACGAGCTGATCGCCACGTTGGCGCGCTGTCGCTGGCTGCTGGTCGCAGCCCGTAACTCGTCGTTCAGCTACAAGGGCCGGCAGGCCAATGCGCAACAGGTAGCGGAGGACCTTGGCGTCAAGTACGTGCTGGAAGGCAGCGTGCGCCGCGCGGCAGATCGCGTTCGCGTCACCGCGCAATTGCTGAACGGCACGGATGGCACGCTGCTCTGGGCGGAACGCTACGACCGGACGCTGGCCGACATCTTCGAGGTTCAGGACCAGCTTGCCTCGGAAATCACCGGCACGATCGAGCCGGAACTGGGCTCCATCGAATTCGCCGCCCTTCGTGGCCGCACGGTGTTCGACATGGATGCCTGGGAAATCTACCTGAAGGGCCTCTGGCATCTCTATCGGTTCACGCTTGATGAATTGAAGACCGCCAAGGCGCTCTTCGAGCAGGCAATCAGTATTGACCCGACGTTCGCGCAGGCGCAGGCGCGACTGGCTTATGTTCACATTCAGCTCGGCTGGTATGGCCCCCTCAATGAACGCGCGGAGCGGATCTGCGATGCGATCGAGCTTGCTGAACGCGCGATCATATCCGACCAGAGAGAACCCGCGGCGCACCTCGCCCTGGGAAGGGCGCTGGCGCTTGATGGCGCGACGGAGGCCGGGCTTGTGCATCTGCGCAATGCCTTGCAGCTGGACCAGAGCTTTGCGCAGGCTCACTTCGCGCTCGGTCAGGTCCTCTGCTACGTCGAACGCCCCGCGGAAGGCATAGAGGAGATCAAGGAAGCGTTTCGGCTCAGTCCTCGCGACCCGCATCTGTGGACCTTCCATAACGTTCTCGCCATCGCAAACTATCAATTGGGCAACATGGCGGAAGCGGCCAAGGCAGCGCGCGCATCGCTCCGCTCGCCGAACGCCACCTTCTGGCCAGCGATCTTTCTGGCTGCCGCCCTCGGAAGGGTGGGTGGCGAAACCGACGAGGCGCGAGAAGCAGTTGCGAGGCTTCATCGCTTCCGGCCGGGGATGACCTGCACTGACGCCCGCCGAGAGTTCTATTTCGGCGATAATCCCGTCATGACCGAAGCCTTCATCGACCGCTGCATCACGGACCTCGCCAAGGCCGGCCTGCCGGACTAGCAAGCGACACTGTCAAAGAAAGGCGCCCGTACTGTCGAACGGGCGCCGCATTAGATTCTTCGGATCAGAACGGAGAATCCGGGAAGTAGAAGTCCTTCGCATTGTCCTTCGTGACAAGCGTCGCGTCGAGGACGAAGGTGCCGCGAACCGGAACCTGGCCGTAGAGACCAGCAGCCGTCAGCTCCATGGCCGTGCCAACCATTGCCGGCGGATAAAGAACGTCGACCGGGATCAGCTTGTCGCCGTCCATGACCTTCTTGACCATGTCCTTGGAGCCGGCGCCGGCGACAACATACTTGATGTCGGTACGCTTGGCCTGCTCGATCGCCTGCAGCACGCCGACAGCCATGTCGTCGTCCTGGCACCACACCACGTCGATCTTCGGGTACTTCGTCAGATAGTCCTGCATGACCTTGAAGGCATCGTCGCGGTTCCAGTTACCGTACTGGCGGTCGAGAACCTTGACCTTGGAGCCGGCAATGCCCTTGTCGAAGCCGTCCTGGCGCTGCTGATCGATCGGGATCGGCAGGCCGCGAATGACGACGACTTCGGCGTCCGGCGTCTGCGCAGCGATGTACTTGCCAGCAACTTCACCGAGCGCCGGGTTGTTGCCAGCGACATAAAGGTCACGGACGGTGTCATCGTTGGTCGAGGGCGCACGGTCGACGAGCGCGACGTACTTGCCCTTACCTTTGACTTCCTTGATGGCGTTGACGAGCGGATCCGGATCCGACGGCAGGATGACAAGGGCGTCGATGCCCTGTGTATCAAGGTCCTGCACAGCGTTCGCCTGGCTGGCGGCATCCGGCGAAGTCTTGACGATGACGTTCAGGCCCGGATGCTGTTCCATCAGTTTCTTGGCGATGCGTTCGGCGTGGAACACGACGCCCGAGGTCCAACCATGGTCGGCTGCCGGAATCGAGACGCCGATGGTGAACTTCTTGTCCTGTGCGTATGCGGTACCCGCCAGCGTGACGGCCGCAACCGCAAGACCCAACATGAGTTTGCGCATTCTATTTCCTCCCAATAAACGTCAGGGACTTTTCCTACCCGTCAACCGGACGCCCTGTGATCCCGGCCAATTCCTGGAACCAGTCCGCTTACGATTTGCGGACCAGCGAGCGCTGCACCAGCATGGCGATGATGATGATCGCACCCTGGATCGCACCGATGAGATATTCGCTGATGAAGTTCGACAGCAGCATGATGTTACCGACGAGTTCGAGAATGAAGGCACCGCAGATGGTCCCCCAGACGCGGCCAGCGCCGCCCTTGAGCGCCGTGCCGCCGACGACTACGGCGGTGATCGCCTGCAGTTCCCAGAGAATGCCGGTTGTTGCCGAGGTCGAGCCGAGGCGCGGCACATAAAGCAGCACCGCGATGGCAACGCAGAGCCCCTGGATGACAAAGGCGATCGTGCGCACGCGATTGACCGCAATGCCGGAGTAGCGCGCGACATCACTATTGGAACCGACAGCAACGACATGGCGACCATAGCGCGTGCGGTAGAGAATGAAGGCCGCAACGGCGGTAACTGCCAGGATCACGACGATCGGAACCGGCACGCCGAAAATGTTGCCGAAATAAGCCGGACGGTAAAGCGTCTGGATGTCGGCCGAGCGCAGCGTGATCGCGCCGCCTTGGCTAAGCCATGTCGTCAGGCCGCGATAGATGCCCATGGTGCCGAGCGTGGCGATGAACGGCTCGATCCTGCCGACCGTGGTGATCAGACCATTGGCCAGTCCGCAGAGCGCACCGGCGACGAGCGTAAACACGACCGCGGCCGCCAGCATCAGTGTCGGGTCGGCAATCACGCCGGAATTCATCAAAAGGATCATCAGGCTGGCGACAAAGGCCACCATCGAGCCGACGGACAGATCAAGATCGCCTGCGGAAATCACGAATGTGGCGCCGACAGCGATAATGGCGATAAAGGCGCAGCGCGTCGCGACGTTGGCGAGGTTGGTGATGCCGATAAAGTTCGGATTGACCAGCGCGCCGACGATCAAGAGCAGTATCAGGGCTGCAAAGGGCGCGACCGCCCTGAGATCGATATCCCGCCAGGGGCGACGGCTGATTTCCCTGGTCTCCTCGTTCACACTCATCTCCAAACCAACCTCCCGCCCTCAATTCGATGGGCATCATACCTTTACGGCGCGCCGAGCGCAGCGCCTCCCCGCCACCGTCAGGCGGCTTTCTTCTTCAATCCGGCGGCGTAGCGCATGATCTCCTGCTCGGAAATCTCGTCGCCCTCGAGCACGCCGACGATCCGTCCCTCGCGCATCACCGCGACGCGCGTGCAAAGGCCGATCACCTCCGGCATCTCCGAGGAGACGACAATGATGGATCGACCGTCGCGCGCCAGCGCGGAGATGAAATGATAGATCTGCTGCTTGGTGCCGACGTCGATGCCCCGCGTCGGCTCGTCGATGATGATGATCTCGGGCTCGGTCTCCATGACCTTAGCAAGCAGCAGCTTCTGCTGGTTGCCGCCCGACATACGCCCGGCAACGATGTTGGTGTCGCGAACCCGGATATCAAAGCGCCGCCTTGCCTTGGCGAGCGCCTGCGCCTCGCTGCTCGGGCTGAGATAGCCGTGTCGCGAATGCTGGCCGAGCGATTGCAGCGTCAGATTGGTCATCATACCGGAGCGCAGAAGCAGGCCCTTCGACTTCCGATCCTTCGTCATGTAGGCAAGGCCGGCGCGATTGGCGGCATGTACATCGCCTGACGGAATCGATTCACCGCCAATGTGGACCTCGCCCGCGGCACGGTTCCGAAGCCCGGCGACCGCCTCCATCAGCTCCGTGCGACCGGAGCCAATCATGCCTGAGAAGCCGATGATCTCACCCTTGCGGACCTCGAAGCTGGCATCCTGAACATAACCCGTCGAGACACCTTCGACCCGAAGGACGATTTCTTCGTCGACATTGGGCTCGACCTTGGTCGGATAGAGACTTGAAAGCTCGCGCCCGACCATCAGCTGCGCGATGGATTCGCCGTCGAGCATCGCCGTCGGCGCAGTCTTGACCCACTGGCCATCGCGCAGCACGGTCACCCGGTCGGTGATTTCCATCACCTCGTCGAGCTTATGCGATACGAAGATAAAGCTTGTACCCTTGTCACGCAGCTTGCGCACCTGCCGGAACAGGAAGTTCGTCTCTTCGCGCGAAAGCACGGCTGTCGGTTCATCCATGATGACGACGCGGGCATCGCGACTGATTGCCTTGGCGATTTCCACCATCTGCTTGTCGGCGATCGACAATGTGCCGATGATGGCATTCTCGTCGACATGCGAACCGAGCAGATCGAGTGCCTTGCGGGTCTCGGCGCGCATGTGTTTGCGGTCAAGCACGCCGAACCGCGTGACTTCGCGGCCAAGGAAAAGGCTCTCGGTCACCGTCAGATGTTCGGCAAGATTGAATTCCTGGTGGATGAGAACGATGCCGAGCGCTTCGGCCGCGCCGTTGGCCGGCAAGACGACCGGCTGGCCGTCGAGCAGGATCTCGCCCGAACTCGGCTGCTCGAAACCGGACATGACCTTGACCAAGGTCGATTTGCCCGCGCCGTTTTCACCCATGAGAGCATGGATCTCACCGGCACGCAGATCGAAATTGACACTGAAGAGGACTTGCACGCCGCTGAACGACTTGCAGATGCGCCGCGCGGACAACACCACGGGCGCGGTGTCGGCAGAATCCACACTCATTGACTGATTTCCTCCCTGCGGCTCCCATCCGCTTGAAGCCATATGTAAACCTTTACACGACGTATGTAAAGGTTTACATCATTGTTACACACAGATCTGCAGGTCGGCGCGTTTGACCTCCCGGCAAGTCTGTGTAGTGTCGCGGCGAAGGCATCCCAAGGCAGGACGCAGTGTCGAATTCCACGCCCGCAACCATAGAAGACGTCGCTCGGATCGCCGAGGTTTCGATCGCGACGGTATCGCGGGCGATCCACACGCCGGAGAAGGTCGCCAACTCCACGCGCCTGAAGGTCAACCAGGCAATCGCCATCACCGGTTACACGACCAATGCCATGGCGCGCAGCCTGCGGCTCGGTCGGTCGAATATGATTCTCGTGGTTGCTCCTGACATCGGCGACCCAAACTTCTCCAACATTCTGGTCGGCCTCGAGAACGAGGCGCGCGCCCACGGCTACGGCATCCTGATCGGTCACACGCAGAACGATGCGCAGCGCGGCCTCGAATATCTGAAGTTCCTGAATTCCAACCAGGCCGCCGGGCTGATCCTCTTCACCGGCATCCTGCCCTTCGGCCACCAGACGATGACCGCCCGCCTGCCGCCCAGCGTCGGGGTCTTCGAGCCGGTTTTCAACGGCGGCATTCCTTATGTCGGCGTGGATGATGTGGAAGGCGCCAGAAAGGCCGTCGATCTGCTGCTGGCAGAGGGCCATCGCAAGATCGCCTTCATCGGCGATTCGCGCACACGCCTTGCCTATAGCCGCCGGCGTCAGGGCTACGACGCGGGGCTCGATGCGGCGGGCGTTGCGCCAGATATGCGCATCGTGCTCGAAGGCGATGGAACGCTAGAGAGCGGCCGCCATGCCGTCGAGCAGCTCTTCATGCGCGACACGCTGCCGACCGCCTTCATGTGCGTCAACGACCAGACGGCGATCGGCGTGATGATCGGACTGAATGCCCGCGGTTACGACATTCCGAAGGACTTCTCCGTGACCGGCTTCGATGACGTGCCGCAGGCCGTGTTCATGTCGCCGCCGCTGACCACCATCCGCCAGCCGCGAACCTTGATCGGAAAGCAGGCCATGGCGCTTCTTCTGGAATTCCTGTCCGACGGCCAACCGGCGGAAACCGAAATCCTGCTGCGCCCGGACCTAGTGGTACGCAACTCCGTTGGCGCACCATCGCGTCGCTGGACGAAACGCTAAAGCGAACGGCGTAGCGTCCGCACCGTCGATACAATCAAACATTGATTATCGACTGCCCTTGAATGCCTCCCATCGCGCGTCCCGTTCGCGCTGATAGGCCGGATTGAGCTCAGTACTCAAATCTTCCCGTCTTATCGGCTGGCCGCACGATTCGCATGTCGGCCCAAGCCCCGCCGGCTTGCCGCAGCAAAGGTGCGTGTATTGCACGGCGCGGCCTTCGTCACCCGACTTCAGCCAGGTCTCGCCCCAGGCGCGCAGCGCCAGTATCACCGGGTAGAATGCTTCGCCCTTTTCCGTCAGGTGATACTCGTAGCGCGGCGGCCGCTCGCTGTAGCGACGGCGCTCCACAATGCCTTCGGCTTCCAATGACTTCAGGCGCGTTGCGATCATCTGCGGGGTCCCGCCAGTTTGCGCCTGAATTTCTTCGAACCGGTGACTGCGCATGAACAGCTCGCGCAGAACAAGCACGGTCCAACGATCCCCGACAACCGCCTCCGAGCGAGCAACCGGGCACAGCGTGTCTGGCGCAGAATCTTTCTCCATAGTGTAACTTTCTTTTTCATAGTTACTTGTAGATATGATTTTCATAGTTAATATAAGGCGTCATTGAAGCAAGCGCAACCGGCCATCTGGCCCGCGCTGAAAGGAGCGACATGGCCCAAAAAGGAGCATCGGCAATGCAGGCGCATGGCACTGCCCGCCTCAAAGGAGTTGCGTGGCGACGTCGCGCCGAAATCAAGCTCATCCAGCAGCGAAAGGAACCCGTCGTGAGTGATCATGAAATCGTCGATTCAAGCTTTACCGCCGTCATCAACGCACCGATCGAGAAGGTCGACATTCCGAAATGGTGCTTCACGCTCCCCGAAGACGAGTACCAACGCTGCTCTCCGGCACACATCGCCGCCGGCTTTACGACGGCCCCCGACGGTAGGCGCATGTCGATCAATGTCGAGACGATCGGCGGCAGCCTGATGGTTCAGCACTATGTCGAGACCCTGGGTGAAAAGGATCACCTGATCCTGGAATCCGTTTCGGATATAGTCACGCCGACAGGCCGCACGACGATCCATGTGCTTTGGGAACTCAGCGTCAAACGAATCGACGATCAGACCTGCGAATTCACGAACCACGTTCGGTCCAGAGCAACGGAAGAATTCAAGGCCTTTCTCGATAGGCAGGGCATTCCTTTCGACGTCTTTCGCGCACAGCGTCAGCCGATGTCGATTGCGCACAACAAGGGCGAAACGCCGCTCTTTGCGGCCAGCATCGAGCGTGCCGCACTTCGCAACTAAGTCCCGAAACACCTCAGCTTATTGGAGACAGTCATGTCAAAGCCGAATTACAGCAAGCAAACGACCGCCTTGCTCCTCGTCGATCCCTTCAACGACTTCCTGTCCGAGGGCGGGAAGGTTTATCCGCGCCTCAAGCCGATCGCCGATGAGGTCGCGCTTCTCGATAACCTCCGCCGGCTGGATGGCGCCATACGCGCGGCGGGCATTCAGGTGGCCATCGCCCCGCACCGGCGGTGGGAGCCGGGTGATTATGAGGATTGGGATCATCCCAACCCCACCCAACAACGGATCATGCACCAACACCAGTTCGCGCGCGGCGAATGGGGTGGCGAATGGCACCCGGATTTTGCGCCGAAACCTGGCGACATCGTCGCCAAGGAACATTGGGGGCAAAGCGGCTTCGCCAACACCGACCTGGATTTCCGACTGAAGCAGAAGGGCATCACCCACGTGATCGTGGTCGGACTGCTGGCCAATACCTGCATCGATACGACCGCCCGCTACGCCATGGAGCTTGGCTATCACGTGACTCTCGTGCGCGATGCGACGGCCGCCTTCTCGCATGAATTGATGCACGCCGCACACGAGCTCAGCGCGCCGACCTTCGCACATGCGATCCTGACGACCGACGAAGTGATTGCGGCCTTGCCCACGGCGTAACGACTGCATTGGAAGGCGCGCCGGTTCTCCCACCGTCCGCGCCAAGAGGCAACGTGACGCCGCCATCCGACACCGGCCGGGACGTCCCGCCGCGCTTGGCGGCGGGAGCAATTGGCATTCACCCGGCAACTGGCTATTGCGACTTCTGGGGATCATCCGCCGGGTTGACGTACTTGATGCCCCAAGGGCCGTTCGTGTTGATTTGGAGTACGGTCTCATCGTCGAAGTAGACGAAATGCGCCGTGCCCGGCGGCAGGGCAAAGAAACTACCCGCAGCCAGTGCCTTCGTGGCACTCCGATCAGCGGTTTTGCCCATGCCAAATTTGGCAGTCCCGGATAGGATCGTCACAACTTCATAGCCAGGATGTGTATGCGGCGGGATCGCATATCCCGACGGCACCTTTAGCCGAAGCGCAAACAAGCCTTTCTTGGTGGGATTGCCGAACAAGACCGCCGCTTGTGCTCCGGCCGGAAGCACCTTGGGGGCCTCGACCCACTTGATATCACCGGGAGCGAATATAGTGTGCGCATCCTCCGCCAGAGCGAGCGATGCAGCCCCGCAGAATCCAATCAAGCCGACTGCGAATATCGATGCGATCTTCATGATATCCTCCCTCTCGGGGGCCTTCAACCTCGGCTGAGCGCTGGGGCAGGCTCGCGAAAGCCAAGAATACGTCCGCAGACCATCTCTAGGCAAGCGTTCTTCGGTCGTCCGACCGACCGCCGGCAGGTCATTTCACCCGCTTGAACACCCATTTCACGACGTATTCGCCGCTTCGCTTCATCTTGGTTTTCGTCTTGACCTGCACCGGCCCGCCCAGAGCAGCCTCGGCGGCTTCAAACGCCTGGCGTGCCTCGGCCATGGCCGCGTGATAGGCGCTGTTGTCGCGCTTGGGACTATCGGCGACGGCCTGCACGAGGGCGGCGCTCCAATCACGTTCACTGTCGCTCATTTATCAACCCCCGTTCGCAGCAAGGCGGTCTACGCTCTCGAGCCTTGGCTGCGCAAGCGCGAATGATTGAAGCGGCGGCGTCATTGCTGCAGCTGTGATGCGATTGCCGCCTTGTCGATGACAGACCAGACCTCCTCGATCCGCCCGTCCCGGAACTCATAGAACACGTTTTCAGTGAACGAGACCCTCTTGCCGTTCACCGGCATGCCAAACAGGAGCCCTTTCGGCGTGCAATCAAACCGCAGGCGGCTTCCCACGCGGGGCGGCTCGGAAATCAGGAAATCGATGTCGAAATGTAGGTCCGGAATCGCAAGAAAGTCGCCCTCCAGCATCTGGCGATAGCCGGACAGCCCGATTCGCGCTCCATTGTAGTGAACATCGGGATGAACGAACTGGTCGAGCGCCGTCCAATTCTGGCGGTTCAGACAGGCGATGTAGTCTCGATAGACGGCAGCAAGGTCGGCTTTGGACACGGCATCGCCTCCGGGTGTTATGGTCCCGAGGCCAAGTAGGATGACGCCGAGATTTGGCAACCGCATATCGGGATGATCCGACCGCTTCGAACGCGACGCAGCCCCTGCGTCACTCCACCAGCCCGAACATAGGGCCGAACCCGCCATGCCAGGATTTGTCGTTGCGCCCAAGGGCCGGACTGTAGAGCCCGACACCGCGGCCACCGTCGAGAAACAGCGCATTCGGGCAGGACAAATGATCGCGGAACAAGCGCGCGAAGTCGTGGAAATTCACCCTGTCTTCACTGACTGCGAAGCGCACCGCGCCATCGGCGCAGATGCCGACCCCGCCACGACGGGTGCGGTCCGTCGATCCGACGATAAAGATCGGGTTCAGCTTGTTGCCGATGACCAGCATCGGACCGGACTGGGTGGCGAACCGGACCTCCGACCGGCGTTTCAAAAATTCTTGCGTCGGAAGTATTCCGGTGGCGGCGCCATCGATGAAGAACACGCCATTCGGCTTTTTATAGAAGTTCGGCACGGGACCCGAGGCGGCGCCGTCTCTCTCGGTGCGGTTGACGGGCCGCAATTCCTGGCCGTCTTCCACATAGAGGCCGATCGGCGAAAAATCAGGCAGATACATGCCGGCATTGACCGCGAACGCCAAGGTCTGTCCCTTGTTGCGAACGGCCTCGGCGACGCTGGAGAAATCCCGATAAGGCTCTCCATCCGCGTTCTTCCAGAACAAGCGCAGATCGCCTTCTTCTTTCTCGACGGTGCAGACGATATAGGCCTCCCCTCCGAAGGTATCCTGCACGCAGGGTTGGGGGGAAGCTGCCCCTGCAGATATCGCCGCTGCCAACATCGCTGCTATGGCAAGCATGCCCTGTCTGAGATAGGCCATCGTAGCCATGCCCTTCTTTTCAGATCGCCATCCGGCCGCCCGCAGTGTACCCTTGGCATCCTATCTCGCCTGAATCGTCAAGGCGACGACCGCGCGCCGTCCCCATCAACGAAAAAGGGCCGGCAAGCTCTCGCTCCCGGCCCTCTCCTCCACAATCAACCGCCGATTAAACGTAACGGTTGACGATGTTTTCGAGCAGTTCCTGCTTGCCGGACTTCGGCTGCGGGTTGATGTCCTTGGCTTCGACCCACTCGGCGATCTGCTCGAGCGAGTATTCGCCGCGGGCGAGCTTCTGGCCTTCGGCCGAATCCCAGCCGGCGTAGCGGGCATCGAGCGGGCCGGACAGAGCCTTGTCGTCGATCATCTTGGCAGCAGCCTTGAGACCGCGGGCGCAGGCATCCATGCCGCCGATATGGCCGATCAGCAGATCTTCCGGATCGAGCGACTGGCGGCGAAGCTTGGCGTCGAAGTTGGTGCCGCCGGTGGTGAAGCCGCCGCCCTGCAGGACGTAGTAGTAGGCGAGCGCCATTTCCGGAACGTTGTTCGGGAACTGGTCGGTATCCCAGCCCGACTGGTAGTCGTTGCGGTTCATGTCGATCGAGCCGAAGATGCCGAGCGCGTTCGCGAGTGCCAGTTCGTGCTCGAAGGAGTGGCCGGCGAGGATCGCGTGGCCCTGTTCGATGTTGACCTTCACTTCGTTTTCGAGGCCGTGCTTCTTGAGGAAGCCGTAGACCGTCGCGACGTCGTAGTCGTACTGGTGCTTGGTCGGCTCCTGCGGCTTCGGCTCGATGAGGATCGTGCCCTTGTAGCCGATCTTGTGCTTGTACTCGACGACGAGGTTGAGGAAGCGGCCGAGATGGTCGAGTTCCTTTTTGAGGTCGGTGTTGAGCAGGGTCTCATAGCCTTCGCGGCCGCCCCAGAGAACGTAGTTCTCGCCACCGAGCTTGGCCGTGGCGTCCATGCAGGTCTTAACCGTCGCGGCGGAGTAGGCGAAGACTTCCGGATCCGGGTTGGTGGCCGCACCCGACATGAAGCGGCGGTTCGAGAAGAGGTTCGCGGTACCCCAGAGCAGCTTGACGCCTGATGCGGCCTGCTTTTCGGCGAAGTAGTCGACGATCTCGTTCAGGTTCTTGGTGTTTTCGGCGAAGTTCTTGCCTTCCGGGCGCACGTCGGCGTCATGGAAGCAGTAGTAGGGCGCGTCGAGCAACTGGAAAAGTTCGAACGCAACGTCGGCCTTCAGCTTGGCGGCCTTCATCGTATCTTCGAACCAGGGGCGCAGGAAAGTCTGGCCGCCGAAGGGATCGCCGCCCTGCCAGGCGAAGGTGTGCCAGTAGGCGACCGCGAAGCGCAGATGATCTTCCAGGCGCTTGCCGAGAACGACTTCGTCCTTGTTGTAGTGGCGGAAGGCCAGCGGGTTCTTGCTGTCCGGGCCTTCATATTTGATCTTCTGGATGTCGCCGAAAAATCCGGTGCTCATGTCCATGTCTCCTTGGGTTTCGGGATTGTTGTTCTGGGTTCAGTGCTGCAGCGATTTGATCGCCGGATAGAGAGCGCGATAGCGCTTGTAGGAATCTTCGTAAGCGCCGGAGAGCGCCGCGACGGGCTCGATCGTGCCCGCCGTCTTCGGTGGTGTGCAGACCGCAACCGGATCTGCGCCAGTCGCGGCGATCAGGCCGAGGCGGGCCGCGCCAAACGCTGCGCCGAAGTCACCGTCAGCCGGCAGGTCGACCGGCACACCGAGCGCCGTAGCAATCGAGGCCAGCCAATAGCGCGAGCGCGAGCCGCCGCCGATCGCGGTGACACGGGAAATATCCGTGCCCGCAGAACGCAGCGCTTCGAGATTGTCGCGGATCGCGAAGGACACGCCTTCGAGAACAGCCTGGGTCAGCACCACGCGGCTGCTCTCATGCTCGAGGCCGATGAACGCACCGCGGATGACGGCATCGTTGTGCGGCGTGCGCTCGCCCGAGAGATAGGGAAGGAAGGTGACGCCCGACGGCGCTTTCAGCGTTTCACCGAGTTCAGTGGTCAGGTCAGCCGCCGACTTTCCCGTGACGCTGGAGTGCCAGTTCAGCGCGTCCGTCGCCGAGAGGATGACGCCCATCTGATGCCAGGTATTCGGCAGAGCATGGCAGAACGCATGCACGGCGCTTTCCGGCTTCGGCAAATAGGCCGCATTGGCCGCGAAGAGAACGCCCGAGGTGCCAAGCGACACGAAGGCCGCGCCATCGCTGACCGTGCCCATGCCGCAGGCGGAAGCGGCATTATCGCCGGCGCCGCCGGCAACGACGACACTTCCGGAGATTCCCCACTTGCTGGCCAGCTCGCCGCGCAGCTTGCCGCCCTGCTCAGTGCCTTCGATCAGATGAGGCATCTGCTTTTCATCGAGGCCGGTGACCGCAAGAAGCTCTGATGACCACTTGCGCTTGCCGGTGTCGAGCCACGAGGTGCCGGCAGAGTCCGACATTTCCGAAATGTGCTCGCCGGTCAGCCAGAGGCGCAGATAGTCCTTCGGCAGCAGCACCTTGGCGACCTTGGCGAAGATTTCCGGCTCATGCTTGGCGACCCAGGCAAGCTTTGGCGCGGTAAAGCCGGGGAAAACGATGTTGCCGGTCAGCCTGCGGAAACGCGGATCGGAATCCAGCGCGGCTGCCTCGACATAAGAGCGCGTATCGTTCCACAGAATGCAGGGGCGGAGCACCTTATCCTCGGCATCGAGCAGGGTTGCGCCGTGCATCTGGCCGGAAAGGCCAATGCCCTTCACGGCGGCGAGTTCCTTCGGATGCTTTGCCTTTAACCCGGCTACAGCCTCTTCCGTCGCGCGGATCCAGTGCGAGGGCTCCTGCTCCGACCATCCGGAATGCGGGCGCGAGACGTCGAGCGAACCATTGGCCGAGCCTATGATCTTCTGATCGCCATCGATCAGCATGGCTTTGACGCCGGAGGTTCCGAGATCGAGACCCAGATACATGTGTTTCTCCCTTTGCCGTTACGGCAGATTATCTTTCAGAAATATGTCGAGGCGGATGCGCTCCTGCGCCTCGATGACGGAAAGTCCGTCCGCCTTCGCCTTGAGGACGCGGATAGCGCTGCGCACCTCATGGCCTGCATTCTGGTTCAGAATTGCATCAATCGTTCCATCAAGGAGCGCGGCGCGAGTATGGGCCGTCAATTCGTGCGCGACGACCGTCAGCGACCGGTCGACCGCCTTTTCCTTCAGTGCCTTGATCAGGCCGCGATTACCGGCGCCGAGGCTGTAGACGCCGATGATGCCGCTTTTCTTCGACAACGCATCCGCCACCAGCATATGCGCCATGTCAGGATCGTCGCGCCCCTCAATGACGGGAAGGATGGAGAGCGATGGAAACTCCGCGGCCATGACGGCAGCAAAACCCTCGAGGCGTTCGCGATGGTCGCGGACCAGCATCGAGCCGGCGAGCACCGCGACCTCCCCCTTGCTGCCGCCCAAGAAACGCCCCAGCAGCCGTGCGGCTGTGCGTCCGGCGGCAATATTGTCGACACCGGCATAGTGATGCCGCTGCGAACCGGTGAGATCCGAAACCAGCGTCACGACGGGAATACCGTCCTTCACCAGCCGATCGACAGCGTCGCGCACCTCAGGCGCATCGGTGGCGACAAGCGCGACCCCCGAAGGCCGCTCTTCTCCAAGTTCGTCCAGAACCCCGACGAGCGCGCCCGGATCGAACGCCGGCACCTCGACGGTGCGGATTTGCGTTCGCTCCACGGACGACCGCGCAATCGCGGCTTGCACCTCGTCATTCAGCCCATGCATGAAAGAATTGTCGCTGGTCGGAAGGATGAACACGAGCGGATAGGTCCGGCCCTTGGCGAGATTGGCAGCGGCAACGTCCCTGACATAGCCGATCTCGCGAATGGCGTTCTCGACCTTCTCGCGCGTCACGTGACGCACGCCCGGCCGCTGGTTCAAAACCCGGTCAACGGTTGCCAGGCTGACGCCTGCCGCAGCAGCGATATCGTGGACTGTTGGCCTCATCTCTCCTCCTGACGAGACCTTTAGCTCCAAATTTGATGTACGTAAATCAAAAACTGCAAACGTTTCCGTTCACGTCAAATCTTTATGCAAAAAATGAGGGCCGGCGTGGTGTCCCAGGCCGGCCCTAAACCCTGATTTCAAGAGTGGTCAGTGGCCTCCGCCGCCGCCACCTCCGCCTTGGGGTGCAGGCTTGTCCAGCATCGCAACGCCCAGGATCATCGCCAGGAACAGCACGGTCAGCATCAGGAAAACATCACTGAAGGACAGGACGATTGCCTGCTTCGTCACGAGCCCGACCATCTGCTTGATGGCAACAACCGCGCCATCCATGCCGTAGGCGTCGAAGTTCGCCGCCATGTTGTTCATCTGGTCGATCGCGGCGGGATTTCCCCAATCGATATTCTCGCGCAGCCGCTCGTAATGAACATCCTGCCGGTTCGTCAGCACGGTGTTGATGATCGCCAGCCCCACGGCGCCGCCGAGGTTACGAGTCAGGTTGAAGAGGCCCGACGCGCCGCGCATACGGGCCGGCGGCATCGTGCCGAGTGCGATATTGTTGATCGGCACCATGCACATCATCAGCCCGAAGCCGCGGAAGATCTGCGGAATGAGGAGCTCGTAGAAGTCCCAGTCCTGGGTCAGATGCGTCATGATGTAGGTACCGGCCGCGAAGCTGGCGAAACCGATCACCATCATCAGCCGCAGATCCATCTTCGTCGATAGCTTTCCGGCGATTGGCGCGGTGAAGAACATCGCGAGGCCCGATACGAACATCGTTTCGCCGATCATCAGCGAGTCATAGCCGCGAATGCGCCCGAGGTAGACGGGGTAGATATAGGTCAAGCCATAGAGGCCGATACCCATGACGAAGGAAAACACGGAGCCGAAGGCAAAGTTTCGGTTCGTGAAGGCCCTCAGGTCGACGACCGGGAAATCAACGGTGAAGGCCCGATAGAAGAAGACAACGGCAGCGATTGCAGAGGCGATCGCGCCCATGAAGATATAGCTGTCGTTGAACCAGTCGTTGGAATTGCCTTCCTCCAGCACATACTCAAGCGCGCCGAGGAAGACGCCCATCGACAACAGGCCCCACCAATCGAACTTCTTGATCAGCGCGAATTCCGGCTTATCGAAATCGATGAAATTCCAAGTGACGATCGTCACAATGATGCCCGGGACAATGTTGACCAGGAACAGCCAGTGCCACGAGAAGGCGTGGCTGAGATAGCCGCCGACCGTCGGGCCGATGGTCGGAGCAAGCGTGGCGATCAGGCCGATGATCGGCGAGACGATGCTGCGCTTGGAGGGCGGGAAGATCGTGAAGGCTGCCGCAAAGACCGACGGAATCATGCCGCCGCCGATGAAGCCCTGGATGGCGCGGTAGACGATCATCTGGTCGATGTTCGTCGCCGTAGCACAGAGCGCGCTCGCCATGGTGAAGCCAGCAGCGGAAGCCGCAAACAGGTATCGTGTCGAGACGATGCGCGCGAGCGTGCCCGACAGCGGAATCATGATGACTTCGGCGATCAGATAGGAGGTCTGCACCCAGCCGATCTCGTCCGAACCAGCGCTGAGGCCAGCCTGGATTTCGGCAAGCGATGCCGACACGATCTGGATATCGAGGATCGACATGAACATGCCGAGCACCATCGCGAAGAACGCGATGAGCTTGCGTGGATCCATATGATCCGTGGCCGCCGGAGTGGCCGGAACGGTTCCAACTGTTGCGCTCGCGGCCATCGGCCTACCTCGTCAGGATTTACTTGGTCGCATCCGGCGCCGTGCGCGTGTCGACATCAACAACCACGCTCAGGCCTGCGCGCAGGCGACCGCTGTCGAGAGCATCCTGCGGCAGCGAGATACGAACCGGCACGCGCTGAATGATCTTCGTGAAGTTGCCCGTGGCGTTTTCCGGGGGCAGCAGCGAGAAGACGGAGCCGGAAGCCGGCGAAATCGATTCAACCGTGCCGACGATCGGATGGTCGCCATAAGCATCGACATGCACGTTGACCTTGGAGCCCGGCACCAGATGTTGGATCTGCGTTTCCTTGAAGTTCGCGTCGATAAAGAGCTGACGAACCGGGACGAGCGCCATCAGACGCTGGCCGGGCGACACCAGATCGCCCTCCTGCACCGAGCGATTGCCGACGACGCCATCATAGGGCGCTTTCAGGACCGTGAAGGAGAGGTCGCGGGCAGCCTTGTCGCGCGCAAGCTCGAGCTGGCGGATCGTGCCTTCGGCCTCGCGGCGCTGCGCCTGCAGCAGCGTTACATTTGCTTCCGCGGATGCGATCGCCGCATCACCGCCAATCAGGTTTGCCTTTGCCTGGTCGAGAGCAATGTTCGCGGCGTCGAGGTTAGCGGTCGTACCGACAGACTTGGATTGCAGTTCCGCGGCGCGGGTCTGTGTGATCTGCGCACCGCGAACGGTGGCTTCCAAAGCCGTCTTCTGGGCCTTGGCCTGGTCGAGGCTTGCCTGACCACCGGCAATCTGCGCGTCAATACGCTGCAGCGAGAGCGTTTCGGTATCGAGAGAAGCCACCGCCTGATCGAGGGCGAGCTTGTAGTCGCCGTCGTCCAGCGAGGCCAGAACGTCGCCGGCCTTGACATTCTGGTTGGCAACGACGTTCACCTTGGCGACATAGCCGGTAACCTTCGGCGAGATCGTCGCGATATCGCCTTCGATGTAAGCGTCGTCGGTCGAGACCAGGAAACGGCCCGTCGTCCACCAATCGTAGCCGTACCATGCGGCGCCTGCGAGCAGCGCAAGGCCGATGATTGGCAGGGCAAGACTGCGCTTTTTCTTCTTCTCAGCGGGAACGGCCTGCGTGTCGGCAGGAGCCTGCGGCGCGCGCGGTGCTTCCGCGGTGGGGACTGCTGCTTCCTGAGCCTTGCCCTCGGTTTCAGCAGGTTCGCTGACGATGCGGGCAACATTGGCTTTTGGACTGGACGACATGGGCGACTACCGGCAAATTGAGTGAATTTAATCGAACTGAACGGTTCGGTTCAGTTGACATAGAACCTTTTTCCATTCATATCAAGCTGTATCGAACCACCCGGTTCGATTTTATTAACGAAAAGTTCGCTGATGCGGATATGGTTAAGGAGCTATGACAGAGCTTTCCGATACGCGCGTGGATGAGTCTCCCTCGACAGGCGGCAGATGGGCCGCGGGCGAAGACCCTGCCAAGCGCAAACAAATTCTCGACGGCGCCCGCCGCGTTTTCATGAAACTTGGCTTCGATGCCGCGAGCATGAACGATGTAACGCGCGAGGCGGGAGTTTCAAAAGGAACGCTCTACGTCTACTTCGCCAACAAGGAAGAGCTCTTCACCGCGATGATGGAGAGCGAGCGCGCGGCGTTCGTCGCCAGCGTGCGCAATACTCTCAAGGAATCCAATGATCCCGACGTTGCGCTGCACGACTTCGGGATGACCTTTGTCAGCCATCTGACCGAGGATAAGGTCATCAATGCGATGCGTACGGTCATCGGCGTCCGCGACCGCATGCCGCATCTCTGTCAGCGCTTTTTCACCGGCCCCGAGAACATCCGGACGGTGCTGAAGGACTTCCTGACGAGCCAGGTCGAGGCCGGCCGTTTCGAGATCGACGACATAGAGCTTGCCGCCCGCCAGTTCCTGGAGCTCTGCGGCGGAAGCTTCTTCAAGCTGCGGCTGTTCGGCGACATGGACGCCCCTCCTCCGCGCGAGGAGATGGATCGCGTGGTCAACGGCGCCATCCGCGTCTTCACCGCCGCGTACGGCACCAAGAAGCGATCCTGAACCCACACCTTTGATTTCTTTCTCCGTCCGCGCCAGAATCCCGCAACAGGGATCAAACGCGGCCTGCTGCCCTTCGCTATGAAGGGAATGCAGCCAGGGAGAAGAAATGAGCGCCGTCGGACGTGCGATCTGGTTCATCGAAAGTCATTTCGGCAACGACATTACTCTGGAAGAGATTTCGGACGTTGCCGGCCTTTCGCGCTACCACCTCTCGCGCGTCTTCGGACTCGTCACCGGGCATTCGATCAGCGGCTATATCCGCGCCCGCCGTCTGAGCGGCGCGGCACGGACGCTCGTCGATCAGCCGGAGAGCATTCTCGAGGTTGCCCTCGACGCGGGTTATGGCTCGCACGAGGCATTCACTCGCGCCTTTCGCGACCAGTTCGGCCTGACACCTGAGGCCGTCCGCAAGCAGGGGCACACGCGCAACCTCGCACTACTGGAGCCGATCAGAATGGATCCCGCCCGCCTTCCCGAACTCGAGCCGCCACGATTTGAAACCTTGCCGCCGATGCTATTTGCCGGCTTGCAGGAGACATATCCCTATGGCGGCAATGCCGCGATTCCCTCGCTCTGGCAAAAATTCAATGTTCATTTCGGCAGCATTCCCGGCCAGGTCGGCAATGTCGCCTATGGCGTCTGCACGCACATCGAGGGAGAGACAGAGAAATTCCGCTACATGGCGGCCGTGGCTGTCGACGACAGCAGCGACCTGCCGGACGGCTTTGCCACGTTGAAGATACCCGATCAGCGGTATGCGGTCTTTGCTCATCGCGGCCACGTCTCCGGCATTCCCGCTACGATGCACCAGATTTTCGGGAGCTGGATGCCGAACGCAGGCATGGAGTTCGGCAACATGCCCGACATGTTCGAGCGTTACGACGACCGCTTCGACCCCTATACCGGCATGGGCCTGACGGAAATCTGGATTCCCATAAAGGAATAAAACGCGCCTTGCTTTCGTATATCCCCTTGCGCGCTTGCCAAGGCAGGCCGCGTCCGTACATTGCGAGCGTCAATTTGTGTGGCGCAAGGGGATAAACGCCGATGCAAGACATTATGATGCTCGTTCAGGACCCGGCCGCCTGGGTGGCCCTCATCACTCTGGTGGTGATGGAAGTGGTCCTCGGGATCGACAACCTCATCTTCATCTCGATTCTCACCAACAAGCTGCCACCTGAGCATCGCGAGAGAGCACGCAAGGTCGGCATCGGCCTTGCCCTCGTGCTGCGACTTGCCCTCCTCGGCATGGTTGCCTGGATCGTTACGCTGACGACGCCGGTCTTCGAACTGTTCGGTCACGGCTTCTCCTGGAAGGACATCATTCTGCTTGTCGGCGGTCTGTTCCTGTTGTGGAAGGCGACGAAGGAAATCCATCACAACGTCGATCCGGCCGATCACAACGAGGATTTCATTGTTTCATCAGCAACAAGAGGCGTTACCGCAGCGATCGGCCAGATCCTGCTGCTGGATATCGTCTTCTCGGTCGACAGTATCATCACCGCCGTCGGCATGACCCCACACGTCCCCATCATGGTCGTCGCCGTCGTTGTGGCCGTAACCGTCATGCTGGTCGCGGCAAAGCCGCTCGCGAA
Source organism: Rhizobium sp. RHZ01 (assembly GCF_014851595.1). Lineage (NCBI taxonomy): Bacteria > Pseudomonadati > Pseudomonadota > Alphaproteobacteria > Hyphomicrobiales > Rhizobiaceae > Rhizobium > Rhizobium sp. RHZ01. Next base: position 54,162 of record NZ_JACUZZ010000017.1, read on the forward strand.
CTTCATCGAGAGGAACCCGAGCATCGTCATGCTGGCGCTGGCCTTCCTGATGATGATCGGCATGACGCTGTTCGCAGAGGGCATGGGCTACCATGTGCCGAAGGGCTACATCTACGCCGCGATGGCCTTCTCGGCGCTGGTGGAGGTGCTCAACATGTTCGCCCGCAATGCCCGTCAGCGGAAAAAGCAGGGCGGCCACTGAGTCGCCATGGGCACGGCAATGAGGCCGTGCCCTAGAGCATGTCCCCCAGGGTCCAGTGGTTGCCCCATCGGGCATCGATCTCGTCATCGACGTTTTGATAGCGGATATCCGTCGACAGTCTGATCCTGTTCGAGGCGCTTTGGTTCGTGGTCGAGGCGTGGATCATGTAAGGGCTGTGCAACACGACATCGCCGGCCTCGTAGTCGGCGACCAGCCAGCGCGTATCGAAGCGCTCTGCCATGTCGGGCAGGTCCTTCGATACCCAGCCGCCCTCGGTCATGTTGCGGTTGAAGGCACTGATCTTTTCTTCCGCAGACAGGTCGAGGCTCTTTCTGGAAAACTCCTCCTCCATGCGCACACCGATGGCATGCGAGCCCTCGAGGTACACGAGACCACCCATGTCGACTGGGGTGTCGCCGATCGGAATCCAGGCCGTCACCAGCCGGTTGGTGCCGCCACGTAGATAGACCAGATCGTAATGCGCCGGCGTCGCTGTCGTCGTACCGGGTTGGGTAAAGCGCATGATCTTGCGTTTGTGCAGGTAGGAGATGCCGGAAAGAAACTCATCCATGAACTGCGCAAGCCGCGGCTGCGCGCAAAAACCCTCGAAGGCGACCGAGCGGACGAGCGACATCAAAATGCGATCCACCTGGCCTTTGTCCAAACCCGTGCCGGCGGATAGCCCGAGCATCGGATCGGTGCCTGGCGCGACGAGCCCGCCGCGCGCCAGATGCGAAAAAACCCAGCCGCGAAACGCATTGACCACTTGGGGATCGAGAAAGCGCTTCAACCAGACATAGCCGTTTTCGTGATAAAGCCTGCGGATCGCCTCCACGCCGATCGACGGATCCGTCGGCTTGAGTTCGCCCAACCGGTTCGCTGCGGTCGAAAGGACTTTCCCGTTGGCGACCAAGTCGATCGCCGGTGGTTGAGCTGGCTGCTGATCCAGGGCAAGACTTGACATTTCGATCACTCCAAAAGCGAAATGGACGATGCATATGTGAGACACTGGAGATAAACTTGCCATGGACGGAAAGAGCGACTGGACTTTTCGCTCATGACTGAAGCGCCGATCGCTCTCTATCGTTCGCCCTCTTCCGAAGGCATGGCGCTCGCCGTCACGGGGTTTGGCCGGCAGCGCATCGGAACGCGTATCACCAACCGCCGCCTGCCAATGCACGCGGTCGTCCTTGTCGAGGCCGGGGATGGCACGCTGCAGACAGCGAAGGCGGGCCTTCAAGAGATCAACGGGCCGTCGCTCTTCTGGTTGCCGGCCGGCACATTACATTCCTATGGCCCGACGAACGGAACGAGCTGGGAGGAGAGATGGGCTCTCTTTGAGGGGACGCTGATCGCAGACCTGATCCGCCAGCGCCTGATCTCGCCGACAGAACCGGTGGTGCGTCTACAGAACCTGCGTGAGATGCAGCACCTCTTCGGCGCGCTTCATTCCGACTTTGCCGCAGGCGATCCGCTCAGCCTCGCTTCGGCGGCAGCGACGCTTCACCGCATCGCCGTCCAATCCGCGCGCCATGCGAACGCCGGCGGCGACAACGGGGCGAACGTCGAGATCGAGTTGATCATCGAGACCTTGCAGCGCCGGGCGTTCGAGCCGGTGGACATGCATTCGCTGGCACAAGAATTCGGCATGTCGCCGGCAACGCTGCGGCGGCATTTCCAGGCTGCCCTCGGCCTGTCGCCGAAGGCTTTCCAGCTGCGCCTTCGTATCGATCGGGCCAAGCAGCTGCTGACGACATCGGATCGGTCGATCGAGGCGATTGCGTATGCCGTCGGTATTGACGATTCCTTCTACTTTTCGCGACTGTTTCAGGATCGCGAACACTGTTCGCCAAGCGAATTCCGCCGTCACTACCGCAGAACATGACTGTGGCCGGATCGAGTCCGGCCGCAGTCATGCATTGATTCGGTTCAATTGCGCTGTTCAGTGGGCGCCGGCGCCGCCACCGGGCTGCGCCTTGCGCGTGAGCAACAGGGCGAAGGCGGCAATGGCCAGCACGACGCCGATCACAGCGAAGGTGTCGCTAAAGCCAAGGATCAGAGCCTGGCGTCTGACGATCTGACCCAAGGCGACGATGGCTTTCTGGCTGGCGACTGCCGGATCGGAGACGCCGTGTGCCAGGAAGTAGTTGGTGGTTTGGGCGAGGCGATCACGAACCTCATCGCGAGCCAGCGTTACAGACTGCCCGATGATATTCGAATGGAACTGCTCGCGCTCGGTCAGGATCGTGCCAAGCGACGCCGTGCCGACCGCGCCGCCGAGGTTGCGCAGCATGTTCGTCAGGCCCGAGGCAGCCGCCGCATCCGACGCAGCAATACCAGCGGTCGTGATTGCGGTGATCGGGGTCAGGACCAGGGCCTGGCCGATCGCCCGCACGATGTTCGGAATCCAGAACTGATCACCGGCGTTGTTCGCTGACAGCGTGATGTTCATGAAGCAGCTGATCGCGAAGATCGAAATGCCGAGGAAACCGATATAGCGGGCGTCGAAGCGCTTCATCAGCAGCGGAACGAGGGGAATGAGCAGCAGCTGCGGCAGGCCGGTCCAGGCCAGGACATTGCCGATCTGCTCGGCATTGTAACGCTGCACCTGTCCCAGATACTGCGGCAGGATGTAGACGGTCCCGAACAGCGCGACGCCGACGAGCACATTGACGGCAACGCCAATGCCGAAGTTGCGCTGCTTCAGGAGACTGAGCTTCACCAGGGGCTTTTGAACCGTCAGTTCGATCCAGATGAAGGCAGCGAGGAAGACGAACGCCACGATGCTGAGCTTGACGATGAAAGGCGAGGAGAACCAGTCCTCCTTGTTTCCCTCCTCGAGCACCGTCTGCAGGGCGGAAAGGCCGATCGCCATGGTAACAATGCCGGCCCAGTCACCTTCCTTCAGCAGGTGGAGCTGCATCGGCTGCTTCTCGAGCGTCAGGGCAAGCGCAGCGGCCATGATGGCGCTCGGGAGCGCGTTGATGAAGAAAATCGTCTGCCAGCCGTAGTTCTCCGTGAGATAGCCGCCGATCGTCGGGCCAATGGCCGGGGCAAAGGTGACGGACAGGGCAAAGAGTGCGAGGCCGCGAGGCTGCTGAAACTTGGGCAGCTTGGTAAGCACCATGGTGAACGCCATGGGGATGAGGACACCGCCGGCAAATCCCTGCAGGCCACGCAGCAGAATCATCGTGCCGAGATCGTGGGCGAAGGCACAGGCGATCGAAAAGATCGGGAAGAGAACCGAATTGACGAGAATGTAGCGGCGGAAGGAAAAGACGCTGCTGAAATACGCCGTCAGCGGAATGACGACGATCTCACCGATCAGATACGACGTCGAGATCCAGGCGCCGTTGTCAACGCCGGTGCCGATGCCGCCCTCGATATCGAGGAGCGAGGCGTTGGTGATCTGGATGTTGAGGATTGCCATGAACGCGCCGATCATCCCGGCAAGTACGGCAATCCAATCCTTTACGCTGGCGCCCGGCTGGGAGACAGGGGCAACGGTTGCAGTTGTGGTAGACATGGCACCACCCTCATCCTCTCCGGTCAGGCCCCATCGGCCGCATCGGCGGCCTTGGTGTTGATGCTTGGCTGCACCGACATGCCGGGGCGAAGATCGCCGGCTGCCGCTCCATTGCCGTCGAGCACGATCTTGACCGGGATACGCTGAACGACCTTCGTGAAGTTGCCGGTGGCGTTGTCCGGCGGCAGCAGCGCGAATTCCTGGCCGCTGGCCGGTGCGATGCTGTCGACGTGACCGTGATAAGTGCGGCCCGGGAACGTATCGACTTCGATCTCGACAGGCTGGCCGGCATGCACGTCGGTCAGCTGCGTTTCCTTGTAGTTCGCAACGATATAGGCCGCGCTGGTGGGAACGACCGACATCAGCTGCGTGCCTGCCTGGACGTACTGGCCAACGCGCAGTGTACGGTTGCCAACGGAGCCATCGACCGGCGCCACAATCGTGGCATAGGAGAGATTGAGTTCGGCCTGGCGCTCAAGCGCCTGGCTGCGGGTGAGCGCAGCCTTTGCCTGGGCAAGCTCGGCATTCAGAAGATCGACCTGCTTTACGGCTGCATCGAGGGCGGCGCTGTCGCGCACGATGGTCGCCTGTGCTGCCGCGATCTGCGAGGCGGCCTGCTGCGCGGTCTGGACCGGGGCGTAACCGTTGGTGGCCAGGCTCGAATAGCGCTTGTTGTTCTGCTCGGCGAACGTCTCGTTGGCCTTGTCGACCTCGACCGTGGCGCGGGCGGCGGCGATCGTCGATTGCTGGATCTGGAGGGCCGCCTCCTTCGCATTCAGCGTCGCCGCCGCGGCGGCAACGTCGGCCTTCGCCTGGTCGAGCGCGGCTCGGAAGTCGCGATCATCGATACGCGCAAGCGGCTGACCCGCCTTGACGGTCTCGTTGTCGTTGACGAGTACCCGGGCGATGTAGCCGGAAACCTTCGGCGCGATCGCACTGTTGTCCGCCTTCACATAGGCGTCGTCGGTCGACACGTGGAAGCGACCGACCGTCCAGTAATCGTGTCCGTAGTAGGCACCCGCGGCCACGATCGCGAGGGCGGCTGCGCCAAGCAGGAGCGACCGGCCGGCTCGCTTGCGGGCTTGCGGCACGTCAGCGGCAGCGCGTGGCGCCTCCGCGTGCGGCGGCTTGCTCGCTTCAAGCGTTTCCGGGATCACCTCTGCGACCGCTACGGCGGTTGGATCGGCGTTGTTGTTCAGAGCATGCAGCTTCTGGGCGGTCATTGTTTTCTCCGGATCATGGCCGCCGTCGCAAGCGATGCAGCCTCTGATGCACAAAATGGAAAATTGACGTTTTCCAAAATATGCTCTATAAAATGGATGTCAACTTGAATTTGGAAAATACAGATGGTCCAAAATCACAAGATCGAGAGAAGGCCGCGCGGCAGACCGCAGGCGCGGTGCGACGAGGACACCAGGAGCGTCATCATCGAGGCTGCCAACAAGCAGTTTCACGCGAACGGATATGCAACGGCGTGCATCGCGGATATTGCGCAGGAAGCGGGCGTCTCGACGAAGACGCTCTACAGGCTGTTCCCGACGAAAGCCGACCTCTTTTCCGACCTAATCACCGATCGCATTGGACGCTTTTTGCTGGCTCTCGACCCGACTACGCTTGCCGCGGCCGATCTTCGCCAGGGACTGGAGCGGATGCTGATGGCTTACGGCATGCTGACGCTTTCGGACGACACAATCACGATGATGCGGCTTGTGATCGGCGAGTCCGACCGCTTCCCGGAGATCTCCGCTTCCTTCTACGAAAAAGCCATCGTCCGAACGAATGCGCTGATGGAGGGGTGGCTGCGCAAGCAGGTTGATCGCGGCGTCATCGCTCTCGAAGACCCGCATGCGGCCTGCGGCATGCTGCGCGGCATGATGGCCATGGAGCCCCAGCGCGCCGCCATGCTGCGCCAGCAGCCGGCGCCGGGGATTGAGGAGATCGCGGCCCGGGCGAAAATGTGCGCCAACCTGTTTCTGAACGGCGCAGCAGTCGCTCCGGCTTAATAGCCGGCCTTAGGCGGTCTTTGAAAGTTCCTTGTCGATGGCCGAAACCAGTCGCTGGTCATCTGCCGTCACGTCAGGCGCAAACCGCGCCACGATCTTGCCAGCGCGACCGATCAGGAACTTTTCGAAGTTCCAGAGAATTTCACTCTTATCGTCGGTCGCCAGTCCATTGCTGCGCAGCCGCTCCCGCATCGGACCTTCGCCGACGGCAGTCCCGGCAGCCGCCGTCAGGTTCTGGTAGAGCGGATGCTTGTCCCCGCCCTTGACGGAGATCTTCGAGAAGATCGGAAACTTCACGTCATAGGTCAGCGTGCAGAACTCGACGATCTCGGCATCCGTACCCGGCTCCTGCCCCTTGAAATTGTTTGCCGGAAAGGCGGCAATCACGAAGCCGCGCTCTCGCTTGTCCTCATAGAGCTTCTCAAGCCCTTCATATTGAACGGTGAGGCCGCATTTGGAGGCGACATTGACGACCAAAATCACCTGGCCGCGGTGATCGTTCAGCGTTGTCTCGCGACCATCGGCCAGCTTCACCGGTATGTTCAAAAGATCCGTCATCGCTATCTCCACCATGAATTCCGCCGCGGAAGCTATACCCAACGGAGCGTTTGTCCAGCGGGCAGATCCGGTCCACTGACAAAATCAATTAAAACAGCTAGTTTGCCGTCGAGAGCACGGGAGGGCGCAACGAAAGATGGCACTGGAATCGCTGGTGGCGGCCGTTGTCTTTGCTTTGCTCATGACAGCCTCGATCGGAACGATGCTGACCTATTCAAAGCTGCCTGTGCATCACCGGCAGGACGAGACCAACACCGTCGTTCGGCTCGTCGCCAACATCTTCGTCGTCATGACATCGCTGGTCTTCGGCCTGATGATCAATTCCTCGAAGAACACTTTCGGCGAGATCGACAAGAACGTTCACGCGTTCGCAACCCAGATCATCCTTCTCGACCGGACCTTGCGGACCTATGGCCTCGAGGCCACGGAAACTCGCAAGCGTCTGGAGAACTACGTCGAAAAGGCTCTCACCAATCCGGCACGCGCCGCGCCGGATCCGCTGGTCAAAAGCGACCGCACAAGCGAGATTGCCCTCAACGCCGTCGGAGACAGTCTGGCACTGATCGTGCCTTCCGACCCGGGCCATGTGGTGTTGTGGAACGACGCTCGCCAGCAATATCAACGGATCGTCGAGCAGCGCTGGGTCATCGTGGAACAGTCGGAAGGCGTCATCCCAAGGCCGCTCATAAGCATGCTGACGGCGTGGCTGACATTGATCTTTGCGAGCTTCGGCTATCGCGCGCCAAGAAACATCATTGTCGTGCTGATGTTCACCATCTCCGCGCTCCTGATATCGCTATCGATCTTCATCGTGCTGGATATGGATATTCCATTCTCGGGCTGGATCCAGATCTCCGACACACCACTTCGCAGGGCGCTTGCCGAGCTTCAACAATAGCAACTGCGAAGCACCGCGCCGTCCTGGAAGGAGCGACGCGGTGTGGCCACGGCATCACAGTTAGCGAACCGCAATCGTCGGCCAGTCGATGAGGTCGGCCTTTGCACCGGCCAGCGTGTTGCGGCTCTGGGAGACCACATCGTGGGGAAAGCCGAGCGATATCGCGCTCGCGTCATCGAGGCGCCGAACCTGCTCCTCACTAAGCTTCACGTCCAGCGCGGCAAGGTTGTCGGCAAGCTGCTCAGCCGTTCGCGGCCCGATGATCGGCAGCGTGCCCTTGTGCAGCACCCAGGCGATGGCGATCTGGCCGGCCGGCACGCCGGTTTCCTCGGCGATTGCCAAAACTGTATCGACCGTTGCCGTCTTGCGCGCATCGCTTTCGGAGTGAATGACGACGCCGAGCCCCTGCTGGCGGCCAGTTTCGCCCTTGCGGTACTTACCGGTCAGCAGCCCGCCACCGAGCGGCGACCAGCCGACAGTACCAAGGCCAAAGGCCGCCGCCATCGGCAGCAGCTCGCGCTCGGACGTACGCTCGACGAGGCTGTACTCCAGCTGCAGAGCCGACAGTGGCGCCCAGCCACGAAGCTCGGCAAGCGTGGCACCAGTCGCCACGCGCCAAGCCGGGAAGTCGGAAAGTCCGGCATAGAGGATCTTGCCCGAGCGGACGAGATCATCGAAACCTCGCATGATCTCGTCGATCGGCGTCACGGCATCCGGCATGTGCGCCCAAAGAAGATCGATCCGATCGGTGCCGAGCCGCTTCAGGCTTGCCTCGACCGACTGAACCATGGCCTTGCGGCTGTTGCCTGTACGCTGGAGGCCGGCCGCGTGACGATCACCGAGCGAGAACTTCGTCGCGACGACCATGTCATCGCGGTCGCTCGCGATGAACTCGCCGACCATCGTTTCCGACTGGCCGAATTGATACTGGTCGGCCGTGTCGATGAAGTTGCCGCCGGCGTTGCGGTAGCCATCGAAGACCACCTTGGCCTCCTCGCCACTGGAACCGTAACCCCAGCCCGTCCCGAAATTGCCTGTGCCAAGTGCCAGGCTGGAGACACGAAGTCCGGTTCGGCCGAAAATCCTATAGCGCATTGTCATTGCCTTCCTTGCTTCCTTGGTCAATTTTAAATGACGATCGTCATTCATTTGCATTTAAATGACGGACGTCATATAATTTGTCAAGAACAAATGATGAGAGCCTCAAATGCGCCCAACAAAGGAACAGGCGAACCAGAACCGCCAACGGATCATCGACACGGCCGGTCGGCTCTTTCGAGAGAAAGGAATTCATGCTGTCGGCGTCGACGAAGTAATGAAGGGCGCCGGATTGACGCATGGTGGTTTCTACGGCCACTTCAAATCGAAGGGCGACCTTGCCGCGGAAGCCGTCAGCCACGCCCTTTTGGAAAGCCTACGTTCCGAACCCGCCTACGCCACGCTCGGTGCGTTGGCGAAGAATTATCTATCGAGGGCTCATCGAGATGCGGCGGACAGCGGCTGCACGGTTGCGGCTCTTGGCCCGGAAATCGCCCGCCTCCCCAAGGGGCAGCGCGGCGGGATCACCGACTACGTTCGCGCACGCATCGAGCAGGTCGAACAGATCCAGGCGCAGCAGGGGCAAACGGTCGATCGCGGCAAGGCCATAGCAGATCTCTCAAGCCTCGTCGGAGCCCTCGTCATGGCGCGCGCCGTCGATGACCCTGCCCTCTCGGACGAAATCCTCACTGAAACGATCCGTATCCTCGACGGGCGGCGTTAGGAACTTTGCCCGCGGCGCGGCATTGATTAGTCCAGCGGAGCTTACAGTTATCGGTACGGCGGGGCACTCGCCGGTGCCAACCTCAAGTTGCTGGAATCGCATGACAACGCAGCAGATCCTCGCCTTCGGGCTCATCGGCCTGATGATGGCAGTCTTCATCTGGGATCGGTTTCGCTATGACCTGGTTGCCTGTTGCGCTCTCGTGCTGGCCATCTGCGTCGGTATCGTGCCTTTCAACCGGGCATTTTCGGGCTTCAGCGACGACATCGTGATCATCGTCGGCAGCGCCCTCATCGTCAGCGCCGGCGTGGCGCGCTCGGGGATCGTCGATACAACGATCAAGCGCTTCTTTCCGAACCTGACCAAGCTGCATGCGCAGCTCGCGCTGCTGCTCATTGTCGTCGCGCTTCTGTCGGCCTTCATCAAGAACATCGGCGCGCTTGCGATCATGATTCCAGTCGCCTTCCAATTTGCCCGAAAAAGCGGGAGGTCTCCGTCGCTTTACCTGATGCCGATGAGCTTTGCCGCGCTACTCGGCGGGTTGATGACGCAGATCGGCACCTCACCAAACATCGTGGTCTCGCGGCTTCGCGGCGAAATCACCGGGACGCCTTTTACGATGTTCGACTTCACACCCGTCGGCGCGACGCTTGCTCTGGTTGGCATTGTCTTCTTGATCCTTTTCCACTGGCTAGTTCCCGAACGGCAGAACGAGAACCCATCGCTTGAGGAAGCGTTGGATTTGAAGAACTATTTCTCCGAAGCAACGGTGGTCGAAGGCTCCGGCTTCGAAGGCAAAAAGCTCAACGAGCTCCTGCAGCTCGGCGATGGAGAAGTGGTCGCAACCGCGATCCTGCGCGGGCATTCGCGCCTCGCGCCGTTCCCCGACGTTCTCCTGAAGCCGGGCGACACGATTCTGCTGGAAGGGCGTCCTGAAGCCCTGGATCGCGTCGTTTCCAACGCCAAACTCAAACTTTCAGGCAAACCGATCCCCGAAGCAAAGACGGAGGGCGACGTGACTTCGATCGAAGCAGTGGTCTCCTCCGAGTCCATGCTGATCGGGTGGTCCGCGCGCCAGCTCTCGCTCTGGAACCGCCGGCGCATCAACCTGCTTGCGGTCAGCCGGCACGGGCACAGGCTGACCGAACGGTTGAGCGAAGTCACCCTGCGCGCCGGCGATGTTCTTGTGCTGCAAGGCAGCCGTCGAAACCTGCCGGGCTTCCTGCAGGAATTCTCCTGTCTCCCATTGGCGCAGCGCGAAATCATGCTCGGCACGCCGCGCAGAGCTTACGTACCGCTGCTGATCCTTGCGACAGCGATGGGGATGACGGCGGCCGGAATGGTTCCGGTTTCGGTCGCCTTCTTCTGCGCCGCGCTGGCGATGGTCGTTTTTCGGGCCATCCCCCTTGCCGAGGTCTACAAGGCGGTGGACGGCCCGATCCTCATCATGCTTGCCGCGCTGATCCCCGTCTCCGACACATTGCGAACGACCGGCGGAAGCGATCTGATTGCCGGGTGGCTGGGGCACTTCGCCGCCCAGATGCCGCCCTTCGGCGCGCTGACTTTGATCGTCATCACCGCCATGGCGGTAACGCCGTTCCTCAACAATGCGGCAACGGTTCTGGTCATGGCGCCAATTGCGGCGAGCTTTGCCCACACGCTCGGCTATAGACCGGAGGCCTTTTTGATGGGGGTCGCCATCGGCGCTGGCTGCGATTTCCTGACGCCGATCGGCCACCAATGCAACACGCTGGTCTTCGGTCCCGGCGGCTATCGTTTCAGCGATTACCCCCGCCTCGGCCTGCCGCTGTCATTCGTCATCGTCCTCGTCAGCGTACCTGTCCTGCTCTACGTCTGGCCTGTCCATTGATGCGATCGCCCATTTTCCTTGACGCGCGCGGTCGAATATGGCCTTAAGGCCAGCCAAATGGGCAATCGGCGGATGAACGGGGGCAGTGCCCTTTTCCGGCCGGTTTCCTGATCCAGTTATCTGCATTCTTTCCGGCCGAACGTCGCTTTCTCAGGCAAGCCGTCCGGCATTCATTTGACGGGCACATAAAATGACAGCTTCCGGCGTCCGCGTCCGCATTGCTCCCTCGCCGACCGGCGAGCCGCATGTCGGCACTGCTTACATCGCTCTCTTCAACTACCTTTTCGCCAAGAAGAACGGCGGCGAGTTCATTCTGCGCATCGAAGACACCGATGCGACGCGCTCGACCCCGGAATTCGAGACCAAGGTGTTGGACGCGCTGAAATGGTGCGGCCTCGAATGGAAGGAAGGTCCTGACATCGGTGGCCCCTACGGCCCGTACCGTCAGTCCGACCGCAAGGACATCTACACCCCATACGGCCAGGAACTGCTGGACAAGGGGCATGCATTCCGCTGTTTTTGCACGCCTGAGCGTCTGGAGAAGATGCGCGAAGAGCAGCGCGCCGCCGGCAAGGCGCCGAAGTATGACGGCCTCTGCCTGAAGTACTCGGCCGAAGAGGTCTCCGCGAAGATGGCCGCCGGCGAAGGCTCCGTGATCCGCATGAAGATCCCGACCGAGGGCTCCTGCGACTTCACCGACGGCGTCTATGGCGATGTCAGCATTCCGTGGGATTCCGTTGACATGCAGGTCCTGATCAAGGGCGACGGCATGCCGACCTATCACATGGCAAACGTCATCGACGACCATCTGATGCGAATCACCCATGTCGCGCGCGGCGAAGAATGGCTGGCATCCGTGCCGAAGCACATCCTGCTTTACCGCTACTTCGGTTGGGAGCAGCCGGTGTTCATGCATCTGTCGCTGATGCGCAATGCCGACAAATCGAAGCTCTCGAAGCGCAAGAACCCGACGTCAATCTCCTACTACTCCGCTCTCGGCTATATCCCGGAAGCGCTGATGAACTTCCTCGGCCTGTTCTTCGTGCAGATCGCCGAAGGCGAAGAGTTGCTTGATATGGACGAGCTTTCCGAGAAGTTCGATCCCGAAAACCTTTCGAAGGCCGGCGCCATCTTCGACATCCAGAAGCTCGACTGGCTGAACGGCCGCTGGATTCGTGAGAAGCTATCCGAAGAGGAGTTCCAGGCCCGCGTGCTCGACTGGGCGATGGAGAACGATCGCCTGAAGGCGGGCCTGCGCCTGTCGCAGTCGCGCATTTCCAAGCTCGGCGAACTACCTGACCTCGCAGGCTTCCTGCTGAAGTCCGACCTCGGCGTTGACCCGTCGGCCTTCGCCAAGATCAAGTCACCGCCGGAAGAGATCCTCGAGATCCTCAACACCGTCCAGCCGGATCTCGAAAAGATCCTCGAATGGAACGTCGAGACGATCGAAGCCGAGCTACGCGCCATTGCCGACCGCATGGGCAAGAAGCTGAAGGTCGTCGTGGCCCCGCTCTTCGTCGCAGTATCAGGCTCGTCGCGCTCGCTGCCGCTCTTCGACTCGATGGCGATCCTCGGCCGTTCCGTCGTGCGTCAGCGGCTGAAACTGGCCGCCCAGGCAGTTGCCTCCCTCGTCGGCCCGAAGAACTGAACCGGACGTTTGCATCATGACTGAAAAGACCGAAACAGCGACCCTTTCCTCCGACGCGACCGAGGTCCGCGCCCAGAAGCTGAAGCTGCTGCGCGAACAGATCGGCGAGGTCTATCCGGCGCATTTCCACCGGACCATGACCAATGCCGAACTGGCGGAGAAGTACAAGGACCTCGAATCCGACGTCGAGACGCAGGATGTCGTGACCGTTGCCGGTCGCGTCTATTCCTCGCGCAACTCCGGCATGTTCATGGATATCCATGACGCCTCGGGCAAGATCCAGATCTTCAGCCACAAGGACGTGACGCCGGAAGAAGCCCGCAACATGCTTGGCATGATCGATATCGGCGATATCATCGGCGTGACCGGCACGGTGCGCCGCACGAAGCGCGGCGAGCTGTCGATCAACGCTCGCGAAATCACCATGCTGACGAAGTCGCTGCTCCCGATGCCGGAGAAGTGGCACGGCGTTTCCGACGTCGAGATCCGCTATCGCAAGCGCCACCTCGACATCATGACCAACGAGGAATCGAAGCTCCGCTTCCAGCAGCGTTCGAAGATCGTGTCCGGCATCCGCCGCTTCATGGAAAACGACGGCTTCATGGAAGTCGAAACGCCGATGTTGCACTCGGTCTATGGCGGCGCCACCGCCGAGCCGTTCAAGACGCATCACAACACGCTGAAGCTCGACATGTACCTGCGCATCGCGCCGGAACTGTACCTGAAGCGGACGTTGGTCTCCGGCCTTACCGACAAGGTATTCGAGATCAACCGCAACTTCCGCAACGAAGGCGTCTCGACCCGGCACAATCCTGAATTCACGATGATGGAGTGCTACTGGGCCTATGCCGACTACGAGGACATCATGGACCTCGTGGAGCGGCTGTTCGAAAGCCTGGCACTGTCGATCCACGGCACGACGGAATTCCCCTTCGGCGACAAGACGATCTCCTTCAAGGGGCCGTTCAAGCGCGTGCCGATGCCAGACGCCGTCAAGGAAGTGACCGGTATCGACTTCCTCGCCATGAAGACCGACGAGGAAGCCCGCGCGGCTGCCAAGGCCGCCGGCTTCGAAGTCGAGAAGGACTGGACCTGGGGCGAATGCCTTGCCTTCATCTTCGAAGAAAAGGTTGAGGCCACGCTCATTCAGCCATCACACGTCACCCACTTTCCGAAGGACATCTCGCCCTTCGCCAAGGAAGTGCCAGGCGAGCCGCGCCTTGTCGAACGCTTCGAGACCTACTGCAACGCCTGGGAACTCGGCAACGCCTTCTCGGAACTCAACGATCCGGAAGAGCAGCGCCGCCGCATGGTCGAGCAGCTGGAGCAGGCGCACGCCCGCGGCGAAAAGGAAAAGCAGCTGGACGACGAATTCCTCGATGCGATCGACCAGGGCATGCCGCCCGCCGGCGGTCTCGGGATCGGCGTCGACCGCCTGATCATGCTGCTCACCAACGCCCCATCGATCCGCGACGTCATCCTCTTCCCGGCTCGACGCAGCAAGGCCGACTGAGCCGGCTTACCTGGAATAGAAAAAGGCGGCGACCCGTTGGGCTCGCCGCCTTTTTTGTTGGAAAGGGTTAGTGGCCGGCTCCGGGCGCGGCTTCCGGCGCAGCAGGCTCTTTGGCAGGTGCGGAGCCATGTTCGCCGCCTTCCGCGGGCTTTACTTCCTTTGCCTCTGCTGTCTTCGCAGTTTTCTTGCCCTCTCCTTCGCCGCCCTTGGTAGCGGCAACGGCGATGGGATCGATACAGTCCGAATAGTCCCTGAAGGACGCGTTCATCGCGGTTATCTCGTCCTCGGGTAGATCGACGCGTTCGCCGAAGAACAGCCCGTTGTCCGCCGCCTCCCCGTCATAGTAACGGGCGGTGTAGGTCTTGGCTTCCGTGCTTTCGAGGACGGGATCGGGATGCGGAATATAGACGACGTCAGCGCCGATCGCCCTGCCGCGAATATCCGAGCGCAGCGTCGGTCCGTTGGTATCGAGAACGACGACTTGCACGAGATCGGGCCTCTGCGCATCGTAGATCGTCTTGGCGACGCGAAGCGCGGTCTTGACGCGAGTCATGCCATCGGTCGGCTCGGTCTTGATATATTTACGGATCCAGACGCGGTTCTGCTTCTTGATGGTGACGAGATTGACGTCGGTGCAGGAGAGGCCGTTCATCGTCTCTGCGGAAGGGCCAAGGAGCCTATCCTTGCCGATAAAAAGCGCGGCACCGCCGGAGACGCCCCCGAGAAGGGCGACGCCAGCGATGATAAACACCAATTTCCGGGAAGGCCGGAAGATGCGCAGTAGGGCCTTCACGCCAACTGCTCCGCCATTAACAAGCTCCAACGCAATACGAGTGGTTTCGACGCTAGAGAAATGACGTTTCCGAATACTTAAACGCGGGCTCTAAGTTTGCATCAGTATGGGATTAACACCAAAAAAGGTCCAAGCTTTCCCTATGCTTGCCAATGTCCTCACGGCCATGCTCTAACGGCTGATGGCCTTCACGCTTCGCCAGATCCAGTACTTCGTTGCCGTCGCCGAGCAGGGCTCTGTAACGCGCGCCGCGCAGAACCTTTCGATCTCGCAATCGTCGGTCACGGAGGCCCTCAAGGAGCTTGAAACCGACCTCGGCGTCGAGCTTTTCGAGCGTCATCCACGCGGCCTGACGATCACCCACAATGGCCATCAGTTCCTTCGCCATGCGACGAAAATCCTGGCAAGCGTGACGGATGCGCGCACCAGCTTTTCCGGCAAGCAGAACGAGATCTCCGGCAAACTCAACATCGGCGTCACCTCGCTCGTCGCCGGCTATGTGCTCTCCGACCTCCTGGCCCGCTATCGCCGCGCCTGCCCGGGCGTCGAAGTCAGCGCAATCGAAGACAATGGCGGCTATCTCGAGCACCTGCTGGTCGGCGGCGAACTGGATGTGGCCGTCATGGTCATTTCCAACCTGCGCGACCGCATGGCCCTGCAGGCAGAGATCCTGGAGACGTCACCTTACCGGTTGTGGTTGCCCATGGGCCATCCACTCGTTTCCGCCGACATCATTTCCGTGGCGGACATCGCTCGCGAACCGCTGATCATGCTGACCGTCGACGAAATCGAGGAAAACACCGGCAAGCTGCTGTCGGCGCTTGGCGCACGGCCGCATGTCGCCTTCCGCACGCGCTCGGTGGAAGCGGTACGCAGTCTGGTCGCGACCGGTGCCGGCGTGGCGCTATTGCCCGACCTGGTCTATCGCCCCTGGTCGCTGGAAGGCGACCGAATCGAGAGCCGTGACGTGTCCGGCTCCCTTCCGGTCGTCCAGGTCGGCATGGTCTGGCGAAAGGGCTCGAGTTTGCCGCAAGCGGCGCGCGACTTCGTGGGCATCGCAGAAGCCCTGCGATCCGGCCGGCCCCGGTGATCCTTCGGACGATATCGGATATTCCGATATCGCCTTTCTGATAAATGAATTTGCGAAACCGGAAAATTCAGCGCACCTTTCAACCGGGAACATAACGCCACGAAAAGTGGCAACAACCGGGAGACATCAGATGAAATATCTTCTGAAATCGTGCACTGCTGCCCTCGCGAGCGTGAGCTTCGTGACGCAGGTTGCCGCAGCCGAACCGCTGAAGGCGCTTGGCAAGGGCGAAGGTGCTGTCAGCATCGTAGCCTGGGCGGGCTACATCGAACGCGGTGAAAGCGACAAGAGCTACGACTGGGTCACCGGCTTCGAAAAGGAAACCGGCTGCAAAGTGTCGGTCAAGACGGCGGCGACCTCCGACGAAATGGTCTCGCTGATGAACGAAGGCGGATTCGACCTCGTCACGGCCTCCGGCGACGCGTCGCTTCGCCTGATCGCAGGCAAGCGTGTCCAGCCGATCAACACCGATCTCATCCCGAGCTTCAAGAACGTCGATCCGCGCCTGCAGAAAGGCGCATGGTACACGGTCAAAGACGTCCACTACGGCGTTCCCTATCTCTGGGGGCCGAACGTGCTGATGTATAACACCGATGCCTTCAAGGATAAGGCACCGACCAGCTGGAAGGTCGTTTTCGAGGAAGAAACCCTTCCCGACGGCAAGTCCAACAAGGGCCGTGTTCAGGCCTATGATGGTCCGATCTACGTTGCCGATGCCGCTCTCTACCTGATGGCGCACAAGCCGGAACTCGGCATCAAGGATCCCTATGAACTGAACGAAGACCAGTACAAGGCGGCGCTCGACCTGCTGCGCGGCCAGCGCAAGCTCGTCTCCCGCTACTGGCACGACGCGATGATCCAGATCGACGACTTCAAGAACGAAGGCGTCGTGGCCTCCGGTTCCTGGCCGTTCCAGGTCAACCTGATGCAAGCCGACAAACAGAAGATCGCCTCCACCTTCCCGGAAGAAGGGGCCACCGGCTGGGCTGACACGACCATGCTGCATGTCGACAGCGAACACCCGAATTGCGCCTACATGTGGATGGAGCATTCGCTGCAGGCCAAGGTCCAGGGCGATGCCGCTGCCTGGTTCGGCGCCGTTCCTTCCGTTCCCGCTGCCTGCAAGGGCAACGAGCTGCTGACCGACGAGGGTTGCTCAACGAACGGTTATGATCACTTCGACAAGATCAAGTTCTGGAGAACGCCGACGGCCAAATGCGCAACGCAGGGCGAGTGCGTACCGTATCACCGTTGGGTCTCCGACTATATCGGTGTGATCGGCGGACGATAATCCGCCCGCACAACCTCTCCTTCTCCGCAAGCGGAGAAGGCGCCCGCTGAGGGCAAGGCGAGGGGACAATGAAGACAAGAGCGAAACGTCCGAGCGCTGGGGGCAACGACGGAACGCCGAATTGTCACCTCGTCGGGGCCCCTTGGGCCGCATCCTTCCCGCTGGGAAGATGAAAGACGCAACATCCCGGAGTTTTACAATGATTCCCGCCGTCCGTTTCCAACAGGTCTCGCGCCATTTCGGGCCGGTCCGCGCCGTCGACAGCGTCGATCTCGAAATCGCGCCCGGCGAGTTCTTCGCCATGCTTGGCCCTTCCGGCTCCGGCAAGACAACCTGCCTGCGCCTGATCGCAGGCTTCGAGCAGCCGACGGGCGGCCACATCGAAATCTTCGGTGAGACCGCCGAAGGCATCCCGCCCTATCGCCGCAACGTCAACACCGTCTTCCAGGACTACGCGCTCTTCCCGCATCTCAACATCCTCGACAACGTCGCCTACGGGCTGATGGTCAAGGGTGTCGGTAGGCCAGAGCGCACCAAAGCCGCCGAGCAGGCGCTGGAGCTTGTGAAGCTTCCCGGTTACGGCGCGCGCAAACCCGGACAGCTCTCCGGCGGCCAGCGGCAGCGTGTGGCGCTCGCCCGCGCCCTCGTCAACAAGCCGAAAGTCCTTCTCCTCGACGAACCGCTCGGCGCGCTCGACCTGAAGCTGCGCGAGCAGATGCAGGAGGAATTGAAGAGCCTGCAGCGCGCGCTCGGCATCACCTTCATCTTCGTCACCCACGACCAGGGCGAGGCCCTGTCGATGGCCGACCGCGTCGCCGTCTTCAACAACGGCGGCATCGTCCAGGAAGGTACGCCGCACGACATCTATCGGCGCCCGAAGACGCGCTTCGTCGCGGATTTCGTCGGCTCCTCCAATGTCATTGCGCCCGATATGATGACCGCGCTCGGCGGCGAGAAGCGCTGGGCGAGCCTGCGTCCGGAAGCGATCCACGTCGCCGGCGAAGGCGTTGAGGCGCGTGTGGAGCATGCAAGCTTCCTCGGCGCGGCAACCCGCCTCTCGGTCGATATCCGCGGCACCCGCCTGCACGTCATGCTGCCGGCCGGCGCCAACGTGCCGGATGTCGGCACAAGCGTCCGCCTCGTCTGGCAGCCCGTCGACGTGCATTACATGGATGACGCAGCATGACAGCGCTTGCCCTCACCAAACCGGCGGAACTGCGCGAGACCTCGATCCTTCCCGGTCGCGGCGGTTTCTTCGGACAGCTCTCGGACGCCTTCTGGCGCCATCCTAGACTGCTGCTCTTCCTGATGCTGACGCCGCCGCTCCTGTGGCTCGGCATCATCTACATCGGCTCACTGATCGCGCTGCTCCTGCAGAGCTTCTTCTCGATCGATGATTTCTCGGGCCTGGTGAATTACGAGTTCACGCTTGCGACCTATGCGCAACTCCTCAGCCCGACGAATTTTGACATCATCATCCGCACCATCATCATGGCGGCGCTGGTGACACTGGCTTCTGCCGTCGTCGCCTTTCCCATCGCCTACTACGCTGCTCGCTATGCGCAGGGCAAATGGAAGGCGCTGTTCTACCTCGGTGTCATGCTGCCGCTGTGGTCGAGCTATCTCGTGAAGATCTACGCCTGGAAACTCATCCTCGCGAAGGAAGGCATCCTCACCTGGATCTTCGAGAAGCTGCACCTGTCCTGGCTGCTCGACGGCATCCTCAACCTGCCCGTTGTCGGTGGCAATTCGCTGTCGGTCAGCTATCTCGGTACGTTTGTCGTCTTCGTCTATGTCTGGCTGCCCTACATGATCCTGCCGACACAGGCAGCACTCGAACGCGTCCCAGGCAACCTGATCGAGGCGTCGTCCGATCTCGGCGCCACACCGAGCCAGACCTTCCGCACCGTACTTTTCCCGCTGGCGCTGCCCGGTATCGTCGCCGGCTCGATCTTCACCTTCTCGCTGACATTAGGCGACTACATCATCCCGCAGATCATCGGTTCGTCGCGCCTCTTCATCGGCCAGGCGGTCTATGCCCAGCAGGGCACCGCGGGCAACGTCCCGCTCGCGGCCGCCTTCTCCGTCGTCCCGATCGTCATCATGGCCGTTTATCTCTGGCTGGCCAAGAAACAGGGGGCCTTCGATGCGCTCTGACCGTTCCCAGCGTTCACCGCTGCTTCTAAAGATCGCCGCAGCCGGTGGCCTGCTCTTCCTACACCTGCCGATCCTCTTGATCTTCGTCTATGCCTTCACGACGGAAGAGAAGAGCTATCAATGGCCGCCACCGGGACTGACGACGCAATGGCTCGCCATCGCGTGGAACCGCCCGGATGTCTGGTCAGCGCTCGGCCTCTCCGTGCAGGTCGCCTGCATCGCCACCGCGATCGCGCTGGTGCTCGGCACGCTCTGCGCAGCCGCAGTAAGCCAGACGAAGTTCTTCGGCCGTGAAGCAATCTCGCTCCTCGTCATCCTACCGATCGCGCTGCCCGGCATCATCACCGGCATTGCACTGCGCTCGGCCTTCAGCCTGTTCGACATTCCATTTTCGGTCTGGACGATCGTGCTCGGTCACGCGACCTTCTGCGTCGTTGTCGTCTACAACAACGCCGTCGCCCGCTTCCGCCGCACCTCGGGTTCACTGATCGAGGCATCGATGGATCTAGGCGCCGACGGTTTCCAGACCTTCCGCCACGTCATCCTGCCGAACATCGGGACCGCGCTTCTGGCCGGCGGCATGCTCGCCTTCGCGCTGTCCTTCGACGAAGTCATCGTCACCACCTTCACCGGCGGCCAGCAATCGACGCTGCCGATCTGGATGCTCGAAGAACTCATCCGCCCACGCCAACGCCCGGTCACCAATGTGGTCGCGATGGTCGTCGTGCTCGTCACTTTCCTGCCGATCCTGGCAGCCTACTACCTCACTCGCGACGGCGACCAGGTCGCCGGAGCCGGCAAATAATTAAGGGAGAACATCATGGACACCGCGATGCTGATTGGGTCCCGTTTCGAAGCGGGCACGGAAACGGAAGAGCACATCCTGAACCCGAAGACGGGCGAGACCGTGCTTGACCTGCCGGAAGCCTCGCTTGCCCAGATCGACGCTGCCGTCGACGCCGCAGAATCCGCATTCCAGGACTGGTCGCAGACGACACCGGGCCAACGCTCCAGCTACCTCCTCAAGATCGCCGATGCGATCGAGAAGGACGCCGAGGGGTTTGCCGCGCTGGAAGCCCTGAACTGCGGCAAGCCGATCAATGCCGTGTTGAACGACGAAATCCCGGCAATCGTCGATTGCTACCGCTTCTTTGCAGGCGCCGTCCGCAATCTGCACGGCCCCGTCGCCGGCGAATACCTGCCTGGTCATACATCAATGATCCGCCGCGATCCGGTCGGTATCATCGGCTCCATCGCGCCGTGGAACTATCCGCTGATGATGATGGCCTGGAAGCTGGCTCCGGCAATCGCCGGCGGCAACACCGTCGTCTTCAAGCCCTCCGAACAGACGCCGCTCACCGCACTTAAGATGGCGAAGCTGCTTGCCGATATCCTGCCGGAAGGCGTCGTCAACGTCATCCTCGGCCGCGGCGAGAGCGTCGGCAATGCCCTGATCAATCATCCGAAGATTTCGATGGTCTCGATCACAGGCGACGTCGCTACCGGCAAGAAAGTTCTGCAGGCAGCCGCCAAGACCGTGAAGCGCACCCACCTGGAACTCGGCGGCAAGGCGCCGGTCATCGTCTTCGACGACGCCGACATCGACGCTGTTGTCGCGGGCATCCGGACCTTCGGCTACTACAATGCCGGCCAGGACTGCACCGCCGCCTGCCGCATCTACGCCGATGCGAAGGTCTACGACAGATTCGTCGCCGACCTCTCCTCAGCCGTCTCCTCGATCAAGTTCAATCAGGCCGACGACACCGAGAACGAGATCGGCCCACTGATCTCCAAGCGCCAGCGCGACCGCGTCGAAAGCTTCGTCGCCCGCGCGTCCGAACACAAGCACATGGAAATCACCACCGGTGGCAAGACCTCCGGCGACAAGGGCTTTTTCTACACGCCGACGGTCGTCGCCGGCGCCACGCAGGATGACGAGATCGTTCGCCGCGAGGTTTTCGGTCCGGTCGTTTCCGTCACCCGCTTCACCGATGTCGAGGATGCCGTCACCTGGGCGAACGACAGCGACTACGGCCTCGCTTCGTCGGTCTGGACCAAGGACATCAGCCGCGGCATGAAAACTGCCGCCCGCCTGCAATATGGCTGCACCTGGATCAACACACACTTCATGCTCACCAACGAAATGCCGCATGGCGGCCTGAAGCAATCAGGCTATGGCAAGGACATGTCCGTCTACGCACTGGAGGACTACACCGCCGTCCGGCACGTAATGATCAACCACGGTTGATCCCGCGCGGCCGGGCCGTAACCTGCAAACAAGAACATGCAACAAAAGGGGAGTCGAAATGAAACGCCGTACCATTCTTGCCGCCTTCGGTGGCATCTGTCTCGCCTCGACGCTTTCGGCCATGCCGGTCTATGCGGCCGATCAGACGCCGGTTGAGGTCGTTCAACAGTACCTGGCCGCATGGAACGCCCACGATGCCGGCAAGGCCGCTTCCTATTTCGATGACAAGATCAGCTACTACGACGCATCGGTTGGCAAGCCGACCGTCGGCAAGGCCGAGGCCAAGGCGGCCGTGATCGACAACTTCATGACCGCTGCGCCGGATCTGAAATGGGAGATGCGGGGTGATCCGATCGTCAGCGGAAACAAGGTTTCCTTCGAGTGGACCTTCTCAGGGAAGAACAGCGGTCCTTGGGCCGATGGGACCAAGGCAACCGACAAGTCCTTCTCCTTCGACGGTGCCTCGGTCTTCGTCATTGAGAACAACGTGATCAAGCAGCAGTCGGACTACTACGACGCCCTTGGCTTCTACAAGCAACTGGGCCTGATGTAACATGGCAATCCGGCCGGCGGCGCTCCCCAGGGGCGTCGCCAACGCTTTCAGCTACCGCTGCGGGCTGCGCCCACCGGTTGCGTAAAATATGGAACAAATTTCCTCGCCCTGCGTCATCTAAACGATGAGCAAAAAGGAAAAAATCCATGCTTAGATGGGCTCTCATATTCTTCGTTATTTCGCTGATTGCCGGTTTCTTCGGCTTCTCCGGCATCTCGGCCGCAACGGCAACGATTGCTCGCGTTCTCTTCGGCATCGCGCTGGTGATCTTCCTGATCTTCCTGATTCTGGCGCTGATGGCCGGCAATGCGGTGCTTTAACCTGCCGCCGCGCGTTGGGCGGCAAAGAGAGGCACCGAGTCCTTGAAGCCTTTCAGGGAAACAGCTCCCAGACCCTGGAAGGCAAGACCGCGTGCTGCCGCTTCCGCGGCAGCACGCGTATTGAGGCAGACAAGTGTTTGGGACGGCCCGGCAACGGCCGAAACGCGCGCCGCGAGATTGACCGTCCGGCCGAAAATATCCCCGTCACGAGGCACAACCTGCCCCGTCGCTACACCGACCCGCACAGGCGGCAACTCATCCAAACGGCTCTGCTCCACCAGCGATAGCGATGCTTGCACCGCCGAGGCTGCATCCGGAAACAGCATCATGACGCCGTCGCCCAGTGGCTTGACGATACGTCCGTCGAACGCGCATGAAAGCCGTTGGGCGATTGCTTCAAAACGGGCGGCCTTCTCGGCGGCAGACACATCGCCAATCTCACGCGTCAAGCCCGTGAAGCCGGAAAGGTCGGGGCCACGGCCGGCAGGCTGTCCTCGTCGCCAGGCTCCAGCCCGTGTTCGCGCAGGGCATCCTGCAGCCTTCCGACGATATTGTCGAACACCGCCTCCTCCAGCATCCGCCGCTGCAGCAGGAACAGCATCCGGAAGCCGATCCGCTGTAGTGCCAAGCGCTTGGTGGCGGCAACCTCGAAAAGATGATGGTAGCTAAGGCCCGCATTCAGCATCGGCTCTTCGACCTCGCCGCGGAAGAGGTCGCGCATCGTGTCGACACAGCGGCGAACCGACTGACCGAAAACGCGCAGCACCCGCTCCATCCCGACAACGGAGGCACCAAGCTGCCTGCACTCCGCCAACAGCCAGATAAATTCCGCATCGTCCTCGCGAAGCGGTTGATCCGCTGAAAGCGGCGGCAAGCTGGCGCATGCCCTTATGCCATTCAGCTCGTCGAGATCCAGTTGCCCTGCCGCCACCTCGGCCGAAACAACGCCTCGGTCATCGCTACGGGCTCGAACATCAGCTGATTGGCGAACTCCAGAGTAAAGATCCGCCGCCTCAGACCTTCCGCCAGCACATCGAGGCTGATGCCGGCTTCCTGCAGGGCAACTATCAATCGGAGCCGGCTGACATCGCTTGCGGCATAGCCTGTGTATCCAGGACCAATGATCTCTAGGCGCTCGAGATCACGCAAGCGGGCATCGTCACAGCCGGCAAGGACCAACAATCTCTCACACGGCAATGCTTCCATCACGGCAACCTCTGGGGGATGAGATTGCTTCATACATCAAATCCGTGTGTCCCTCCACGCAGCCAAAGGCGTTAGAGCAGACTTGCTCCGACATTGATGGCAAGGGCCAGGATCGTCGTATTGAACAGGAATGAGAGGATGGAATGCAGGAGCGTCAGCTTGCGCATGGTGACCGATGTCGTCGCAACGTCGGCCGTCTGTGAGGCAACGCCGATCGTGAAGGAGTAGTAGAGGAAGTCCCAATAAATAGGCTCGTCATTGCCTTCCGGAAACTTCAGCCCTTCCCCCTTGGCCTCTCCGCCATAGAAGCGATGTGCGTAGTGCACCGTGAACAAGGTGTGCAGGAATGCCCAGGAGATCAGGATCGTGGCGATTGCACCAAGCGATCGTGCGAGCGCCTCGCTTGCGTCAGCCCCCTTGGCTGCATGAAGTTCCAGCGCGATACCGGCAATGCTGGCGAGCGCCGCCAAAATAGACAGCGCCATCAGGAAGACGTCTGAAAGGTCGAGATCCTCAGCTCTCTCGCGGATGCTAGCGACGGTCGCGCGCAGCATTCGGCGCCAGGTGAGCGCCGTAAAGACGATGGCGCCGGCGTTCCAGCCAAAAATCAGGTTCTGCGGATTGACCTCGCGGCTGGTGAGCAGCAGGAAAGTCACGAGTCCAGCGGTCACGGCGACGACGAACACCATGTGTCTGCGTAGTTGCTCCATGACCTGACTTTCCCGGCGCCCAGCGTCTGCCGCCGTCACAATCCTACCGCTGCAAGATTGCCTTTGATATCAGTTTGATGGCGGCAGGAGCAATATGGCTTTAGCCGGTCCAGCCGCCATCGACGACATGGATCTGGCCCGTCGTGAAGCCTGCCTCGTCACCGGCAAGATAGGTCACCAGAGCGGCGATCTCCTCGGGTGTGGCGATGCGACCCATCGGCTGGCGGGCGATGAAATCCTTCAGTGCCTTTTCGTAGTCGCCGGTCGCACGCAAGCGCTCGTGCAGCGACGGGCTGTCCACGGTACCGGGGCAGATCGCATTGGCGCGGATACCCTTGGCAACAAAGTCGGCGGCAATCGACTTGGTGAGGCCAATCACGGCTGCCTTCGATGCACTGTAGGCAAAGCGATTGGGAACGCCCTTCACACTGGAGGCGACCGAAGCCATGTTGACGATCGACCCCTTCCCCTTCTCCAGCATCCCGGGAAGGAAGGTACGGCAGGTCGTATACATCGCCTTGGCATTCAGGTTAAAGGAAAAGTCCCAGTCCTTCTCCTCGCATTCGAGGATCGAGCCTGCATGAACGTAGCCTGCGCAATTGAAGAGAACGTCGATCGGGCCGATCGTGGCTGCGAAGGCACGGACTGCGTCGCCATCGAGCGCATTGAGGACATGCTTCTCGGCGCCTTCCAGGGTGGAAAGCGTGTTTTCGTTGATATCGGTCGCATAGACATGCGCGCCGAGTGAAATGAAGCGCTCAGCGCTTGCTCGACCGATACCCTGACCTGCCGCCGTGATGACGACTTTCTTGCCTTCCAGACCGTGGCTCATACATCCTCCCAAATTCCGGCGCTTGCGGCGCATTCATTCATATGCAAACAATATATTCAGATTGGCGTCAACCTGATGGAGCGAGGTTTGCGCCGGAAGCCTAGTTGATCTTGTGTGGCCGGGCATGAAAAATCTGGTGGCTGAAAAGCCAGTCGGCGCCGCCGCCGCAGCTTGCGGCAAACAGCATGGCATGAATGGGAGGAACCGCATGCTCTTCGACACACACCTGCACATCGTCGACCGGCAGGCGCTCGACTATCCCTGGCTCTCCGGCGCGGGTGATCTTAATCGTGACAATCTCTATGAAGACTATGCGCGCGATGCGCTACGCTGCGGCATCTCCAATGTGCTGCACATGGAAGTGGACGTTGCACCGGCGCGCATCGACGACGAGACGAATTACGTCAGGGAAGTCAGCCGCCGCCAGGGCAGTCTTGTGCGTGGCGTCATCGCCGCCTGCCGGCCGGAGGAGGATCGTTTCGCGGCCTATCTGGAGCGATCGGCTGCCGATCCCTTCGTCAAAGGCTTCCGCCGCGTCCTCCACGTGGCCCCCGACGACACAGCCGCCCGACCGCTGTTTCGCGAGAACATCAAGCGCCTCTCCGGCACCCGCATGACGTTCGATCTCTGTGTCTTCCCGCATCAATTCGAGACCATCCTCGCGCTGGTCGATCACTGCCCGGATGTTCGCTTCATTCTCGACCATTGCGCCAACCCGCCGATCAAGGATGGGATGAGCGACGTCTGGCGCAAGGGCATCACGGAATTCTCCCGCCGCTCGAACGTGACGGCAAAGATTTCAGGCGTCATCGCCTATGGGGATCTCGAAAACTGGTCGGTCGAGAGCCTCCGCCCGTATGTCGAACATACGATCGGCAGCTTCGGTTGGGATCGCGTCGTCTGGGGCAGCGACTGGCCCGTTTGCACGCTCGGCGGCGGGCTGGCACCCTGGGTCGCTGCCACCCATGCGCTGACCTCGGGCTGCAGCCCGGAAGAGCGCGACAAGCTCTATCAGGCCAACGCCAAGCGCATCTGGTCGATATGACACGAAAAAGGGCGGCACCGATGGCACCGCCCTTCTTGGTTGGAGCGCTCGTAAGCCTTAAGCAGCTGCGAGCTGCAGTTCTTTCTGAACGTTGCTGCGAAGCGTACCGAGGTCCTTGGCGAAGGCACGGATGCCTTCGGCGAGCTTTTCGGTCGCCATCGCGTCTTCGTTCATCATCCAGCGGAAGATCTTTTCGTCGACGGTGATCTTCGGGGCAGGCTTCGTCACATCAGGCGACAGCTTGCGCTCGAGCTTGCCCTGATCGTTGGAGAGTTCGTCGAGCAGGTTCGGCGCAATCGTCAGGCGATCGCAACCGGCCAAGGCTTCGATTTCGCCGGCGCTGCGGAACGAGGCACCCATGACGATCGTCTTGATGTCGTTGGCCTTGTAGTAGTTGTAGATGTCGCGGACGGAGATGACGCCCGGATCTTCCTCAGGCGTGAATTCCTTGCCAGTCGACTTCTTGTACCAGTCGAGGATGCGGCCAACGAACGGCGAAATCAGGAACACCTTGGCGTCCGCGCAGGCAACCGCCTGGGCCTTGGAGAACAGGAGCGTCAGGTTGCAGTCGATGCCTTCCTTCTGCAGGATTTCGGCGGCGCGAATGCCCTCCCAGGTCGAAGCCAGCTTGATGAGGATGCGGTCACGCTCGATGCCGCGTTCCTTGTAGGCAGCGATGATCGAACGGGCCTTGGCAAGCGACGCTTCGGTATCGAAGGAAAGGTCCGCATCGACTTCGGTTGACACGCGGCCCGGAACGAGCTTCACGAGCGCAGCACCGACGGAGATCGCCAGGCGATCGGCAACGGCGGCGGAAACGGCCTCCGGATTGCCGCCCTGCTTCTTGCCCCAGGCAACAGCTTCCTTGACGGTATCTGCGAACATCGGCGTACCGAGTGCCTTCAGCACGATGCTTGGGTTCGTCGTGCAATCGACGGGCTTCAGACGGGCAACAGCCTCGATGTCACCGGTATCGGCAACGACCGTGGTAATCTCGCGGAGGTGGTCAAGCTTGGATGTCATGGTTACTGGTCCTTTTGACTTGAGCTGCGCGCCGATGCGAACTTCGCCCGGCAAATAATCTACGAATGGGCAGTCTGCGAGCCGCCTGTGTAAGCAGCGGTCGCGTCATCCCCGCGAAACGGCGTCACGCCTCGGCCGCCAAGTGCCGATGGGACGTCCCGCTTACCTGCACATTACCTCCTCGGTCGCACGGATGCGACTTCTTGGCGGCGACTATCACTATTCCCCGCCAGATATGTCAAGGACATTTGTGCATTTCAATTGACATAAGTGTCACACCCGTCATTATCGGCGGAACAACGAACCTGTCCTGGCTTGATGATAGATCTAGGGCGCAATTCGCTCCGGAGGAGATGTGGTCAAGCTCAAACGTGGCACGCATACGGCTTATTCCGAAGCATCCTCCCTTAGGTTGCGTGCGGCTTGGCTCTATTACAATCAGGGACTGACGCAGAAGGATGTCGCCGAACAGCTCGGCATCAGCCGCACGACCGTGATCCGCCTGCTCGACGAGGCGATGAAGCGCAGCGAAGTGCAGATTTGGATCAACGACTCGATCGGCGATTGCGTCGAACTTTCGGTAAAACTCGAGCGCGCCTATGGCCTCGACGAAGCGATCGTCGTGCCGGCGCCGGCGCAG
This sequence comes from Rhizobium sp. RHZ01, assembly GCF_014851595.1. Lineage (NCBI taxonomy): Bacteria > Pseudomonadati > Pseudomonadota > Alphaproteobacteria > Hyphomicrobiales > Rhizobiaceae > Rhizobium > Rhizobium sp. RHZ01. Next base: position 82,050 of record NZ_JACUZZ010000017.1, read on the forward strand.
CCTGACGCCAACTCGTTGGCAAAAAGCGTTGGCCTTGCGTTGGGACAGTTCCTCTCCGAGGCCATTCCAGACGACTACACAATCGGCGTCGGCTGGGGCCGAACCATGACGGCTTCGCTCTCAAGCTTCCGGCCGCCCCGCCGCGACAATTGCAAGGTCGTCTCCCTCCTCGGAGGTGTCGTCGCCGTCCACCAGACGAACCCGATCGACTACACCTGGCGCCTCGCGAGCCAGCTCGGCGCCGAATGCTATATGTTCCTTGCCCCGCTTCTGGTGGATTCGACGGAAACGAAGCGGAACCTCATCGAGAAATGTGGCCTGGACACGATCTATCGGCTGGCGGAAACGCTGGATCTCGCGATCGTCAGCTGTGGCGACATCGGCCCGCACTCTACCTCCCTGTCGGAAGGGTGGATCTCGAAGGCCGAGCTGCAGCAGCTGATCGACGCCGGCTGCGTCTGCGACACGATGTTCAACTTCCTCGACAAGGACGGCAACACGATCGATCACTCGATCAACAGCCGCGTCATGTCCGTGGATCTCGACACATTGAAGAGGGCCAAGCACATCGTGCTGTCATCCGGCGGCGCGCATCGCGCGGTCGCAATCCGTGCCACCATCAAGCGGATCGGCTGTAACACGCTGATCACGGACGAGGGTGCCGCCAAGGCTCTGCTGGGCCTGGCAGAGGCGGCTTAGCGGCGTTTAGCCAGCATCCGCTATCGCAGCTGGCACAGATGCGACAGTTGCGATTGCGCCCAGTTGCGCCCGAAATCCTGGGTATCCGGCAGTGCCGATAAAAGACTTCCGATCTCGCCATCGATTTCTAGATGGGTGTCCGTGATCCTGCATGCACCCACATCAAGGGCGACGGTGGCAACAACCTTGCCTTCCACCGGCGCCATCTGGAAGAGCGAATTGTCGCCAGTTTCGCAGGTCAATAGCGCCGTCGCCCTGATGGATGCGAGACTGTCCCCCGTAGAACAGACATCTGCAGACACAACCTTGAAGCTGCTGGTTCGATTGGGTCCCACGGGAAGCTGTTCGCATAACTGCGCGGTCGATATCGCGCGCGCCACCTCCGGCCATTCCGGGCTACTCATCGCCGATTTGCAGCCCGCCCAGGCCGGAACCAGCGACATCGCAAGCAGGCCAACGGCAATGCCGACGACCTTGCATGGCTTTTCTCCAGGGTTCATTTCCGCCTCCTCGAGTCCCAGCCATGGAATCAAGCAGGTGATTCCTGAGTTTTTGATGGCAGGACTCCCGAGGGAGGAAGCGTATCCACAGGTTGGATCGATGCGTCGCCGCGATCAGGCGTGCGCCGCCTCCCAGCCGAGCATGGCCCGCTTGCGCGTCAGGCCCCAATGGTACCCCGTCAACGCCCCGCTTTTGCCGAGCGCGCGATGGCAGGGAACCACGAAGGAAATCGGATTGGCGCCGACCGCCGCACCAACCGCGCGCATCGCTGTCGGTCGGCCGATATCGTGGGCGATGTCGCTGTAGGTGACAGCCTTGCCGAAGGGGATCTTCAGCAGGCTTTCCCACACCTGCACCTGGAAATCGGTGCCGATCAGCACGACACGCAGCGGCTGGTCCGATGTCCAGCGGCCCGGCTCGAAGATCCGCGTTGCGTAAGGTGCCGTCGCTTCGATATCCTCGACATAGGTCGCATTCGGCCAGCGGCATGTCATATCATCGAGACACGCGGCCTCGTCACCGTAATTGCTGAAAGCAAGCCCCGCGAGGCCACGGTCCGTCGCCATCACAAGCGCAACCCCAAAGGGTGAAGGATGGAAGCCGTAGCGGATCGTCAACCCACCGCCTTTGGCCTTCCATTCGCCGGGCGACATCGCCTCATGCGTGACGAAGAGATCGTGCAGGCGGCTGGGACCGGACAGCCCGACCTCGATCGAGGTCTCCAGAAGGGGCATAGCTTCCTCGCGTAGAAGCCGCTTCGCGTGGTCGAGCGTGACTGCCTGCAGGAAAGCCTTCGGAGACAGGCCGGCCCACCGCGTAAACGTCTTCTGCAACTGCGTCGGCGACTGATTGAGCCGCGCTGCGATCGTCTCCAACGACGGCTGATCGCGATAGTCCTCGGTGATGAGTTCGATCACCTGGCGCACGGTCTCGTAATCAGAGCCATCAGGCGTGATGTCTTTGTTCAGCTTGGCTACCATATTCATGATCTTTCTCCTTGTACCAAGGAGATAGTCAAGTGACCTCTCGCAAGCCACCCGATTCTTGCGTGCCGGTCAAATCCGTTGCTTGACGGTGGCAAGCGCCCCCTTGAAGGCCTTAGCGAAGCTCTCGCGATCATCGGGATTGAGGAAGGAGCCGATATCCGTGCCCCTTCCTTCGCCGGAAATATACATGGAAAGAATGCCTATCTCCTGATGTCTGCGAACGAAGAAGCGCGTCCAGAAGGGATTGAAGTGATGCTCGATCATCCGACCGGAGGGCGCGAACTTGCGGACGGAAATATCCGTACGCGACACGGTCACTTCCTCCCGCGCGCGGCCAGACCGATAGTTCAGCCAGAAGGCGCCGTAGAGGAGCAGAAAATCAAGCCCGAAGAAGAAGCCGATCGGCCAGGCGCCCGTCACGACGAAGAACATGCCATACAGGCCGCACACTGCGCCGGTCAAAAGCAGCAACACCTTGAAACCCTTGCGGCCAAGCGACCGGTAAGGAAAAAGCTCGGCGGCAAAAACAGGTTGTTCGTCGGCTTTATCGGCGTTGCTTTCCATCATGGCTGGCAAGTATAGGTTTTCCATGCCAACTCCGAAACTCAAATCCGCCGTCACATCGTCGCAGAACTCAAAAGTGATCGTTCGCCAGAAGAAGCCGGCAACGGTCCGTTCTGCCTATTCCGAAACCGAGCGCGAGGAGATATTCCGTCGCTTCTCCATCCAGCGGCCGGAGCCGAAAGGCGAACTGGAACACACGAACCCGTTCACGCTCGTCGTCGCTGTAGCCCTCTCCGCCCAGGCGACGGATGCCGGCGTCAACAAGGCGACACGCGCACTCTTCAGGGTTGCCGACACGCCCGAAAAGATGCTGGCACTCGGCGAGGAGCGGGTGCGCGACTACATCAAGACGATCGGCCTCTACCGCAACAAGGCGAAGAACGTCATCGCTCTCTCACAGATGCTGGTCGAGAAATTCGGCGGCGCTGTGCCGCAAACGCGTGACGAGCTGGTGATGCTCCCCGGTGTCGGCCGCAAGACCGCCAATGTCGTGCTCTCCATGGCTTTCGATCAGGCGACGATGGCGGTGGACACACACATTTTCCGCATCGCCAACCGAATCAAGCTGGCGCCGGGAAAGACGCCCGACGAGGTCGAGGAGCGGCTGATGAAGGTGGTACCGAAGCACTATCTCTATCATGCCCACCACTGGCTGATCCTGCATGGCCGCTACACCTGCAAGGCACGCAAGCCGGAATGCGAGCGCTGCGTCATCGCCGATATCTGCAAGTCGCCGGAAAAGAGCTGCGACGTGCCGGCGCCGCTGGTCGAGCTACCGCGCCAAGTGGTTGGAGAGGCCGTCGAGTAAGTCTGCGGCAGATCGCGGCGCTACCGATTTGGCCCTACCCGCGAAAGCCCGCGTCCCCGCGCGAAACCAGCTTGTGCAGGTGCACCATCAATCCAGCGGCGAAAAGCGGCGTCAGCAGATTGACGATCGGGATGGCAAGGAAGCCCGCAATAACAAGCCCCGCAAGGAACACCGTCGCCGCATGTTTGGCCCGAAACGATCGTGCCTCCTGCGGCGAACGAAACCGCATTGCAGCAAACTCGAAGAATTCGCGGCCGAGCAGGTAGCCGTTGACGAGGAAGAACGCGATTATGTTGACGCCCGGCACGAACAGCAGAAAAAGCGCCACGATGTTGCCGAGGATAACCACGCCAAGAAGCTTGATCGAGCTTGTGAGCGCCGGACCGAGCGGCATCGCCGTTCCAGACTGATCCGAGGGATAATCCCGTCTTTCAATCACCTCGGCCACATCGTCGAGAAACAGGCCGGCAACCAATGCCGTCACCGGTGACAGCAAAAGCGCCAGGCCAAGTGCAAGGCCGAGGCTGGCTGCGATCGCAAACACGAAGCCGAGCCACCCTGCCCAGTCCGGCATGGCGGGAAAGAAACTGGCAATCCACGGGAAGACGTACGATATGAACGCACTGCGCAGCGCCAGCCAAAGCCCGACGAGCAACAGGAGGGTCAATCCCAGGACCTTCCAGAACACTGACCGCGTCTCTGGCGCGAAAAGATTGATGAGAGATAGGCGGGCCGCCTGAAAGATCATTCCGAGGTCTCCGGTTGCAACAACCATGTAGGAATCCGAACTTTGAACGGCAAGGCTGAAACAAACTCGGATGACTAGCCCAAAACTTGTCGGAAAATCTATGTTACTATATAGTAATTTATCAACTATGATTGCTTGATCCTGAAACGCAGCTTCCGGAATAGTTGCAAACGACAAGCGTTGGCCATGCGTATCCGAGAAATGCTTTCGGGAAGATCGGGACGGGCCAACGTGGAAGATTTTGTTCAGAAGCTCCGCCAGTATGCCAAGTCCGGCACGCCGGCCGAACGACGAATCGCGAAATATTTCTCCGAGCATCTGAACGACCTGCCGTTCGAAACAGCCGCGTCGGTTGCCGATCGGCTGGATCTGAGCCCCATGACGGTGGGCCGCTTTCTACGCGCGCTCGGCTATCAGGGGCTCGACAGCGTCAAGGTCCATATCCGCGAAACAACCACCATTTCGCCAATGCAGATGCAGGCATCGCTCACCCAGCTGCAGGCCGACGCTTCCGCCGGCAAGCCGCTCGCGGTACTGGTCTCCGAGCAGATCCAGGCGCTGCACCATATCTACCATTTGACGGGCCAGCCCCTCTGGAATGAAGCCGTGTCGATGATATCATCCGCTCATGAGGTTCTTGTCGCCTCGCATGCTCATCTTTCCGGCTTCGCGTCCCACTTTGCTCAGCGATTGACCCATGCGCGCGACGGCGTCCACGCGCTTGATGGAACGGGCAGCCGCTTCGCCGAACTCTTCGCACGGCTCGATGGCAATGACGCCTTGCTGATCGTGATCGACAGCCGGCGCTTTGGCAAAGCCCGGCTGCTGGCCCGGACGGCACGGCGCTATGGATACAAGGTTATCTTGATTACAGCACAAGGCACCAACTGGATTCCGGATCAGGCCAATATCGTACTCGCCCTTCCGCCTGCCCGATCCGATGACGAAGACAACCTGCCGCCGCTGATGGTCCTCCTCGACTGTCTGTCGGAAGACGTTGTCACTGCGGCCGGCGAAGAAGCAGGCGCCCGCACCCGTCGCATGGCTGAATTCGGCAGCATGCTTGGAGACGGCGGAAACCGGTAGAGTCTTCCAGGATTAGGCGCCTACTCCATCGCTTCCAGTTCCGCGCGGTGGCGATACATGGCAAGCAGCCGGCGATAATCCCGGTCATAAAATGCCTGCTTGGCTGTATCCGGCAATCGCTCTTCGCCACCGGAGTACATGGCCGCCCCTGCTTCTGCGAGATCTCGATAGAGACCGCACGCCACGGAAGCGGCCATCGCCGTACCGAGGAGCACCGCCTCGTTCATCTTCGGCACAACGACCCTGCAGCCGGTTGCATCGGAATAGAGCTCCATCAGCACCGGATTTTTCACATGGCCGCCTGCGACATGCAGGGTGTCAGGCACATAGCCATATTCCTTCATCCGCTCGAGGATGTGACGGATCCCGAGCGCGATCGCGACTGCTGCGCGCCAATAGAGCGCGCAGAGTCCGTCGAACGACGTGTCGAGCGTCAGGCCGCTGATGCTGCCGACGGCATGCGGATCGGCGAGTGGCGAGCGGTTGCCGTGAAAATCCGGCAGTATAAAGATGCGGGCACCGAACTCGTCGCCCTCCTCGGCGCGAAGCTGCGCAATACGCTCGACGATCTTCTGATGCAGCGTAGCCGTTGGCTCGCCACCGGCTGCGTGCATCCGCACGATATGATCGAGCAGCGCGCCCGTTGCCGATTGCCCCGCCTCGACAAGCCAGGATTCAGGAAAGACGGCTTCGTAATACGGCCCCCACATGCCGTGGCTCGGTTTGCGCTCGCGCGAGAACGAAACGATGCAGCTCGAGGTGCCGGCGATCAGCGCCAATTGGCGTTCCAGCCTGCGAGCATCCTGCGCCTCGCCGCCAAGCGCACCCAGCGCCCCGGCATAGGCGTCGATCATGCCTGAGGAAACATGGCACGCCGTCGTCAGCCCGAGCGCCGAGGCGACCTCTTGCGTCAGCGTCCCGACACTCTTGCCGACCGGCACCGTTTCCTCCGGCAGCCGTCCGCGATCCAGTAGGTCATCGAGCCCAATCCGCTCGAGAAAATCCTTCCGCCACCCTTTGTCGAGATGTGCGAGATAATTCCACTTGGCCGTCAGCGTGCAGCGCGAGCGGGCGAGCGCGCCAGTTGCTTTCCAGGTCATGAAATCGGCGAGGTCGAACAGATAGCCGGTGTTCATCCAGGTGCCGGGCAGCTTCTTCTTCAGCCACATCAGCTTCGGCATTTCCATTTCCGGCGACATGAAGTGCCCGGAGTGCTCCAGCACGGGATGTTCCGTCGCCGTGCAGAAATCGGCTTCCTTCAGCGCCCGGTGATCGAGCCAGACGATCGTATCGAAACGGCGCTCTCCGCCGGTGGAAACACTGATCTGGTTGCCGTCGACATCGCGCACGACGAGCGAACAGGTAGCATCGAAACCGATCGCGCCCACCGATGCTGGCGCCGCGCCTGATTGCTCCATCGCCTTGCGAACGGCAATGCAGACCGCCGACCAGATGTCTTCGGAGTCATGCTCGGCGTGGTTTTCACGCGGCCTGTTCATGATGATCGGGTGTTCGGCCTTGCCCAGCAATGCGCCGCGAGCGTCGAAGACGCCGGCGCGCGCACTGCCCGTGCCGATATCAACCGCAACCACATGCTGAGGCATTAAAGGTGCATCCCGTCCTGCTTATGTTTGCGGACAAGGTGTATTAAATCCGGCATGGCGTCAAACACGGCTTCGGGAGAAAGTCGGTCAAGTTCAGCGCGATAGCCGGAAAAATTGGCGTGTGATCCGCCCGTGAAGGCAAACACCCTCATGCCCGCTGCCTTCGCCGCCTCGATCCCGGCGGGGCTGTCCTCCACGACCACGCAATTGGCGGGCTCTACGTTCATTTCGTGCGCCGCATGCAGGAAGAGATCGGGCGCGGGCTTGCCATGCTTGACCATGGTTGCGCTGAAGATATCAGGCAGCCGGTCGATCAGGCCGGTGACCGTCAGCGACAGGCGGATACGCTCGACTTGGCTGGAAGAGGCGACGCAACAGGGAATGCCGAGGGTGTCGATCGTCTCGGCGATCCCGGCCATCGGCTTCAGCTCCCTGCGAAACCGGGCGTAGAGATCGGTGCGGATTTGCTCAAGAAATTCCTGACCCGGGTGGACGTTGTATTCGGTCTTCATCGTCTCGATGACAGTCGCGAGACTTCGCCCGAGGAAACGGCCATAGACCTCTTCCTCGGTAATCGGGACATCGAGATCGTTCATCGCCTTCACGAGAACGCTCACCGATATCGGTTCGCTATCGACGAGCACGCCGTCGCAATCAAAGATGACGAGCCGTGTTTCAGCCTCAGCCATGGCAGACCCAATCGCAGTTGGTGCAGGAAGATGCATCCGCCGGATAAGGCGGAAGCCGGCGGCAGGAATGCCGCCAGTGATCCTTACACAGCAAGCTTGTTATCAAGATAAAGCTGCAGGGTTTCACGCGTGCCCTTTTCCCACAGGGTTTTCAATGCGTGGGCAAAGCGCTTTCGGAACAGCTCGGATTTTGACACCTCGCCAAAGGTGTCGTCGAAAACGAGGAACGCCATCGGATCGTCCTTGGCCTTCAGTGCGGCCGCATGCAGCCGATCGGCGCTGGCGTCGTTGAAGACGATGTCCTTGCCGCTGTCCGTCTTGCCGGCAAAATAGCGGCACCACAGAGCAGAAACCAGCGCGAGCCCGACCACGTCCCGCCCCTGGTTCAGATTGTCGAGCGTAGAGGGCAGGATGAATTTCGGCTGTCGGTTCGATCCGTCCTGTGCCAGGCGCGGGATGGTGTCGGCAATCTTCGGATTGAGAAGCCGATGCTCGATCAGCGCGAAATAGTCCGTCAGCGAGGTATCCGGGACCGGCGGAACGATCGGGATGATCTCATCCTTCTCAAGTTTGGCGAGGAAGGCACGGATCAACGGATCCTCCATCGAGTCGTGCACGAAATGGATATCCATCAGCGCTGCCGGATAGGCGATCGCCGCATGTCCCCCGTTCAGAATGCGGATCTTCATGTGCTCGTAGGGCGTTACATCGGGCACGAAGGTGACGCCGACCTTCTCAAGCGCCGGCCGCCCCGCCGTAAACTTGTCTTCCAGCACCCACTGCTTGAACTCTTCGCAATAGACGGGCCAGTTGTCCTCGATGCCGAAGGCGTCCTTCAACAAGTCGATTTCGCGCTGACCCGTTGCCGGCGTGATGCGGTCCACCATGGCATTCGGGAAGGCGACGTTCGCCTTGATCCAGTCGGCAAAGGCAGGATCGGAGAGACGCGCCGTGCCAACGACGGCATTCGACGTGACGACGCCGTTGTGGGGAATGTTGTCGCAGGACATGACGGTGAAAGGCACGATGCCCTTCTCCTTACGCGCCTTGAGACCGGCGACGACAAGGCCAAAGACGGTCTTCGGCTCGGCAGGATTCTGGCCGTCCGCAGCGATCGCCGGATGACCGGGATTGAATTTGCCCGAGGCGTCGATGAAGTAGCCGCCCTCGGTAATCGTCATCGAAACGATGCGGATCGCTGGATCCGCAAGCTTGGCGATAATCGCCTTGGCGTCACCGACCGGCAGGATGTCGATCATCGGCGCCGTAACGCGCGCAGCAGTCTTGTTGTTGTCCTGCTCGACGACCGTCGTCAGGAAATCCTGGGCGGCGAGCTTCTCGCGCATTGCGGCGTCGGAAGGGAGAATACCCGCGCCGATGATCGCCCAGTCATGATCCTGACCCAGATTGAACAGGTCGTCCAGATAGATCGCCTGGTGGGCGCGGTGGAAATTGCCCACGCCGAAGTGCACGATGCCCGCCTTCAACGACGCCCGCTCGTAGGTCGGTACGGCGGCCGTTTTTGCCACCTCGGAAAGCGTTGCCAACGATAGTTTGCACGTCATGTTTCAGTCCTCTTGAAGGTCTTCGGGATCGGCTAAGATCCCGGCATCGGTACGCCGGGCGCTTTGTCCGGCGTGCGCTCTCGTCCCCAACCCGGCAGCAATGCTCTCAGATGGTGAGACCACCCTCGTTGAATTTGTGGATCCGCGTCTTGTCGGGAGTCAGATAGACGACATCGCCGGCCTTTGCCGGGAAATCGCCGCCGCCACGCGCGGTGACATGACCAATACCCTCGACATCCACGTGCAGGAAGGTGTCCGCGCCGAGATGTTCGGCGACCATGACCTTGCCCTTCCAGTCGCCGCTTTCGGTCGACAACAGCACATGTTCCGGCCGCACGCCGATCGTGTGCGCTCCGAATTGCGCGGCATACTGGCTTTTGACGAAGTTCATCTTCGGCGAGCCGATAAAGCCCGCGACGAAGAGGTTTCGCGGCTTGTGGTAGAGTTCAAGCGGTGAGCCGACCTGTTCGATATTTCCACGGTTCAGCACGACGATCTTGTCGGCCATGGTCATGGCTTCCACCTGGTCGTGGGTGACGTAGATCATCGTGGTCTTCAGCTGCTGATGAAGTTCGCTGATCTCCAGGCGCATGTTGACGCGAAGGGCGGCATCCAGGTTCGAAAGCGGTTCGTCGAACAGAAACGCCGATGGCTGGCGTACAATCGCGCGGCCGATGGCGACGCGCTGGCGCTGGCCGCCCGAGAGCTGGCGCGGCTTGCGCTCAAGATAGTCGGTGAGGTTGAGGACGCGTGCGGCGTCTGCGACCTTTCTGTCAATCTCGGCCTTGTCGACGTTGGCCATCTTCAGCGGAAAGGCGATGTTGTTGCGCACGCTCATGTGCGGATAGAGCGCATAGGACTGAAACACCATCGCAAGGCCGCGCTCTGACGGGGCTTTCTCGGTTGCATCCTTTCCGTCGATCACGATCTTGCCATCCGACACGTCCTCGAGGCCCGCAATCAGCCTGAGCAGAGTGGACTTGCCACAGCCCGAAGGCCCGACGAAGACGACGAACTCGCCGTCCTTGATGTCGAGGTCGATCGACGGGATGACCTTGGCTTCGCCGAAGACCTTCGAGACTTTTTGAAGGGTAATGCTGCCCATGTTTCTCTCCGTAGTGTCTTATTTCACCGCGCCGAAGGTCAGGCCGCGGACGAGTTGTTTCTGCGAGAACCAGCCGAGGATCAGGATCGGGGCGATCGCCATGGTCGATGCTGCCGAAAGCTTGGCATAAAACAGGCCTTCGGGGCTGGAATAGGAAGCGATGAACGCCGTCAGTGGCGCTGCTTTCGAGGCAGTGAGGTTCAGAGTCCAGAAGGCTTCGTTCCAGGCAAGGATGATGTTGAGAAGCAGCGTCGATGCAATGCCCGGCACCGCCATCGGCGTAAGCACGTAGATGATCTCCTTGAAGAGCGAAGCACCATCCATGCGGGCCGCCTCAAGTATCTCGCCGGGGATTTCCTTGAAGTAGGTGTAGAGCATCCACACTATGATCGGCAGGTTGATCAAAGTGAGAATGATCACCAGACCGCTGCGGCTGTCGAGCAAGCCAAAATTTCTGAACATCAGGTAGATCGGGATGAGCGCCCCGACCGGCGGCATCATCTTCGTCGACAGCATCCACATCAAGACGTCCTTCGTCCGCTTGGTCGGCGAAAACGCCATCGCCCAGGCGGCCGGGATCGCGATGATCAGTCCGATCAGCGTCGAACCGAAGGAAATGATCACCGAGTTCATGAAGTGACTGAGGTAGTTCGAGCGGCTCTGCACTTCCGCGTAGCTCTCGGTCGTCCAGTGGAAGAACAGGAACTGCGGCGGCGAGGCGATGGCATCCGCTTCCGTCTTGAAGCTCGTCAGGAACGTCCAGAGGATCGGGAAGAAGATCAGGATGCCGAGCGCCCAGGCGACCGCCGTCATGACCATTTTGCGTCGAGTTGAGACCTTTCTAGCCATCTTAAGCCTCCAGATTCTTGCCAACAAGGCGCACGAGGAAGATAGCAACGATATTGGCAAGGATAACCGCGACGATACCACCCGCCGAGGCGCCGCCGATATCGAATTGCAGCAATGCCTGCGAATAGACGAGGAAGGTAAGGTTGGTGCTTTGCGTGCCAGGCCCGCCGTTCGTCGTCACCAGGATTTCGGCAAAGACGGAGAGCAGGAAGATCGTCTGGATCAGAATCACAACCGTGATGGCGCGGGCCATGTGCGGCAGGATGATGTAGAAGAATTTCGAGATCGCGCCGGCGCCGTCCATTTCGGCAGCTTCCTGCTGTTCTTCGTCCAGTGACTGAAGGGCGGTGAGCATGATCAGCGTCGCGAAAGGCAGCCACTGCCACGCGACGATCAGAATGATCGAGAAGAGCGGCGCGTTGGCAAGCCAGTCAAAGGGTTGCAATCCAAGCGCCTTGGCGAGATGTGCGAAGAGCCCGTTGACCGGGTTCATGAACATGTTCTTCCACACCAGAGCCGCAACCGTCGGCATCACGAAGAAGGGTGCGATCACCAGGATGCGAACGATCCCCTGCCCGTAGATATCCTGGTTCAGGAGCAGCGCAAACGCGATGCCGCCCACGACAGTGATCAGGAGCACGCCGAGCACCAGCAGCAACGTGTTGATCAAGGCGGCGATAAAGGCCGGGTCGGTCAGAAAATATTTGTAGTTCAGGAAACCGACGAAGGTTTCCATGCCCGGGCTGAGCAGATTGTAATTCAGCAATGAGAAATAGATCGTCATCACGAGCGGGACGATCATCCACAGGAAGAGAAGCACAACGGACGGTGCGATCATCATTCGCGCTGCGGAGCGGGTGTGTAACGTTGCCATGGCGATGACCGATCCTCTTCAAAAGGGCAGACGGCTGCAGGGCAGCTAAGAAAAAAGGGGCGCCGACGCAATTTGGGCATTCGGCGACCCAGATGGGCGGGGTCTCAACTCCCCCGCCTTCTCAGGAGGTTTTACCTATTTGATATAACCAGCCTTGGTCATTTCGCGGGTCGTCAGCTGCTGCGCACTCTGCAGTGCCTGGTCGACAGAAACCTGTCCTGCAAGAGCTGCGGAGAACTGCTGTCCGACGGCCGTGCCGATGCCCTGGAATTCAGGAATGGCGACAAACTGGACGCCGACATAAGGGACCGGCTTGACGGTCGGCTTTGTCGGGTCAGCCGCGTTGATGCTGTCGAGCGTCATCTTCGCGAAAGGCGCCGCCTTCTGGTAATCCGCGTTCGCATAGAGCGAGGAGCGGGTACCGGGAGGTGCATTCAGCCAGCCTTCCTTCTCGGCGACCAGGTTGGTGTAATCCTTGCTGGTTGCCCAGGCGACGAACTTCTCGGCCGCTTCGACCTTCTGCGAGCCTGCCGGGATGGCGAGGTTCCAGGCCCAGAGCCAGTTGCCGCGCTTGCCAAGGCCCTTGTCCGGAGCCAGAGCGAAGCCGACCTTGTCAGCCACGGTCGATTCCTTCGGGTTGCTGACGAAGGACGCAGCAACGGTCGCGTCGATCCACATGCCGCACTTGCCGGTCTGGAACAGCGCCAGGTTTTCGTTGAAGCCGTTCGACGAAGCACCGGGAGGTCCGGCGTCCTTCATCAGGTTGACGTAGAAGTTCAGCGTGTCCTTCCACTCCGGCTGATCGAACTGCGGCTTCCACTGCTCGTCGAACCAGCGGGCGCCGAAGGAGTTCGACATAGCCGTCAGGAAGGCCATGTTTTCGCCCCAGCCAGCCTTGCCGCGCAGGCAGATGCCGTAGATTTCCTTGTCCTTGTTGGTGATCTTCTTCGCGGCATCCGCGATGAAATCCCAGGTCGGCGCGTCAGGCATCTTCAGGCCGGCGGCGTCGAACAGGTCCTTGCGGTACATGACCATCGAGCTTTCGCCGTAGAACGGCGCTGCGTAGAGCTTGCCGTCGGTGGTCAGGCCGCTGCGGATTGCCGGCAGCAGGTCGTCGGTATCGTAGTTGGCGCCGAGATTGTCGAGTGGCAGCAGCCAACCCTGCTTTGCCCAGATCGGAACTTCATAGGTACCGATCGTCAGAACGTCGTACTGACCGCCCTTGGTTGCGATGTCGGTCGTAACCTTTTGGCGCAGGACGTTTTCTTCGAGCGTTACCCACTCGAGTTCAATACCGGGGTTCTTTGCTTTGAAGTCATCCGTCAGCTTCTGCATCCGGATCATGTCGCCGTTGTTCACGGTCGCGATGGTCAACGTTTCGGCCGAAGCCATGCCGGCAAACGCCAGTGCTGAGCAGGCGCCCAGCAGGAGAGTTCTCAATGTCATATCTTCCTCCCAGAAGATGAGTGCGAGCATTCGCTTTGCTCATGAGCAATTACTCACCCGCAGGCAAAGAATGTCAATCACCATTCGTTGCTGCATCAGCGAACAATGGTGTTATCTAGCTGATTTTAAAGAAATAAATATTTGCTCATGCCTTGAGCAAATACTCGGCAGTATCCTCATCGGTGATCAGCGCGTTGATCTGATGGCCTATTACAGCAGCCTTGATCGCCTTGAACTTGCGCTTTCCCTTGCCGATTCCGATGACCGTCGACGACTCGCGTGAGGGAATCGAGGCCGAGGCTACCCGCTCGTTGATCGGGTTGTCGAGAAGCTTGCCCTCGCTGTCGAACACCCAGCCGCAGATCTCGCCGACGGCACCGTTGCGCATCAGCTCCATCATCTCGTCTTTCTCGAGAAATCCGTCGACGCAAAGCGGGCCGTCGATGCCGAGCTCGCCGATGCCGACGAACGTCACGTCCGCCTGCGCGCTGATCTCGAGTGTCGAGCGAACGAGCTGCTGGCCATGCAGGGTTTCCCGTTCCGCCGCCGACGTCACGAGAACCGGCAGCGGCATCGGGAAATGCCGCGCCTTCACCGCGTCGGCCATGCTGAAGATGACGTTGTAGTAGGCCGCCGAACCATCGGGCGCGATGTTGCCGGTCAGCGATACGATGCGATGGTTGGGACATTCGATGGCGGGCAGTTGATCGACCGCCGCCTTCAACGTTCTCCCTGTGCCGACCGCCAGCACGATCGGATCCGGCCGCTTCAGCCAGCGCTCGATCTCCGCTGCGGCGGCCTCCGCGATGCCGACCGTCGCCGAACTGGAACCGGGATCGCTCGGGACGACCTCGACATGCTTCAGGTTGAACTTCTTGCGCACCGCATTGGCGAGTTCGAGGCAGGCAGCGATCGGATGGTCAAGCCGCACCTTGATCAGCCGTTCGGCGACCGCGAGCGACACCAGCCGTTGGGCCGACTGCCGGGAAATCCCCATGGAGGAAGCAATCTCATCCTGCGTTCGCCCCGCCACGTAGTAGAGCCATCCCGCACGCGCCGCATCATCCAGCCGTCCCGAAGTCTCGGATTTTCGTACCATCAAGTCTCTACCATGCTGAAAGGGGCGGCCACCGCCGACGGGAAGATGTACATCGCGCCAAATCAAACCAGAATTCGGGCAAATGTCGAGTGCATTGAGAAATTGCACAGCCTATTTTGGCTTGGAGCTGGAGCCGGGTGCCATCTGCTTGTCATCTTTGTCGATCAAGCCTTGCTTGACCGAAGGTTGAACTGCGAGCTAACTGGCACCGAGGAAAAAACTGTGCGAATTCTGCTGGTTGAAGATGACAGGATGATTGGTGGAGCAGTGCGGGATCACGTCGCCGCTGCCAATCATGCCGTTGACTGGGTGCAAAATCTCGCCGATGCCGACGCCGCCGCTCGACCTGTCGATTACGGGCTGATCCTTCTCGATCTTCAGCTCCCGGATGGCAGCGGCGTCGAGTTTCTGCGCCGTCTTCGCGAAAGGGGCCTGAAAACGCCCGTCATCATATTAACCGCGCGCGATCAGATCTCGGATCGTATCGACGGACTGAACGCCGGCGCCGATGACTATCTCGTGAAGCCCTTCAATCTGGACGAGCTGGAAGCGCGCATCATGGCCGTCGCGCGCCGCTACGACGCCAATCCGCATCCGGTGATCCGCATTTCCGATATCGAGATCAACCGGCCACTGCATCAGCTCTCCGTGGCCGGCGAGCCGATCATCCTGACGAGCCGCGAGTGGGCGGTGCTCGACCTCCTGACGGCGCGCCCGGGCGCGATCGTTCCAAAGGACCGGATCGAGGAAGCGCTCTATGCATTCGGCTCCGAAATCGAAAGCAATACGGTCGAGGTATATGTGAGCCGCCTGCGCAAGAAAATCGGCAAGGACCGTATCCGCACGGCACGCGGCATCGGCTACACACTCGGATGAAAATGAAACGTGAACGCAGCATCACCGGCCCGTTGATCCTTGCCCTGACGACCGTATTGGTTGTCTCCTGGCTTGCAGCGATCGGCCTGAGTTTCCGCGTGATGCAGCATGAATTCGATGAAATTTTCGACGCTGCCCAGCAGGAGACGACCGAGCGCCTGCTGGCGCTTATCCTAGCCGAGCTGAACCAGGGCACAGATCGCGATCCACGCAACATGGCGATGTTCGACGCTGCCGCCAGACGCGAGTATTTGACCTATCAAGTGCGCAACGCCAGCGGCAAGGTCGTGTTGCATTCGAATGACGCTCCAGCCGAGCCGTTCGACGCGCCGCTGAGCACCGGCTTTCACGATACACCAACGGCCCGGATCTACACCGAAATGGCGGCCGACGGCTCGCTGTTCCTGCAGGTGGCCGACCGGTTCAAGAACCGGAACGAAGCCGCGCGCGAAAGCGCCGTGACGCTGCTTATCCCCCTGGCAGCACTGATTCCCGCCAGCATCTTTGCGATCTGGTTCGTCGTCGGGCGGGCGCTGCGGCCGATTGAGGCGCTCCGGCGAGACATCGGGACGAAGGACAGCGGCAACATGGTTGAGGTCGATGGCCAGAACCTGCCGGTCGAGCTTAGGCCAATCGCTCGATCGGTCAACCTCCTCCTCGGGCGCCTGCGAGCGGCCCTCGAAGCGGAGCGCGAATTCACCGCCAACAGTGCGCATGAGCTGAGAACGCCGATTGCCGGTGCGCTGGCACAGACCCAACGGCTTGCGGAAGAATTGCCGCCCGGCCCAACGCAGGATCGCGTACAGCAGGTCGAAGCCTCATTGGTCAATCTCAGCCGGTTGGCGGAAAAGCTTCTGCAACTGTCACGCGCCGAGGCGGGTATCGGCGGGAGCGCGAGCCCGATCGACCTGCGTCCTGTCCTCGACATGGTCGTCACCGACTTCCAGCGCGACAGCCGTACGAACGGCAGGCTCAAGTATTCTGCTGCGCCCGATGCAAAGCTCGTCCGCAACGCCGACATGGATGCCTTCGGCATCGTCACGCGAAACCTGATCGAGAATGCCCTGATCCATGGCGATCCCGACCTGCCGGTCAATGTCAGTCTCGAAAGTGGCGGCATCATCCGTGTCGTCAACGGCGGGCCACCGATCCGCGAGGCCGAGATGGCGGGCCTGAAGAAGCGCTTCCGCCGCGGCAAGACGACAGCATCCGGTTCGGGGCTCGGGCTCGCCATCGCCGACCGTATCGTCTCCCAGATGGGCGGTACATTGGAATTGCGCTCCCCGCCAGCTGGCGAGAAAGCCGGCTTCGAAGCCAAGATGACCCTGCCTGCCTGACCCGGATTTGGCTTGCAAAACCCGCGGAAGGGTGCGAGCAGACGCAGAGGCCATCCAACCAGCAGAACCCTAATGATCATCTCTTTCGACATCGGCGGCTCCGCCATCAAGGGCGGAGTGGCGCACTCCGAAGCCGACATCACGCCGCTCGGCCGGCGTCCCACCCCCAAGGACGATTTTGCCGCATTCGTCGACACGCTGCGTGCCATCATCGCGGAAACCGGCGAGCAACCGACACGCCTGGCCTTCTCGATCGCCGGCGTCGTCGATCCGGATACGCAGCGGCTGACCTGCGCCAATATTCCCTGTATCCACGGCCGCAACCTCGCCGCTGATCTCGAGGCCGAACTTGGCCTGCCCGTCCTGATTGCAAATGACGCGGATTGTTTCGCTATGGCGGAAGCCGATCTCGGCGCCGGGCGCGGCCACCGCATCGTTCTGGGCGCCATTCTCGGAACCGGCGTCGGCGGTGGCGTCGTCGCAGATGGCCGGCTGATCAATGCCGCGGGCGGCTTTGCTGGCGAATGGGGTCATGGCCCGGCGCTGGCATCTCATGCCGGCAATCCGCCGGTTGCCATTCCGGCCTTTCCCTGCGGCTGCGGCCAGACGGGCTGCGTCGATACGGTCGGCGGCGCCCGCGGCCTCGAGCGGCTGCACAAAACGCTGCATGAAATCGACCTGTCCAGCCAGGAGATCATCGATGATTGGCTGAAGGCTGAGACCAAGGCGGCTCGCACCATCGATGTCTTCGTCGACCTCGTCGCCTCGCCACTCGCCCTGACGGTGAATATCACGGGTGCCACCATCGTGCCCGTCGGCGGCGGTCTTTCGAATGTCGAAGAGCTGCTTGCGGAGCTGGACAAGGCTGTCCGCCAGCGCATCCTGCGCAAATTCGATCGCCCGCTCGTGGTCCGCAGCGAATGCCGCGTCGAGCCGGGCCTGATCGGCGCCGCACTGCTCGGCTTGAAAGCGGAAGCCGCGGAAACCACGGTCTGACTAACGAAAATGGCGCGGTTCTCACCGCGCCATCGTCTTTCCCGTCATTCGGCCGCCAGGGCCGGCGGGTGCATTTCCTCCGCCTCTTCAGGTGCGTTGCCGTTTGCGACACCGTCCTTGGCCGCAGCTGCTTTCGGCTCCTTGCCGAAGAAGAGGGCGTAAGCGGCGGGCAGCACCAGGATTGTCAGCACCGTCGCGACAAGGATGCCGCCCATCATCGCATAGGCGAGCGGACCCCAGAAAACGCCGCGCGAGATCGGGATCAGCGCCAGGACAGCCGTCAGCGCCGTCAGCATGATCGGGCGGAACCGCCGCACGGCAGCACCGACGATCGCTTCCTGCCTGTTCATCCCCGCCTTGATGTCCTGGTCGATCTGGTCGACGAGGATAATCGAGTTGCGGATGATGATGCCGAGCAGCGCGATGACGCCGAGGATGGCGACAAAGCCGAACGGAGCGCCCGATATCAGCAGGGCCGCAGCCGCACCGATGATCCCGAGCGGACCGGTCGCCAGCACCAGCATCGCCTTGCCGAAGTGCTGCAGCTGCGCCATCAGCAAGAGGACGATGACGACGAGCATGATCGGTGCTTTGGCCGCGATCGAGGCCTGGCTTTCGGCGGAATCTTCCGCGCCACCCTGGATCTCGATCTTGTAACCGGCCGGCAGGCTGTCTCGTAGCGGCTGCATGTCGGCATACATCTTCATAACTACGTCGTTCGACTGGACGCCATCCGGCAATGTTGCACGAACGCTGATCGTCGGCAGACGGTTGCGCCGCCATTCGATCCCCTGCTCCAGAACGGGCACCACCTTGGCAACCTGGGAAACTGGGACGAAGCCGCCGAAGTCCGTCGGCACGTAGACCGAGTTGACGGCCGACAACAGCGAGCGATTGGTTTCCGGCTCACGGGCGACGATCGACACCGTCTCCTCGCCGTCACGGAAATCATCGAGCGGGGCGCCGGAGACAGCCGTTTGCAGCATCTGGCGAACACGCTGCGACGTAACGCCAAGCGCACGGGCACGGTCCTGATCGATCACCAGCTTCATCGCCGGCACCGGCTCCAGCCAGTCGTCGTGGATCGCACCGAGTTGCGGATTGGCTTCAAACTTCGCCTTCACCTCGTCGGCGATTTTGCGGACTTCCTGACGATCCGGTCCCATGATGCGCATCTGCACCGGCCAGCCCGTCGGCGGGCCAAGGAACAGACGATCGACCTTGCCTCTGATATCAGGGAAGTCTTCCGCAAGGATGGTCCGCAGCTTGACAATCAACCGCTCGCGCGCCGGCTCGTCGTTTGCCATGACGAGAAGCTGCGCGAAGTTCGGATTGCGGAGCTGCTGGTCGAGCGGCAGGAAGAAGCGCGGGGCGCCCTCGCCGATGTAGGTGGCGACGAACTTCTTGTCCTTGTCATCCATGATCTTGGCTTCGAGCGCTTTTGCCTGCGTCTCGACTTCCTTGATGCTGGTGCCCTCTGGCAGCCAGAGATCAACAAGGATTTCCGGGCGCGAAGATTGCGGGAAGAAGTTCTGCGGGATGAACTGGAACGCCCAAAGGCTGGTCGCAAAGGTCACCAGCGTCATGGCAATGACGATAATGCGATGGCGCACCGCCCAGCTGACCGTCGCTCTCAGGCGATGATAAAACCGCGTGTCGAAGGCATCGTGATGCTCGCCCGCATGGTGGCGCTGCTTCAGGATCATGTAGCCGAGCCATGGCGTGAAATAGACCGCCACGAACCATGAGACAACCAGCGCAATGCCGACCACGTAGAACAGCGTACGCACATATTCGCCGGCGGTCGACGCCGCAAAGCCGACCGGGATGAAGCCCGCGGTGGTAATCAGCGTGCCGGTCAGCATCGGGAAGGCGGTCGAGGAGTAGGCAAAACTGGCCGCTTCGATCTTTACAAGGCCTTCCTCTAGCTTTCGCTCCATCAGCTCGACGACGATCATGGCATCGTCCACGAGTAGGCCGAGCGCGATGATGAGTGCGCCGAGCGAAATGCGCTGCAGATCGATGCCGAACTCGTACATGATGGCGAAGGTCGCTGCCAGCACGAGCGGGATGGCGATGGCGATAACGAGACCCGAGCGCCAGCCGATCGACAGGAAGGAGACGATCAGCACGATGATCAGGGCCTCGCCAAGCGCATGCATGAACTCGCTGATCGCATCGGTGACGACGTCGGGCTGGTTGGAGATCTGGTCGACGGCGACACCGTAGGGCAGTGATCCCGCGAACCGCTCGTAGGTCGATTCGACATCCTTGCCGACATCGGTGACCTTGAAGCCCTTGGCCATGACGACGCCGACCTGGACGCTTTCATGCCCGTTGAAGCGATACTTGCGCTGATAGGGATCCTCGAGGCCCGAATAGACGGTAGCTATATCGCCAAGACGCGTGACCTGATTGCCGGCCTTTAGCCGCAGTTCGCGGATGTCCTCGGCCTTCGTTACGTCGCCTTCGACGGAAATCCGCACCGAACGTATGCCGGTGTCGACGGAGCCGGCCGGATCGACGCTGTTCTGTCCCTTGATCGCGTTCTGCAGGTCGAGCACGGTCAGTCCGCGTTCGGCCAGAGCCTTCGAGGATACGTCGATGTAGATCTTCTCTGGCTGATCGCCGATGATGACAGCCTTCTCAACGCCCGGCGTCGTCAGAAGCATGTCACGCGCCTGGATGGCGAATTTCTTCAGCTCCGGATAGCTGTAACCTTCGCCGCTGATCGAATGCAGCGTGATGTAGGTATCGCCGAACTCATCGTTGAAATAGGGTCCAAGCAGCCCTTCGGGCAACTCGCTGGAAATGTCGCCGACCTTCTTGCGCACCTGGTAGAAGGCGTCAGCGACCTGCTGGCTGTTGGTATCGCCCTTCACCTGCAGGGTGATGATGGCGCTGCCGGCCCGCGTGTAGGATTTCACCCAATCGATATGCGGCGTTTCCTGGAGCTTGCGCTCGATCTTGTTGACGACCTGGTCTTCCATCTCCTGGATGGAGGCGCCCGGCCAGATGGCCTGCACGACCATGACGCGAAAGGTGAAGTCCGGGTCTTCCTTCTGGCCCATGCGCATCAAGCCAAGGACGCCGGTGATCAGGATCAGGCCGAACAGGAAGCGTGCAATGCTCGGATGGCCGATCGCCCAGCGTGACAGGTTGAAGGGGCGCTTTTCGGCGTTGGAGTTGTCCATGGTCATAATCCTCTCCTGACCAGGCCTTAACGGATGACGTCGCCGGTTTCGGCCTGCGCCGACTGCTGTTCGGGCAGCTTGACCTTCAGGTTCTCGGCCATGAACTGCGTGCCGGCCGCGACGACGAGGTCGCCGGTTTTCAGGCCGTCGGCGACGTGGACGCCAGCGCCGGTGAAGTCCGTAACCTTGATTTCGCGGGCATGGACGGTCGATGCATTGCGATCGACGATCCAGACGATCTTCTTGCCATCCTTCTCGGCGAGCGCGCTGAGCGGAATGGCGACGTTGGTCTCGGCATTGCCAACGGCGGCCTCGATCGTCGCCGTCATGCCGAGCAGCACGCGATCGTCGTTCGGAAGGCTGACGCGGACCGAGAAGGTGCGCGACTGCGCATCGGCACTGCCGGAAACCTCACGCACCTTGCCATCGAGCACGAGCTTGTTGTCCGACCAGAAGCTGGCCTTGACGGTCTTGCCGGGTTTGAACTGCGCGATGTCGTTCTCCGGAACGGCGATCTGCACTTCCTTCTCGCCATCAAGCGCGACGGTCGCGACAGGCGTGCCAGCCGCGACGACCGCGCCTGTGTCGGCGCTGATCGAGGTAACGATGCCACTACGGTCGGCCTTCAACTCGGTATAGGCGACCTGGTTCCTAGCCTGGTCGACCGACGACGCCGCGGCATCGCGCGTCGAGACGGCCTGATCATAGCTAAGGGCTGCCTGCTCCATCTGCGATTTCGCCGTGACACTCTTGTCGAACAGTTGCTGCGCGCGTTTGTTGGCGAGATCAGCGGTTGCCACGCCCTTTTCGGCGGCGGCGAGGTTCGCCTCGGCGGTCTTGACCGCCAGTTGATAGTCCGTCGGGTCGATTTGGGCGAGCAGATCGCCCGGCTTGACGCGATCGCCGATGTTGACACGGCGGTCGGTGATCTTGCCGGCGACCCGGAAGCCGAGGTTCATCTCGACACGAGCCTTCACTGCACCGGAATAGTCCAGCGCGCGGGTATCGCCGGCCTCGGCAATCTCCACGACCTTTACCGGCCGGATGACCTCTTTCGTCTCGGCTTTCTTCTCGTCGCTGCATCCGGATACGGCAAGTGCGACGGCGCCGAGGAGCGCGAGACTGACTACGGACGGCAACTGAACTCTCTTCAGCGAAATCATCTTTCGCACTCCTGAAATCGGCTATCGGTTGATTTGCGGCCCTTGCCGCGAATTATTTCTTTAGCGCCCTGATCGAGAACTCGACCAGTTCGTCGACGGTGGCGCGGTTGGTCTTGGCAAGACATTGCGCCACCATCTGCGGATGACAGAGGCTGATTGTTGCAGCCCCGAAGCAGCGGGACGCGACATCCGCGTCCTGCTCGGCAAACTCGCCGGCAGCGATCCCCTCACGGATCACATCGGCGAGCAATTCATGAATACTGTCGATATGCCTTTCGATTACGTGCCAGTCGCGCTCGATGGCGACGATGACCATCTCATGCACTTTTTCCTGATCGAGCATGGTGTCGACCGTAATCTGATACTGGCCCTGCACAAAACGTCGCAGCCGGTCGGAAGCGCTGATCGGCAGGTGGCAGACGTCGTACGCCATCTGGTAGCTGTGAACCAGCATACGGCCACAGATCGCCTGGTGGATCTCCACCTTCGAGGCGAAGAAGCGATAGACGTTGGCCGGCGACATGCCGAGATCACGAGCGATGTCTGCCACCGTCGTCTTCGAATACCCGTAATGACGGAAAAGCCGCTCGGCAGCGTCGAGAATGCGGGTCACATTCTCCTGGCGCGTTATTTCGATCGTGTTTTCCGCAGCATCGCTAATCAATTTTGCGCACTCACTTACGACTGACGATTTTTGAATTTCGTCAGTCGTAAGACATCATTCGTAATTTGTCAAGGTTTGGCCGCATCTGAGACTCACGGCCGATCTGGTGTAAATAGGATGGGCATCTGCCAACTCTCGCCGTTCCCGCTTATCTGCGCGCGTGGCGAGCACGGAAAATCGCCCCGACGGCTTGGGCCGCAGGGCGCATAGATTCAGTCGATCGAAGCTTGGAAAGATGGACAGGTGACGAAGTGCCGACACCTCGGTGCGGCACTCGGTCTCACCTCAAGGCTCAGGCGAGCTTGACGTCGAGCGAGATCGGGACAGCCGAAAGGGCCTTGGAGACAGGGCATCCGGCCTTGGCCTTGTTGGCGAGCTCGATGAATGTCCTTTCATCGGCATTCGGAACCGTGCCGGTCAGCGTGAGATGGATCGCCGTGATGGCAAAGCCGCTCTCTACGCTCTCGAGCGTCACCTTTGCCGTCGTTTCCATATCGGTCGCCTTGAGACCCGCCTCCTCAAGGATCAGCGACAAGGCCATCGTGAAGCAGCCGGCATGCGCCGCCCCGATCAGTTCCTCCGGATTTGTCCCTGGGATGCCTTCGAAACGGCTCGAAAAACCGTAGGGATAGTGTTTGAGCGCGCCACTCTGCGTGGAGATCTGCCCCTTGCCGTCCTTCAGTCCACCGGACCACTGCGCTGAACCTGTACGATTGATCTGCATGCCGTCCTCCTGTTTGGATGAGAGAAAGCGGGCTGTCGCCGCTTCGCCCGATCTACGAGGCAACCCGCCTCTTCGACCGATATAATCCTCTATCGGCAGAAGGCGACAACGCCGTGAAATTTCTTCTGACGGCGCACGGACAGAAGGCGTCAGATCTCGATTCGCGCCGTGTCGAGCGTATAAAGCTCCTGCGCGCGCTTGACGCCACGGAGCGCGTAACGGCCGATGCAGGCCAGCGCGCCGCGTTCGTTCTCCGGGATCGTCGCCGCAAACTCCGACGACATCAGCACGTTGAGATCGACCGATCGGCACATCGAGGCAATCCGGCTGACTTCGTTGACGGCGGGGCCGATGACGGTAAAGTCCAGTCGCTCGCGGCTGCCGATATTGCCATAGAAGACATCACCGATGTGCAGGCCGATATAGACCTCGGTCGTCGGCCGTTCTTCCAGCGCGCGCTCATCGTTCAACGCCTTCAGCTTCTGCCGCAGCAATCGCTCGGCTTGCAGCGACGCAGCACAGGCATCGGCAGGCTCGTCCGCCTTGAAGATCGCCAGGACACCGTCGCCGATAAGCTTCAACACATCGCCACCGGCCTCATGGATCGCGGAAATGACCACATCGCTATAGGCGTTCAGCATCGGCAGGATTTCTTCCGGCGGCGCGGTGTCGGATATTTTCGTATAGTTCAGAAGATCCGAGAACCAGAGAGCCGCCGAGATCCGCTCCGACTTGCCTCGGGTGATTTTGCCTTCCAATACCTGCCGCGCGGCGTCATCGCCAAGATAAACCTCCGCGATGGTCCTCGCGATACGCGCCAGCGCGATACACTTGATCGCAAGGGCCAACACCGGCACCAGCTTCCGCAGAATGATGAGATCGTGATCAGAAAATCCCTCGGGATGGCGGGTCGCGAAATGAGAGAAGAAGCAATCCATCTCGCCGATCGTGCCGGCCTTGGCAAACCGGTGGACCATCGCGACGAAATCGGTGTGGCCCTGCGCCTGCATCGTGTCGAGCATGGCGAAGTCGGCCGGATCGCCAAAACCGATGCGCCGTCTGACCTCGTTCTCCTCTCCCGCCCACAGATAGTAGAAGGCGGAACGTTGCCAGCTCTCCAATGCCGGTCCTTCGCTGGTGGAGCCATACTCGAATTCGGTCTCGATCTCCTCCTGGCTGTCCCAACGGAACGCCCGGCCTTCGTGTACGGGATGCAGTGTGTCCATCAGAGCCATGCCGCGATCGAGCGGCAAGCCACGTTCGCGGCAGGCGTCGCAGAAGCCGGTCAACAGTTCGGCCTCCGACGCGCCCTTGAGCCCCTGCTCCGTCAGCCAGGCCGCAACTGTCCCTATATCGCTGTATTCCATACCGTTTCCCTCGCTCCTGCGAAAGCACTATCGCGATTTTACCGCTAAGGGAAAGGCAAACCTCAATCCGTAGCAGGCATGTTGTAAGGTGTAACAATCTCCAGCGACGACAATGCCGGAGGCGCAATTCCGCCCCTGACAGAACGGCCCATGACGGCGCGAAAGGCCGAGCGGGCATCCGTGCGCAGATCGTGGTGCAAGACGAAGCCGATCTTGCGGTCGGCAAGCAGCGCGCGATTGTCCGCATCGAGATCATGCGCGACGAACACGCGGATCGGCCGCTTCGCCGCCTCGAAGGCGGCCAGCACTGCCTGGTTTCCGCCGCCGATGGAATAGACCGCGTTGATCGCCGGATCCGCCGCGATTGCACGAGCGGCCAGCGTGCCCGTCGCTGCATCCGTTCCGTGGCCTTCGCTGATTTCGATCATCCCAATCTGGGGATAGCGTTCGCGCAGCACGCGGCGAAAGCCCATCTCGCGCTCCTCCTCACCGCGAAATCGACCGCTGGAGAGCGTGACGAGAACCCGCCCGGGCGCGTCGCCGAAATGCTCGCCAATAAGATAGGCTGCAGTCTCACCGGCCGCTCGATTATCAGCGCCCGCGTAAGCACTGCGGGAGGAATTCGGCAGGTCCGTCACCAAAGTGACTACCGGAATGCCGGCGTCCGTTGCGCGGGAAACCGCAGCAGTGACCTCCGGAACATCCGGTGCTTTCAAGACGATGCCGTTCGTGCCGCGCAGCCGGACCCGGTCGAGCAACTGCACCAGCTCTGCCTGCTTCATCACCTCGGCGAAATGGAAGCGGCACCGGAACACCGTCGGCAGAAAGGTGGCGACCTCCGCCTCAAAGGCATCGCGAACGGCGGTGCTGAAGCGGTCCGGCGTTTCCATCACGACATCGATGGCGAGCTTCCGCCCGCTCACCTCGCCGCCGATCTGCTGCTTTTCCAGCTCTGCGATCGCAGCCTGCACCCGCATCATCGTCTGATGCCTGACGCCACTCCTGCCATTGAGAACGCGATCCACCGTCGCTGTGCTCAGCCCGGCCTGGAAGGCGATATCCTTGACGAGAAACCGGTGTGCCACACAATCCGTCTTGATGGTTTTTTGATGGATTCCTGATCTATAACACACCAGTCGGCGGCGTATAGTGCCCTCATCGGAAAGGGAGGAGCACCTGATGAAAACCGACAACCTTCAGAAATTGCGCGCCGATCGCGTCTGGCTGACCGAGGATGCTTGCGATCTCGGCGACTTCCGCAAGCTTGCCGAAAAGACAACGGCTCTCGCCGACTATCCGACGGCCGACGCCGTCGAAAAGAACATTCTGATTTATGATAGCCCCAAGGTCGCTGCAGCGATCGCCAGCGGCCGCAGAGCGGTTCTCGCCGAGATCTGCGAAGCCTTTGGCGACGGCCCGGGCGTCGTCGTTTTCAAGCGCGCCTACAGGGATCCCGGCGTCATCGACCGCGCCAGCGCAATATTCAGCGAGATCATCGAGGAGCAACACCGAACCGCGAGCGGCGGCGGCGATCACTTTGCTAAGCCGGGTGCCAATGACCGCATCTGGAACTCGCTGGAAAAGCACTGCCTCGCCGATCCCGAGAACTTCGCCGAGTACTACGCAAACCCCATCGTCGCGATCGCAAGCGAAGCCTGGCTGGGCCCAAGCTATCAAATGACCGCCCAGGTCAACCGGGTCAATCCGGGTGGCGCGGCACAGTCCGCGCACCGCGACTACCATCTCGGCTTCCAGTCTTCCAAGGTGATCGAGCAATTCCCGGCGCATGTGCACCGGCTCTCGCCGGTGCTGACCCTGCAGGGCGCGATCGCTCATTGCGACATGCCGCTCGAAAGCGGTCCAACCCTCTTCCTGCCGCACAGCCAGACCTATGAGCCGGGCTACCTCGCGGTCAAGCGCCAGGAGTTCAAGGACTATTTCGAGACGCATCATGTCCAGCTGCCGCTCGAAAAGGGCGACGTGGTGTTCTTCAATCCGGCGCTGTTCCACGCGGCTGGTACGAACCGCTCGACCGACATCAAGCGCGTCGCTAATCTGTTGCAGGTCTCCTCGGCATTCGGGCGGGCAATGGAGACCGTGAACCGCGAGCGCATGAGCGCCAAGCTGTTCCCGGCTTTGAAGGCCCTGAGGGGCAAGCTGTCCGAAATCGAGATCGGCTATGCCGTTGCCGCCTGCGCCGAGGGCTACTCGTTCCCGACCAACCTCGACCGCGACCCACCGCTTGGTGGCCTCGCGCCGAAGACGCAAGCGCAGCTGATGCACGAGGCGCTGCGGGAGGATTGGGATGACGCGCGGTTCCTCTCGGCACTGGCGCAACAGAGCGAGCGGCGACTAAGCTGACGCATCCGCATTGACGAAATCAGCTCCCGGCGCCTTGGTGCCGGGAGCTTTCGGCATATAGGCCATCATTCAAAGGAGGAGTACATGACAACAAACCACAGCCGCCTCGACGGCAAGATCGCCATCGTAACCGGCGGCACTCAGGGACTCGGGGCAACGATCTCCCGCCTCTTCGCCGAGCGCGGCGCCAAGGGCCTTGTCATCTGCGGCCGCAACGAGCAGAAGGGAAAGGCCAAGGCCCATGAGATCGCTGCCGCCACCGGGGCCAAGGTCGTTTATGTGAAGGCCGACCTTGGCCAGGTCGAGGATGCCAGAAACGTCGTTCAAGTCTGCGACGAGACATTCGGTCGCGTGGATGCCCTGGTGAATGCGGCCGCCATCACCGACCGCGGCACAATTTTGAACACCAGTCCGGAGCTCTTCGACGCCATGTTCGCCGTCAATGTCCGTGCCCCGTTCTTCCTGATGCAGGAGACAGTAAAAGTGATGCGGCGCGAAAAAATCGAGGGCACCATCGTCAATATCGGCTCCATGTCGGCCAAGGCAGGGCAGCCCTTCATTGCCGCCTATTGCGCCTCGAAAGGTGCACTGGAAACCCTGACAAAGAACACCGCCTACGCGCTTCTACGCAACCGCATCCGCGTCAACGGCCTCAATATCGGCTGGATGGCCTCCGAGGGCGAGGACCGCATTCAGCGGGAATATCACGACGCACCGGCTGATTGGCTGGAAAAGGCGGCCGCGGCCCAGCCGTTCGGCCGCCTCGTGGATCCCGAGGAAGTGGCGCGTGCCTGCGCCTATCTTTCCTCGCCGGAATCAGGCCTCATGACCGGGTCCGTGATCTGCTTCGACCAGTCGATCTGGGGCGCCTATGACGGCTCGCCGCATCCGGACACAGCCCTCTAAAAAATGCAGAGCCCGGCGCTTTTGCCGGCGCCGGGCTCTGGAACACTTGACCGTTTACGTTTACGAAGATCGTCACATCGCTTTGGGAGGAGCTGACCCGTGTCAGAAGATGCGCTCTATGACATTCGTGACGACCGTTTCCGTGGCTTGATCGCCGGCAGCGCCCGGCTGGAAGAACTTTATAGCGGCTGTCGTTGGGCAGAGGGTCCCGTCTGGTTCTCGGACCTCAATTGCCTGATCTGGAGTGATATTCCCAATGAGCGGATGATGCGCTGGGTGCCCGACGGTAGCGTTTCAGTTTTCCGCTCTCCCTCGAATTACGTCAACGGCAACACCCGGGACCGCCAGGGCCGGTTGGTTTCCTGCGAGCACGGCGGCCGCCGCGTGACTCGCACTGAATTCGACGGCCGCATCACGGTGCTGGCCGACAGTTACAAAGGCAAACGCCTGAACTCTCCGAACGACGTCGTCGTGAAATCGGACGGCTCGATCTGGTTCACCGACCCGACCTACGGCATCATGTCCGACTACGAGGGCCATAAGTCCGAGCCCGAACAGGAAACCCGCAACGTCTACCGCATCGACGCATCGACGGGCGAGATCGAAGCTGTTGCCACGGATTTCATTCAGCCCAACGGCCTAGCCTTCGCGCCGGATGAGAAGCAGCTCTACATCGCCGATTCCGGCTCCCGAAACCATGATGTCCCCCGCCACATCCGCGTTTTCGACATCGTGGACGGCAAAAGGCTCGCGAACAGCCGGTATTTCTGCTCGATAGACAGCGGCGTGCCGGATGGGTTCCGTTTCGATGTCAGCGGCAATCTCTGGACCAGCGCTGCCGATGGCGTTCACTGCTTCGCGCCCGACGGCACGCTCCTCGGCAAGATCAAGGTGCCGCAGACGGTCTCGAATATCGCCTTCGGCGGCGTAAAGAAGAACCGACTGTTCATCACCGCCACCCTATCGCTCTATTCGATTTACACCACGACCAACGGCGCCCAATATCCATAGGATAGCATCGCGCGCCACTAGGACGTCAGCGCTGACTACCAGTCAGCCATCTCCAATCCAGAAAGAACCATCGATGCTTGAGTTTCCACGCGCCCTTCAGCAGCGCCAATCTGTTCGCAACGCCTTTTGCATGGGAGCCTGAGATGCGTTCCGTCGTCTCTTTCAACGAGAGCTGGAGTTTCCACGAGGGTTTCGGCCAGCGCCTGCTCGGGAGCTTCGATGGCTCAGCGACCGTCAGCCTGCCACACACGGCCGTTGAACTGCCGTTCAACTACTTCGACGAGACAAGCTACCAGCGGGCATTCACCTACCAAAAGATCCTGCGCTGGATGCCGGAATTCGAGGGCCGTGAGGTCTCGCTTGTCTTCGACGCCGCCATGGCCGATGCCGTCGTCTATTTGAACGGTGAAGAGATCATCGCGCACAAGGATGGCTACACACCGTTCGAGGCGCGCCTCAACGGCAGCCTGGTGGTCGGCGACAATCTGATTACCGTGAAAATCGACGGCAGCGAAAACCCTGAAATCCCGCCCTTCGGCGGCCGCATCGACTACCTGACCTATGCCGGCATTTACCGTGACGTCTGGCTGAAGGTCACGGACCCGGTTTCCATCGCCAACCTGAAGATCGAAACCCACAATGTGTTGGCGGAGGAAAAGTCGGCAAGCGTGCGTGTCGATCTTGCCAATCTGCAACAACTCACCTTCCTGGGCTCGGTATCCGCATCCCTGAAGGATGAGGATGGGCGCGTGCTCGCCACGGCTTCCGCGGAAACGACCGGTGAAGATGTTACTCTCTCTTTCAATGAGCTGACCGGTATATCGCTCTGGGATATCGACAATCCGGCGCTTTACGAAGTCACCGTCGAACTGAAGACAAGTCACGGTTCCGACCGCGTCTCGTCGCACTTCGGCTTCCGCACCGCCGAGTTCACGATCGAAGGCTTTCTTCTCAATGGCCGGCCGCTGAAGCTACGCGGTCTCAATCGCCACCAGGCTTTCCCCTATGTCGGCTATGCCGCTGGCAGATCGGCCCAGGAACGCGACGCCGATATCATGAAATCCGTGCTGAAGTGCAATATCGTCCGCACGTCGCACTATCCGCAATCGAAGTGGTTCCTCGATCGGTGCGATCGCATTGGTCTTCTGGTCTTCGAGGAAATCCCAGGCTGGCAGCATATCGGCGACGTCGAATGGCAGCAGGAATCGATCCGCAACGTGCGGCGCATGATTGAGCGCGACTGGAACCATCCCTCGATCATCATCTGGGGCGTTCGCATCAACGAATCACAGGACAGCCACGATTTCTATGTCGAGACCAACCAACTTGCCCGTGAACTGGACCGTACGCGGCAGACCGGCGGCGTCCGCTACATAACCGACAGCGAACTGCTCGAAGACGTCTACACGATGAACGACTTCATCCTCGGCAACGAGGAACTGCCCGGCAACAACCGCCCGCGCACGGCGCTTCGTCCACAGCAGGAATCCACCGGTCTGTCGTACAAGGTGCCCTACATGATCACCGAGTTTGGTGGCCACATGTATCCCACCAAGATCTACGACCAGGAGGCTCGCCAAGCCGAGCATGTCCGCCGACATCTCGAGGTGCTGAACGCAGCCTATGGCGATCCTGATATCGCGGGTGCGATCGGCTGGTGCATGTTCGACTACAACACCCACAAGGACTTCGGCTCCGGCGACCGCATCTGCTACCACGGCGTCATGGACATGTTCCGCGAGCCGAAGTTTGCCGCCTATGTCTACGCGAGCCAATGCGATCCTTCCGAAGAGGTCGTCATGAAGCCCGTCACCTTCTGGGCTCGCGGCGAGCGCAACATCGGCGGCGTTTTGCCGTTGATCATCCTGACCAACTGCGATGAGGTCGAATTGCGATACGGCGCGGTGACGAAGCGGATCGGCCCGGACCGCGAGAACTATCCGCACCTGCCGCATCCGCCTGTCGTTCTCGACCACCGCCATTTCACGCCGGACGAGCTTGGCACGTGGGGGCTTGAATGGATCGATGGCGAATTCACCGGCTACATTGCGGGCGAGCCGGTTGCCAGGTTGACGCTCGCGGCCGACCCGCTGCCGACAACGCTGCAGGTCGTTGCCGACAGCCCGACTTTAAAGGCCCGGGAGCGCGACACGACCCGCGTCATCATCCGCGCGCTCGATCAGCAGGGACAGCGCCTGCCCTTCATGAATGACAATGTCACCATGCACGTCGACGGACCGGCGAAGATTGTCGGGCCGGCATCGATTCCGCTACAGGGCGGCACGGCCGGCTTCTGGTTGGAAGCGACAGGACTGACCGGCGCGATCAGCGTACAGGCGAACTGCAGCCGGCTCCCTGCCGTCAAGATCGAACTGACCGCCGTTTGAGCATAATGGCGGTACGCCCGACCTCGCGGGGCGTGCCGTCAGCCGGACCGCGCCGGCTGCACTGACCGGACTGTGCCGTTGTTGTCGACGATGCAAGAGAACTTCTTGCCGCCGGCATCGAGATCGACGCCGAAGGTGCCGTCGGGCAGTTGACGGGAGGCCGTGGGCAGTACCTTGGCGTTCGCGCCGGCAATTCCGGCCGCCGAATTGGCGCAGAGTAGCTGGAGATCCGCCGGTGCGGTCTGCAACGTGGTGCGGGCCATGCTGTCAGGCGCTGGCGGCGTCGGCGGCGTGCAGGCGCCGAGCAACGCCGCGCTCGCCATTGCCGTTATCGCCCAGCCGATCGAAATTCCCCTCGCGATTCTCTGCCCCAAGATCCTGTCCCCCGACTAGCGTTGTTTTCTCCATTTCCGGCGCTTGTGCCGGACCTATTGTCAGACGCCCTTGTAGAGCGCCGCCCCCTGCATCAGCACGATGACCTTGGCGCCAATCTTGATCCGCGAGGCGAGGTCGACGATGTCGTTATTGTTCATACGGATGCAGCCGGAGGAAACGTCGAGACCGATGGTCCAAGGTTCCGCCGTCCCATGGATGCGATAGATGGTGTCCTGGTCGCCTTCGTAGAGGTAGAGCGCCCGGGCACCCAATGGATTTTCCGGTCCGCCCGGCATCCCGGCTGCCCACTTGGCCGCGTTTGGGTCACGCGCCACCATTTCGGCCGGTGGTGTCCAGGTCGGCCATTCCGCTGTCCGGCCCACACGCACGATCCCGGCCCAACCGAAGCCTTCGCGCCCGACGCCGATACCGTAGCGGATGGCCTGCCCGCCAGGCTGGGTGAGGTAGAGGAAATGCTGGTTGCCGTCGATGATGATCGTTCCTGGCGGCTCCGCGGTCCTGAAGGTCACGGTCTGCATCCGGAATGCTTCCGGCGGTTGGTTGTTGCGCGCGTAGTACTGGCGAGCTTTCTTCTTGTCGTAGTCGACCCAAGTGTGCGTCTTGGAGTCATAGATCTGTGTCTGAGCCCAGGCAGCCAGGGGGCCGAGGCAGGCTGCCGCAGCAAGCAGAGCCAAAGTCAGCTTGCGCGGCCGGATGGCCTCTTTCCTCTTCACCGGAAATTTGCAGCGTGCCGTCATTGCTTAGCCCACCCATCCACGCGCTTTGCGTTGTCGGCGACCCATTTTTTCGCGTAGTCGAGCGGCGGTATGCGGTCGACTTCAAGCGCATAGCTCATCGCCGTCGCCTCCTCCGGCGTCAGATCGACTTTTTCCAGAAACGCCGCGATCTCGGGGCGTTTCTTGGCGAAAGCGGCGCCGTATCCGATGCGGAAGTTGGCTGTATCCCAGGCCGTCGATGCGGAGGACTTGGTGACCCAGAGCGGATCACTGGGACCGACGAGCTTCCACTTGCTGGCATCATGCGGGGGCTCGGTAAGGCGGACGATCCTGTGCAGGTCAAAGATGAAGTGCGGCGCGTAGCAGGCAAAGACAAGCGGCTGGTTTGTTGCGATCGCGATATCCAGCCCCGCCATGGCGACTTCTTCTTCCGACTCGACCAGCGTCAGGTTCTTGGCGTAGCCGTAGGTGTTTGCCCGCACCCGCTCGATCCCCGTCGAAGCCCAGGTCGGCGCGCCGAGCCACAGCTCGCCCTTGCCGTCACCATCAGTGTCGAGAATCTTTGTTTTCTCCGGATCGCTGAGATCCGCGATCGACTTCAGCCCCTTTTCGGCGGCAGCCGGCGTCGCGCAGATGCCCTGCCATGCCGGCACGCCATGCTTGGCGAGAACCACGGCACCCTTTTCCGTGACAAAGGTTTTGATGACATCTTCGAGGTTCGGCTGCCAGACCTCCGGCTGGATGTCCACCGTGCCTTTCTCCATGCCATTGAACGCAAGTAGCGTCCCGAGCTCCTGCACATCGGCATTGAGCCCGAATTCCTTGGCAATGCTGACCTTGAGAATATTCGCCGTCGCCTGCCCGGAAGGCCAGTTCGGCATCGCGATCACGAGATCGGCGGCGAAGGCGGCACTACTCATCGCAAGCGCTGCGGCGAGAATGGATGAGAAGAGCCCTGAACATGCTACGCACTTCATCATGCTGCCCCCAAACATGCGAGAAAGGATCGCAGAAATGCACGTCACATCTTGCAGGCGAACATGCATAAAGCATTTACATGCGTCAAGTCGAATTGACGTTCGCACCCGGTCCTAGCGAAGGCAGTTTTCGTCTGCCCAAGCCTTGACGCTCGCTGCCATCGTGGCGAGATGATCGGCGACGGAGAAGCCGGATATCTTCTTGCGCGGCGCGAGATCGTGGTCGCCATCCTCGAGCCAACGCAATGATATTGCGGGGGAAAGCGGATAGTTCTCGACCTCCTCGCGCGTACCGAATTCGTCGCGCGTCCCCTGGCAGATAAGCGTCGGCGAACGCAGGTTTCTCAGATGCGCGGTGCGCAGTTGTTGCGGCTTGCCGGGTGGATGAAAAGGATAGCCAAGGCACAACAATCCACAGATCGCGCCTTGGTCATATAGCTCGTCGGCAATTATGCTGGCCACTCGTCCGCCCATGGATTTGCCGCCGATGATGAGCGGCCCGCTGCTCGCGACCTCCTTTACCGCCTCCATGTATTCGGGGATGAGGGTCTCGGCTTTCGGCGGCGGTTTTCTTGCATCCGACGTCCGCCGCGCCGCCATGTAGGCGAACTCGAAGCGCGCGATCCGGAAGCCTTTACCGACAAGCGCTTCGGAAGCCGCCGTCATGGACTTCGAGTCCATCGGTGCGCCGGCACCGTGGGCAAGCAGGATGGTGGCTGGGGGATTGTCCGGGCCGGTGATCAGAAACGTCTCGCTCATCGCGATGTCATAGCGCAATGAGCAAAGCCTCACCATATCGGACGTGCAAGGTGATAGCCGGTCAATGGAATTTCGGCATGTCGGGAAGCGCCGAGAATTCTTCGCTGATCATTTCGCTCATGGCGACCAGGATCTCCTTGCGGGAGAAGCCCGACCGTTCGAGTTGCAGGATCATTTGGTCGAGATCCAGTTCGAGCTGACCGCGACAGCAGGCCACCCGATCGGCAGAAACGAGGAGAACTTCTTCAAGAATTAGCATCGCTTCGCTCCTAATTTCCAGAAGCAACCTGCGACTGCGCTAAATGTTCCAGGGACCGCCAGCAACATTTCCTGAACGGCGACTGCGGGATTTTATTACAGATTACTAATTAATATGCGGTCGACGCCCCTTCGATCACCAAATGTCCATGCCGCACTTGGCGGCTTCCCCCCAGGGGCCGTTTCAACTCTGTCTGCCGAGCACATGCACTGGGACAAGATCAGCCAGTGGCCCACGGCGTAATATACCGTATACTACCTCATCCCCTGTGTATTTTACTGCCTTGACGCCCGTACTCATCTTATCCTTTGGAAAACTCGGAGGACATGGCGATGACTGCAAACGAGACGACCCCTCAGTCGATGACCAGTGCCGAAGATCTGCGCAAGCGTGCCCTTGAACTTCAGCTTGCGGAGATGGAACGCGACGACAAGATAAAGGCCCGCGAGGCGACGAAACATGCAGAGTTCGTCGAGGATTTTTTCCAGAAGCATATCGGCGAGACAGAGCGGGCGGTCATCAAACGGCTGGTGATGAAAGCCGCCGCGGACGGAAAATACGAAGCGATGGTCTACAGCTTCCCGTCGAGCCTCTGCTCGGATGGCGGTCGACACATCAACAACAACCTGCCCGGCTGGCAGAATACCCTCCAGGGCAAGGCAAGGGAACTTTACGATCTCTTCGAGACGGCGGCCAAGCCCCAGGGCTATGGGCTGAAGGCGGTGATCATCAATTTTCCGGGGGGCATCCCCGGCGACGTCGGCTTCTACCTGACCTGGGAGCCGCCCGTCGAATAATTCGGAGCGGAAAGCGCGCGATACCGGCCGACAGGGTTTGCGAACGTCCTGCGCTTTGCGGGGTAAGCGGGGAGAAGCTTGGCCCTCCGCGCCAACGGAGCACGCGATGCCACGGTGCGCCAAGACGGCATGGAAGCGCACAGCACTCGCCAGGACGTATTCTCAAGGCATCGGAGCCCGTGGCGATGAAGGCGATTGAAGCATATTGCGAACGCATCTCCTGGCCGTATCGCTCATTGCAGTACACCACCACCTCCGCCTCGAGGTTCGAGCAAAGCCGTTCAGATTCAAGGATGCGCCGCTCATCCGTCGAGCTGGCCGAGGAAGCGCCCCAAGGCGTCGACCCCCAGGTCGTAGGACTCGAAAAGAGCGCTCAATGTCTCGCTTGCCACGGAGACAAGACAGCGACGGATCTCGGGGATCCTCATCATTAGTTTTGCGTCCGCGCTGCTTCGTTGAAGTCGTGGATCGTTCCATATGAGGAATTCAGCAGCCGCGAAGGAGCAGGCATTTCATGGCATCCGGCAGGCCACAGATCGCCGATGTAATCGACCCGGGTGATGCCCTCGGCGAAGTCCTCTTCGGACTGATTATGGCGCTGACATTTACCGTCGGCTCACGGGTCATCTTCACCGAAGGGGGCCTTGACGTCCGCGAGCTGATCGTCGCGACCATCGGCTGCAACGTGGCATGGGGCATCATCGACGCCGTGCTGTTCGTCTTGGGCGTGGTATTCTACAAGAGCCGACGCGGACGCGTCTTTCGGCAGGTCAGGGCCGCTCAAAACGAGCGGGACGCCATTGCTGCGCTCCGGAAGGAATTTCCGATCGACGGCGAACCGCTAGTTTCCGCGGCAGCGGATGAAGAGGCACTCTACCAAGCCATGCTCGGCCTCGCGCGGCGAGGAAGCCCTGCCAACACTCGTCTGTCGAGAGATGATTTTCTCGCCGCCTTCATCGTCTTTCTCCTGGTATCGGCGACATCGCTGCCTGCGGTTATCCCCTTCTTCATGATCAGCAGTGCGGACCTTGCGCTGAGAACCAGCAATTTTCTACTGGTTGCCCTGCTCTTCCTGACAGGCTGTGCCTGGGCGCATTTTTCGGACGCAAAGCCGCTCAACGCAGGCATAACGATGACGTGCCTAGGCCTCGCGCTGGTCGGCATTGCGATTGCTCTCGGGGGGTAGGGATGGTGGACCGCGCTACGCCACCGCCCGCGACAGGGACCAGGAGTGCATCGGACTGGGCATTTCCCCTGCGATTGCACCTCAGCGTCATCATTGTCGGGCTGCTGGCTTGCACGGCGCTGCCGCTCGTGTGGATGGCATATACCCAAGGCAAGGTGACCGCCCTGTCCGCTGGCGAAGCACAAATGCGTCAACTCGGCTTGCGCACCATCGAGAACTACCGCGATGTGTTCAACGGCGGATACACCGCGATCGAGACGGCCGCCGCCGTCCCGCAAATACTCACGCCGCCACCCCAGGATCTGCCGGCGAAGCAGGCCCTGCTGCTGCGAGAACTGAAGTCGTCCTTCCACATAGACGGGGTCTATGTCGGCTTTGCTGACGGGACGTACATTCAGGCCACCAACCTTGCGACAAATCCGGCGTGGCGCGACGCCTTGAATGCTCCGGCCGACGCCGCATTCGCGGTTCGTGCGATCACGAAGGTCATCGGTATTCCAGTGACGACCTGGACGTTCTTCGACCAGGACATTCGACCTCTCGCTCGGCGCGCAGACGGCGACGATGTCTTCGACCCGCGGTCCCGGCCCTGGTACAAGGCCGCCGTCTCGGAGGGCCGGACGACATCGGTCGGCCCCTATGTTTCCGCTGCGACCAACTACCTCACCCTGACGTTCGCTACGCCCGTAGCCGGGAAGGACCAGGTCGTTATCGGCGCCGATGTGATGCTTGTGACCTTGGGAGAGGTTGTCGATACCGGGACGATCTCGGAAGCGGCGCATGGCTACGTATTCGACAGCACTGGCCGCCTGATCGTTCACTCCGACCCCGCGATCATGACGAAACTGCGCGATCAGATGCGTCGCGGGAGGCTGATGTCTGTTGCAGACGTGGCAGCGACAGACCCAGCCATCCCGGCCGTCGCGAATCTGGCACAGGACCGCAGCCGGCCGGATGGCGATGTCGTCCGCTTTCTGGTGAATGGCCGCGAGTATCTGGCCCAAAGCTTTCGTGCGGAAATAGCCGGCATGCTGAAAAACTACACGGTCGTCATCGCAGCACCGCTTGACGACCTGGTCGGTCCTGTCGAGCGGACCCTGAGGCGCAATCTGGCTGCCGCAGCCGCCTTCCTGTCGGCGGGCGCGATCGCCGCGATCATCATCTCCCGGTTGATCAGCCGCTCGCTCTATGCGTTGGCCGACGAGGCGAGGCAACTGGGCAATCTGGAATTCAAACAGAGCCGCGTCTCGCGCTCCTGGATATCCGAGGTGAACGCGCTCGGCAAAGCGCTCGGTTCCGCCCGTGATACCATCCGGATGTTCTCGCTCTACGTGCCGCGTGAACTGGTCCGCAGGATTGTCATGACAGGCCAATCAGCGATCGGCTCCGCCTCCAGGCAGGAGATCACTGTCCTCTTCACCGACATCAGAGCGAACGGCGCTCGCCCGAAGAGGTCGTCGCCCTGCTTTCCACCTATTTCGAAACCCTCAATATGATTGTCGAGCGCCACGGCGGTACCATAGTGCAATATATCGGCGACTCCGTTTTGGCGATGTGGAACGCACCGGTTCATGACGAGCGGCATATCGAAAACGCCTGCCGTTGTGCCTTGTCGATGAAAGCGGCGATCGACGAGATGAATGCTTCCAATCGCGCCGCCGGTCGCCCCGAACTCGTTACCCGCTTCGGCCTGCACACCGGACCGGCCGTCGTCGGCAGCGTCGGCGCCGAAACCCGCCGGCAATACACCGCAATCGGAGACACTGTAAACATCGCCTCGCGACTGGAGGGCCTGAACCGCGACTATGGAACCTCGATCCTCGTCAGCAGCGCGGTCCGCAACGCAGTTGCGGAGAATTTCAGTTTCCTGCCTATCGGCACTGTCAGCGTCAGGGGCCGAACGGGGCAGACCGAGCTTTACGAGCTTCGGGGCTAGTATCGCTCGAACAATCCGTCCATTGCAGGAAGGCTCTTGGCCCCTGCCAGAGAGCGCGGCTATAGCGATCGGTAGGGGATATCGGATGGCCTTGAGGCTTCTACGCTCAGGTGCCTCGTGGCGATCGAAGCTGCCTGGAGTATTCGCTCTTTCTGCAGGCTGGGTACCGCGATCACCGTCTCAAACCCGAGGTTTGTGCGGCCCTCACTATCGTTGCCCAGATCAAGGTCGACTTCAAAATAAGGCACCAGCATCGTCGCCGTCCCACGGACTCTCACGGACTGATGGTCACGTGGTACGAACTTCGAAATGATGCGCCATTCGCACTCCTCACGAAAGGACGGATCCTTGAAGGCACAGGCTAGCTGCTGGTAACGAGTGACAATCTGGTTTGCGAACTCTTCGACCCGTTCATCGTCCAAGGGCGTTTTCTGGCTTTGCTCATAGATACACTTGACAAGGCGGAAGCCCGCCCTTTCGGCAACCCTTTGCAGGTCGCTGACGACAAATCCCAAGCATACTCCTCCACCCGCACCATAGCCCCTCCATTGGCTCAGGAGATCGTCGTCCTCCGCAAAGGACGCCGTGTAGACATATCCCCTGCTGGAAGAAATCGATGAGAGAGGCTACCCGAAGCAAAATGGCCTGCTGTCTTGACGATGCGGCCTTCGCACGCTTCTGCCTCCGCCTTCAGGTAGCCCAGCCCATATAGGAACTCCCTCTGAATCATTCAGATAGTGGATGTTTGTCGCCCATATCACTTTCGAACTGACAATACCGAGAAACCCTTGAAGTGTCGTGTAGTGGAAAAGGCGCGGCCGCAGTGTCGCGCTCGCCCTGCCGGCTGACGTCGGCAGAAGCGAAAGGTGATCGTTAATCATATTTGGCGTCAGTCGAGCTCCGTTGAGGCGAAACCACGCTGGAGCCTTTCAGGGCTAAATTGAACCGTTCTGCCAGAACCACACCTCAGTCGCGCACGACCGTCCAGTTGTCGTCGGGGTTGAACTCCTTGATCGCCGCGGCGCGCTGCTCGGTCTCGGGCCCCAGATCTCGCTGGTAGACGATGTTGGAACCGTTGACGACGAAGGTCTGAGCCCCGGTCACGTGATACTTGACCGGCCAGGCGATCAACGCAAAACCGCCCGTCATGTTGCCATTGATGATATAGCTCTGCTTTCCACCGATCACGTTGGGGCCCTGGGCCGTCAGGATGCGATAGCGGTAGCCATAGTAGCCTTCGCCGCGCTTCGCCTTACTGAAGGCGGCCGTTTCGATCAGGGGCCCCGCCGGGCTTTCTTCATCAAAGGCACCGGGCTCCCAGTAGAGGCCGTCGCGTTGTCCCGGGGTGCTGATCAGCTTCTGCGCAAATTCGAAAAGTCCGTCCTCGTCCTCGTCGATTTGCGCGTACGCGTATTGGGCGTTCACATAGTCATGCATCGTCTGGATTGTCGCCAGTTCGCTCTGACCGACACGGCGGTTGACGATCTCCTGCAAACCGACCTCGGTATCGAATGCCCATTTGCCGTCCTTGTTCTTCGACAGAGGAAAGGGCAGCGGCCACATGACGTCGCCAATCAGAACCACCTTGCGATCATGGAGGTCCTGCAATTGCAGTTGGCGCAAAGCGCCCTCGCGGATCGTTTCATAGCTTAGCATCGCCTCCTTGCTGGATCGCAGTTTGGCCGCGTCCAGACCGAGAAGGCTCGCGAGGCCATCGATATCATTGGCGCTCAACACCGTCTTGAACCGCTCAAGCGCCGCCGATGGGTCATCGAATGACGGCGGCGTACCGGCCACGAATTCCTGAAGATTCGTCTGAATCTGCGACATCGACGGGGCCGCCCACGCCAGGGAGAGAGCCGTTCCGAGCAACAGCGGAATCAACTTAAACTGTGGTCTCATGGTTTATCTCCGGAAATCTGAATAGCTGGACACCCTATCGCCGACCGCCGCCGCGACCGCCACCTCCACGCCCCCCACCGCCGCCGTGTGGGATCGGGCGCGAGCGTTGAGCGGAGGGACGTGGACCACCCCGTTGCCCGCCTCCCATGCTCTGTCCGCCTCGCTGGGAAGCCACCGCTTCACGCCGGCCGGACTGCACGTTGCCGAGGGCGCTCGGTTGGCGCGAACGGTTGTCGGGCCGCGCCGCCATCTTCGGTGCGCTTGGCTTCTTGACTGCCGGCTTTGATGGACGGTTGGCAGCATTGCCCGGTCGATTGGCGGCATTTCCTGGACGCGCATCCACGCGATTGCCCAGATCGCCCGGACGGGCATCCGGACGCGCCCCACCCGGCCGGTTGGCGACAGCATCGCCTGCCCTCGGATTTGCCCTCAGGCCCTCCGCAGTGCTCTTTCGAATATCGTCAGCACGTGTGCTGACATTTCTGGCTCCTTGTCCGCGGTTCGCCTGCCGGTCGCTGACCTTGTTCTTGAGCTGGTTGCGGTTGTCGGACTGCAGGCTGGATTTGATCGCCGAACGATCGATGTTGGCGAGCTGATCCCTGTCGATATTCAGCTTGCTGCGATCGACCTTGGTCCAGTCGACGTCGTTCCATTTGACCTTGCCGTTGAAATTTCGGTCGTTAAAGCAGTTGTTGCAGTCGATATCGACATCGCCGCCCCAATTGCCGCCCCAAACGCCCCAATCGTCCCAATTGACGATGGCAGCCCAGGCGACGCCCGTCACCGCGGCGGCAAAGAACCCGGCACCCGGATAATAGTAGCTGTCGTAAGAATTGGGATAGTAGGAGATCGGAGCGGCCGTATAGCCTGGCTCATAGAGCATTTCGGGTGGATATTGAGGGATATAGACCTTCTCGGGATTGGTCGGTCGTATGACGACGTTCTCGTTCTCAGTCACGACCGTGATCTTGTCGTCGGTTTTGATGACGTTCTTCGCCACCGCTTCGTCGCGAAGCTGCTGAATGGCGATCAGTACATCCTTTTGCTGGTTTGTAAGCGCGTCACCCAGCGATTGAGTCCAATCGAGATCGTCGCTCATCATCTTGACGATATCTGGATAGTTGAGGAGCGAGATGACACTTCCATCCCAATCATCCTTCGGCTTGAGATCGGCGTCTTTCTTCTTGGCCTCCAGGAAACGCTGAGCCTCGATGACCTGCACCGGAAACAGTGAAGCCGCCGAGATCGCCGCCACGAGCTCGTCCGGATAGAGGGCGATGCGTGCCACAAGCACTTCAAGCTCATTCTCGGAAAGCAGAGCGGCCTCCGGCGCCGTCGTCTCTGTCGAGGCGAGTTTCTGTGTGGGGGTCGCGGTCTGTGAATACGCTGGCGGGCCGGGATGCATCGAAATGATTGCCAGCGCAGAAAGCCCCGCAAGCAATCTCAAATATCTTGCTTTCACCACGCAACGACCTCCTCTGAATCAAAACAAATTTTGTGTAAGTGCCTCACGGAGATTTTGGTCTGGTGTCCGAAGGCCGCCTAAGCATCACGATTTTCGATTGTGCGAGCGCCTCACCCATTTCCTTCAAAAGGGCTTCAACCAGTGCGGCATATTCTTGCCGCCGCGCTTCGCGCACGCTTTCGGGAAGGCGCTCGATATGCGTCAAGGTTTCCACCGCGATTGCCAGATCCTCGCACATGCTGTGAAACGCGTCGCTCCCGTAAAAGAGCCGCTGCACCAGCTGCGCCTGGCCAGGAAAGTGCGCCTCGGCCCTTTCGAGAACCGACAAAGGTGTAGAATTGCTATCTCCCGAAACCATCCCCGCCCCGCTGTCAAATGCGTTAAGCAGAGTTGCATCATATAGCGTCAGCCCGGAATGGCGGCGTAACTTACGCGATCCTACGTTCGGCGGAGTTTTCCCTTATGCGCCTGTCGCTCCTGCCATCCTCCATCGATCTGCTACGGCGACCATCCAGGATCATCTTCAGCAGCTGCACCTTTCGTCAGACCAATAGAGGATACGTGATGCTACGGGTCTTTGCGCCAAAGTGGGTCTAGTATCCGCAGGTCGACAGCAAGCGAACGGGCGGCCAGACCAAGCCGAAGAGGCGGCCAGACCAAACCGAAAAGGAGGAACGGTGTTTCTCGACTATTTTGCACTGGGAGTGTTGCTCTTCGTCGTAGTCACTCTGTTCTATGCAGTGATCGCGATCCACGACATCCCACACCTGATCGCCAAGGCCAGGAACCATCCGCACCAGGACGCCATCCACGTTGCCGGATGGGTGAGCCTGTTCACGCTGCACGTCATCTGGCCCTTCCTTTTCATCTGGGCCACCCTTTACCGCGAGGATCGCGGTTGGGGCATCCGGACGGATGGCAAGCTATCCCCAGAAGCCGAAGCCAACGCTGAAATTGCCCGTCTCCACGCACGGATCGCGGAACTCGAGGCTCCAATGGCAGAGAGGGAGAAGGTCTGATGGAATTACTCCTGATGCTGACCTACGCGGCTTTTTGCTTCGCGATCTTCAAGTTGTTCAGAATTCCAGTGAACCAGTGGTCGCTTGCGACGGCTGTCCTCGGCGGCATATTCATAATTGCCGGGCTGGTGCTGCTCATGAGCTACAACCATCCCTATTCCAGCGATGGGCGCATTTATTTTACCTCGGCTCCGGTCATCCCGGTCGTGGGCGGCCAGGTCGTAGAGGTGCCGGTCACGCCAAATGCTCCGTTGAAGAAGGGCGATGTTCTCTTCAGGATCGATCCTCGGCCCTATCAATATGCCGTCGATCAGAAAACGGCGTCGCTTGCCGAAGCCAAGCAGACCGTCCTGCAGTTGAAGGCTGCTCTCGATGCCGCCAATTCGGCCGTAACAGGTGCGGAAGCATCTAGGGACCGCTCGCTGCAGGCCTTCGAAAAGTTTCAGGCATCGAATGAAAACGCAAAATCCAGCGGCAGAGGTGCCGTCTACTCCGAACTCGAAGTCGAGAACCGGCGCGGCATCTACCTGACGGCCGAGGCCGCCGTCGATACAGCCCGTGCTCAGGCGGCGCAAGCAAGGCTCGCCTACGAGTCCGAGATCAACGGAACGAATCCCACGGTCGCGCGGCTGGAGGCAGAGTTGGCGAACGCGCAATACGAGCTTGACCAGACGACCGTGCGCGCACCGAGCGACGGATACGTGACGCAGGTTTTCCTACGTCCCGGCATGATGGCGAATCCCCTGCCCTTGCGGCCGGTGATGGTCTTCATCAACAGCGAGGACCGGTACCTCGCTGCCGCCTTCATTCAGAATTCGCTCCAGCGCGTGCGGGTTGGCGACGAGGCCGAGGTGGCGTTCAAGGCCGTCCCCGGCAAGATCTTCAAGGCGCGCGTCCGGGAAGTCATCGATGTGATGGCGCAAGGCCAGTTGCAGCCAGGCGGCGCGCTGATCGACCCGCAATCGCCCGAACGGCTGTCGCCG
The DNA here is from genome assembly GCF_014851595.1 of Rhizobium sp. RHZ01. NCBI lineage: Bacteria > Pseudomonadati > Pseudomonadota > Alphaproteobacteria > Hyphomicrobiales > Rhizobiaceae > Rhizobium > Rhizobium sp. RHZ01. The sequence continues at coordinate 126,054 of NZ_JACUZZ010000017.1, forward strand.
GGGCAGACACTGGCGGGTATCGAAATACTGGAGAGCACCGACGGGTATCAACTGCCCGGCGGTGTGGTCGCCGAGGTCGCGGTCTACACACATTACTGGCACCACGTCGCTCTCCTCCGAAAGGTCCTGCTACGCATGAGCAGCTGGATGAACTACGTCTTCCTCGAACACTGAACGCATCAACAATTTCCGGTCGTTGCCTGGATGCGGCGGCCGGACAAGCTTGGAGATCAACCACGAGAGAGCAGAGGGAGCCCGAGTTGATAGGCAGCCTACCAATGTTGCGGGGCCTGGCCGGTTTCAAGAAAGACTGGCTTCGTAGCGATATCCCTGCCGGATTGTCGATCGCCGCGGTGGGTTTGCCGAGCGCCATTGCCTATCCGGCGATTGCTGGCCTGCCTCCAGAGACCGGCATCTACGCCAGCATCGTTGGGCCGATCGCCTACGCACTTTTCGGCCCTTCCCGGCTCTTGGTCGTCGGCCCCGATGCCGCAACGATGACGGTGCTTGCGGCTGCGATGACCGTTATCATCGCGGCCGATCCGGCTGCTGCCAACATTGACCGGGTTGCCATCGCATCGGCGCTCGCCCTTGGCGTCGGCGTCTTTTGCATCGCCGCAAAACTGCTGCGCCTCGGCGTCCTCGCGAGCTTCCTGTCGCGCCCGATCCTGGTGGGCTTCTTTGCCGGCGTGTCGCTTTCCATCCTCGTCGGGCAGATCAGCCGCTTCACTGGTGTAAAGATTGAGTCGGATGGTCTCCTTGCGCCGGTTGCCGAAATTCTTGGCAAGGCCGCCTTGATCCACTGGCCGTCGCTTCTCTTCGGTCTCTCCATGTTTGCGCTGCTTTGGATCGTCAAGGCGTTCCACCTCAAGGTTCCGGGTCCTGTGCTCGTGGTTGTTATTTCCGTCATTCTCTCGGCGCTTTTCGACTTCCAGGGACGTGGCATGGCTGTCGTGGGCAATATCCCAAGCGGCTTCCCGAGCTTTTCCCTGCCGGCAATCCATCAGATGCCGCTCGATAAGCTTGTGCTTGGTTCGGCCGCGATCTTTCTGGTGAGCTTCGGCGCCGGCATCGTGACCGCGCGAAGCTTCGGATCGCGCACTGGTGAAAACGTCAATGCGAACCAGGAACTGATCGGTCTCGGCGCGGCCAACATCGCGCCCGGCCTGTTCGGTTCCTTTCCCATCAGCATGTCGGACTCGAGAACCGCGATAAACCTCTCCACGGGCGGCGTCTCCCAGCTGGCGGGACTGGTCTCAGCTGCCACGCTGATCGCCGCTCTTGTATTCCTCCACAGCGCTCTGCGGATCCTGCCGATCCCCGCGCTCGCAGCCATCCTTGCAAGCGCCGCCATCAGCCTCATCGATGTTCAGGAACTCAAGAAGATCTGGCACATCAGCCGCATGGAATTCGTCTTTGCGCTGATCGCCATGTGGGGCGCAATCAGCTTCGGCGTCCTCAACGGCGTGGTCGTTGCCGTTGCCGCAACCTTCGTCTACCTCCTGCGCAAGACGATGTTTCCGCGTGACAGCCTCCTTGGTCACATTGCCGGACGGCACGGCTTCTTCGAGCTCGCCCGCTTCCCGGAAGCGCGCCCCGTCGAAGGCGCTGCCGTCTTCGCCATCCAGGGCAACATCCTGTTCTATAACGCCGACTATGTCCGCATGCGTCTGACGGAGGTTGCCAGAGAGCTTGCTCCCGGAACCAAGTGCTTCGTTCTCGACGCCGGTGCCATCACGCACGTGGATAGCACAGGTGCGCTCGCACTCGACGCTGTGGCCGATGACTTGGCCAAGCGGGACATCGTCTTTGCCATTGCCGACGTCAGCGAGGAGAGTCGCGGCATCCTGGAGCGTGCCGGGTTCATCAAGAAGATCGGCGCCCACAATCTTTTCAATGGTCGGGAAGAGGCCCTGCGCGCGCTCATGGGCAATGTCGCAGGGAATGCGCGTTAAACAATGGAGGGAACGATGGACGAAGCATACGATCCGAAGCAAGAGGTTCCAGCGGAACGCAAGGGCAAGCATAAGAAAGCCAAGTCCTGGGACTACGACAAGGAAATCAAGCGACTGCAGATCGAACTGGCGAATCTGCAGGCATGGGTAAAGAAGTCGGGCGCCCGGATTGTCATCATCTTCGAAGGCCGTGACGCCGCCGGCAAGGGTGGGATGATTAAGCGGATAACGGAAAAGGTCAGCCCGCGTGTATTCCGCGTCGTCGCCTTACCCGCTCCCACCGATCGCGAGAAAACCCAGATCTACATGCAGCGCTATATTGCGCATTTGCCGGCAGCCGGCGAGGTCGTGATCTTCGACCGCAGTTGGTACAACCGCGCCGGCGTTGACCGCGTCATGGGCTTCGCCAGCGAGAAGAAGGCTCAGCGCTTCCTGGAACTTGCGCCCCGCTTCGAGGCGGCCATCGTCGAAAGCGGCGTTATTCTGCTGAAGTATTTCCTGACCGTCAGCGAGGAAGAACAGGAACGCCGCTTCAAGCGGCGCATCGACGATCCGGTTCGGCAGTGGAAACTCAGCCCCATGGACGTCGAGTCCTACCAGCGCTGGTGGGACTACACGCGAGCCTATGACGAGATGCTGCGGATGACGGACAGCAACCACGCGCCGTGGTGGCTCGTGCCTTCCGACGACAAGGAGCGCGCCCGGATAAACTGCATCTCCCATATCCTGCAGTCGATCCCCTACGAGCGGGTAAAGTTCGACGCACCGGATCTTGGCAAACGACAGAAGCGGCCATCGAACTATGTCGAGGATCAGAGCGTCAGGCATGTTGTGCCGGAGACGACTCGATGACGCCTGATCCGTTCAGGCATGCACTGTGGAAAACCGTGGAATAGGCTACGCGATGCAGCAACAAAAGAGCGGGACCGCGGCAGAAGCCGGTCCCGCGCAGATTTCGGTAGAGGCACGGGTCAGCGACTTGGTGCGGATCGGCATCATTGGACTATTCGCCTATTGGAGCCTGCAGCTGATTGCGCCATTCGCGCTGATCGTCATCTGGTCCGCGATCCTCGCGGTAGCGCTCTTTCCGATGTTCACCGGTCTGTCCAGACTTCTAGGAAATCGGCCCAAGCTTTCGGCCACCATTATTGTCATAGCGTGCCTTGTGCTCATAATCGCGCCATTGGCGCTTGTCGCGGTCAATTTCGCCGATGCAATCCTGGCTCTCGTGGCGCAATTGAAGTCCGACAATTTCACCTTGCCCGCGGCTCCTGAGGCTATACGTGGTTGGCCAGTGGTCGGCGAGCGCCTTTACGCCGGCTGGAACCAGGTCGCCGGCAATCTCGCGGCAGCAATCATGAAATTCCAGGCGCCTCTCCGCGAGGTCATGGGAGTCATCATCGCCAAATTTGCAGCAATCGGCGGTGGGGTGCTGAGCTTCGTCGCTTCGGTCATTCTCTCCGGCATCTTCCTCACCATGTCCCCCCGCCTTGCAGCAACGATTCAGGTATTGGCGGGCCGCATCGGCGGAGAGAGGGGGGTTGGCTTTGCGCGGCTGGCGGGATCAACGGTTCGCAACGTCTCGCGCGGCGTCATCGGCGTAGCCTTGCTTCAGACGCTCCTATGCGGCCTGTGCTTTGCCTTCTTCGATATTCCGGCGCGCGGAGCCCTGACTTTTGTCGTGTTCATGCTTTGCCTCATGCAGCTTGGCCCTGGCCTCGTTCTTATCCCGGCCATCATCTGGGCATGGTTCTCGTGGCCTGCATCGATGGCCTTTGCCTTCACTGTCGTGGCGATCCCGATCACGGTCGTGGACAACGTGCTGAAGCCGATCTTGATGTCCCGAGGGCTTTCAACTCCGATGCCGGTAATCCTCATCGGCGTCATCGGCGGAACTCTCTCGCATGGCCTGCTCGGCCTGTTTCTGGGGCCAATCGTGCTCAGTGTCTTTTACGAACTGCTGCGCGCCTGGGCTTGGCCATCAGAGACATTGCCCGGGGCTACGGCTGCCCCGGCGATGGCAGAGAACACCGGCACGGATTGAATTTTATCCAACGCTGCACCTATCGATCGGTTTGATGGACTGTTCTAGGCCAAAACCAGTGACCCAAATCGGACTGCACCGCGCTCAACCGGCGGGTAACCATTTGAAGGTGTATCGTATGTAGCGGTTGCAGCCACCGGCAGTTCTGAGCTAATACTATATTCAGCTAAAATATTTGCGTGATCTCGTTAGGGCGTCATCATGAGCAGCGCAATAGCCAAGCCCTCGAAGCCGACGGCCGAGGAAATCTACGACCAACTTGAACGGATACTGGCGAGCGAAGAATTCCATTCGCCGGAGCGGGGCCGCAAGTTTCTGCAATTCATCATAAGCGAGGCCTTGGCAGGCCGATCGGAATTCCTGAAGGCCTTCACAATCGCCAATGAGGTCTTTGGTCGCCAGGTCAATTTCGACGCCCAGAACGATCCTGTCGTCAGGATCGAAGCAGGCCGAGTCCGCCGAGCACTTGAACGCTACTACCTCATCGCCGGCCAAGCGGACGAGGTAACGATTACGATCCCCAAGGGTGGGTACAGGCCGTGCTTCGAATATGCTCACAACGTTCCGACACCGTCGCTCGCGGCGCCGCAGTTTGATCTCGCGCCAGCGATCGAGCGTCACCGTGACACCGGGCCGCTTCACCGCCTCGGCCAATCTTTCCGCCGCCCTCAATTATCGACCACGCTGACGCTCGGCACCGCCCTTTTGCTCGCGGCAGCTTCGCTTTATATCGTCCTTCCACAGGCATTGTCGGGGTGGCACCAAAATCCCTCAGGCGCCTCGCCGACAGAAGCGGCCGAACCCAGAGTCATTGTCGAGTCCTTTGAGGATGAGGGTTCCGCAAATGCTGCTTCCGACATCGCGCGTGGCCTGAGGGACGAGATTATCGGCAAGCTAGCAAAGTTCGATGACGTCGTCGTTGTCGCGGATGCGTCGAAGGCCGAACAACCGAGCCCGAATGCTTATGGTTTGCAAGGCAATGTCCAACTCGACGGGCCAAGATTGCGGCTTGTCGCCCGGCTCGTGCGCCAATCCGACGGTGCAGTGATTTGGGCGAACAATTACGACGCGGACCTTCGTGCGCAAAGCAAGCTCGAGATCCTGACCGGCGCCGCTGAAGAGATCGCCAGCACTGTCGCGGAACCATATGGTGCGGTTTTTCAAGCCGACACCGACGCACTTGCCCGGCAGCCGCAGAGCGGAGATGCGGACGCCTATGCCTGCAGATTGGCTTACTATAGCTACCGTAGGTCGATGAATGCCCAGACGCACAACACGGCGCGCGACTGTCTGCAACGAGCGACAGAGCTGTTTCCGAAAAGCGCTGCCTCCTGGGCGCTTCTGTCCCTCACCTACCTGGACGAGATGAGGTTTCGTTATAAGCTCGGCACATCCTCAACGGACGAGACGCTGGAATTAGCCGCCAGCGCGGCGGAGCGGGCAGCCTCGCTTGCCCCAAACGATGCGCGTGTCCTTGAGGCTCTCATGCAGGTGAGCTTTTTCAGAAATGATGTCGACAAAGCCCTTCAGGCGGGTGCGGCAGCCTATGCCATGAACCCCAATGATACCGAGGTCGCGGGGGAATACGGGTTGCGGCTGGCCATGTCGGGGAAATGGCAGTCAGGCTGCGAGCTGATTTCGAGCGCCGTCAACAAGAATGCGGGCCCGAGGGGATACTACGAAGTGGGCATGGCATTGTGTGCCCTGATGAGGAATGACGTCCGGGCCGCGGAACTGTGGTCTCGCATGTCCGACCTGGAATACAATCCCACGCATCACCTCGTGCTCCTTGCTATTCTTGGCACGGCCGGGAAAACGGCTGACGCCAGGCAGGAACGGGAATGGCTGAATGCCCATGCATCCGGATTGATGAAGAACATCCGCAAGGAGGTTTCCTTGCGTCTGCAGCGCCCGGAAGATCAGGAAGCATTTTTCAAAGGTCTACGAGCCGCAGGTGTCGCAATCGAACCCGCCGCGGACACCGGTAAATAAGTTCGACGCTGCAGCATCTGTGGCATCTGCACTCTCTATATGGAAGGAGGCTGACCCTACTGCCTCCGAGATATCGCATTCGCGATCAGCCGGGCGATTTCATCCTGCACGTCAAGAATGCGTCCTTCGTCAAGGTTTCTGTCATAGGCGCCTGTCCAGACAACGGTTCCGTCGGCTCGATCAACCAGCCGGATTTGGACATGCAACCGCTTATCCTCGGTGCCCACGCTGCCCTGGATGGAGAGTGACGGTTGGTTTGGCGCCGCGATATGCGCCTTCGGCCCAGGCGTCCTGACAGCGATTGATTTGACCTTCGTCAGTTCCACAATGACGCCATCCGTCAGACTCTTGGCGATGCCGGCGTCGCCATTGTCCCGACCTATGCCGACCAAAGGCTCCACGACGATCTGCGGCCGCATCTCATCTCCCGCAGGCAAAGGTGTGCCCGACGAAGGGTTCAGTGAAGCAACCAGTTCTTGGAGCGGCCGCATCAGCACCAACATGCCCATGGCGGCGATGACAAGCAGGACACCAACCGGCAGGATAAAATCCCGGTAGGCAAGCGGACGTTTATGTTGCGCCACCGGCGCCTCCTGCACGTCGACATCTTTTCCCGGCGAATGACGTCCTGACGCAATCTCTGACTGGCTTGCGGTGAAACTCGGTACGTATCCACCCTTGGGTATGGCGATGTGTATGGAATCGCTTTGCCCGACCACGAGGTAGTATCGCTCCAGGGCGCGGCGAATACGCCCTGTTTCGATACGAACGACCGGATCGTTTTGGGCATCAAAGGAAGCATCTCGGCCGAAGACCGCCTGCGCAATGGTGTAAGCCTTCAGATTCTCTGATCGTCCCGCCAGTGCTTCATCGACGACATATGCAAGAAATCTCCGACTACGCTCCGGAACCTGAAACTCGGCGCTCGACAAGATGCGATCAAGCTGATCACGAACCCTTTCGGGTTCCAGTGACAGATCATCGCCTTGTCCGCCCCGCGAACTCATGGCTCCCTCCCGTAAACATATCGCTCTCACAAGCGCTCAAGGCGACGTATAGGGCTTGCGACCCGACCGGTCGCTCTGTCTCGCAGACTGTGCCGCGACGAACTTAAGACTCTCAGCTGCCTGTCGACGGGGTAAACGTCGTGTAGATCCCCAATGCTCTGGGGCTTCATTTTGGAATGATATGGAATCCATAGATGCGATAGCAAGTCGGGAACAACCACACACTCCCGAGTACTTGAAATCGCGGCGACCAGCGGCAAGGCCGATCACTTTCACAAGCAGACCCTGCGCTCCGCACTCGAGCCCAGGCTGGTCAGAAGTCTTGTCATCAAGGAGATTCGCGCCCGGTTATTGTCTGGGCTTTTCGGGTTCCCGCAGACCCCGGCTCGTCAAACCCTCAACTGGCGGGCTGAGCTCGGCACGTCTGACACTTCGCCACCAAGGATGCGGTCAGCAAACGACAGGTTGGAAACCCCGTAGCGCTTCAATAGCTCAGCGTCTTCATTGGCGCGAAACTCGGCCTGGTGCGAGGGTGACGAGAAATACTTCCCAATCAAAATCGGCAGACGAATGCTTCTCAGGTTCCTTTGCTGGAAACATGTTCCAGAACAACGCATCGCCGATCGACTTGATGATGGAACCATCGGCAAAGTCGCTCGGATAATAGTTCCCGATTGCCTTGGAATTCCAAAGCGTTGCCGGGCCGAATGTGCCACGTTCCCCGGTGCCCGATCCGAGTCTAAGGCGATCACGCGGCTTCGGGGGCCAGTCCGGCTCGTATTCGGATGCGGTCAGAATCGGGGCTTTGAAAGGCTCTTCAAGATGTGAGTTGTCAAAGCATACCAGCCATTCGCCTCCGACCAGCACTGCGGAGGAGGCGCACGCGGTGCCGACCAACAACTCGACTGTATTCGTAGCCAGCCGGTCGTCGAGATTGAGGTTCTAAGCGAGAGGCCTGCGTCCGCTGACGACCGTGCAGTCCCCGGTCACTGGGAGGGCGATCTTATCGGTGGGTCGAAGAACAGTTACATCGCGACGCTGGTCGAGCGTCACTCGCGCTACGTCATGCTGATCAAGGTCGCCAATAAGGATACCGAAAGCGTAGTTTCTGCGCTGATAAAGCAGTCACAGAAACTGCCGGGCGAACTCTACAAATCATTGACCTGGGATCGGGGCAAGGAGTTGGCTGACCATCAACGACTGGCAATAGCCGCTGACGTTGAGATTTACTTCTGCGATCCCAGATCACCCTGGCAGCGCGGTTCAAATGAGAACACCAATCGATTGCTGCGCCAATACCTACCGCGCGCCACTGACCTGTCCGTACATAGCCAAGCCCAGCTCAATGCTATCGCCAGGCAGCTCAACGAACGTCCAAGAAAGACCTTGCTTTATCAGACGCCCGCGCAAAAATTTGCAGAATGTGTTGCGGCGATCAATTGAACCCACTGCCATAAGCCGCCATCCCCCACGCGGGTGATTAGATCACGAATTCCTCCGCGTACGTCTGTGGCTCGGGAACGACCGTAACATCCACCGGAATAATCCAATTGGCCGCGTAGCTCTCGCAGTCGGAACGCGGGAGGTCGGGCTGCACGCACCCCGCCCCATCGATCGCGCGACATCGCAATATATATCGCCCCACTTTTTCAGGGGTCCACTTGTACTCCCACAAGCGCCATGCGAAGGGACATTCTGTTTCGAGAAGCCTTCCCTCGCGCCAGCCCCTGCCATCTCCGGTGCAGACCTGCACCTGCCGGATACCAGCCTCTCCGCTCCAGGCGGCTCCGAAAATCCGGCACGGTTGGCCGAGGATGAGATGCGCCCCCTGTACGGGACGCGCGATCTGCGCTTTGACCTCCATCTCCGTAAGGGGGACCAGCCTAGGTTCCCCAAGGCTGCGCTCCCAACGGAAATAGTCGCGCGCCTGCCAGTAGCCAAGGAACGGTTGCTCCACAACCGTGATATGCGTGATCCACTTGACCCAAGCCATGCCGAACCAGCCACCCACCACCGCGCGTAGCGGGTAGCCGTGATCGCGCGTCAACGGTTCGTCGTTCATCGAATAGGCAAGGATCGTGCTGTCAGCGACGGCCTTCTCCAGCGGTAAACTGCGGGCAAAAGCGATGGGGCCTGGAGAAGCCGTTTTCTTGTTCGCGTCGACGACGCCGCTGTCGGCGCCTACGAGCAGAACCTCACGTGCGGTTCGCCTAACGCCCGCCATTTCCAAAATCTCGCGCAGAAGAACACCCGTCCACGCGGCGTTGCCGACGGCCCCGTTCTGCCACTGCAACCCCTCCTTCGCCGGCACATAGTAGACGCGCCCATTCCCTGCGCACTCGACGACGGCGGTGAAAGTCGTGCTCTGCATCGCCTTGATGCTGTCGAGGTCAAGTTCGATCGGCCGCTCCACCGCCCCGTCAACGCGCAATCTCCAGTCTCGCGCATTGAGGTCCGGTGACGGAAAATGGTTTCGCACGAAGAACAGCTCCGTTGGGATCCGCCAATCGGAGAGCGACGCAAACGGAAACTCGATGTTCTGTGGGGATTTCTGTCGAACTATTAGACTGGGTTGCTGTGGTGTCGGCATCGTCCTCGTCTCTCCTTCCAAGAGCACAACGTCGGCTCGGTCGCGCGAATTCCGGTTCGATCACACCGCCCCTCGCCGTGCGTCTGTCGCATTCCGCTTTCGGGCCGCATTCTAGCACATACCGCACGTTCCTCGGATCGATCTCGAACGGCAGCAAAGGGCCGCAAGCGGCCTCGGCGGGTGACGCCATTACGCCAAAGGTGTACATTGGCAGCCACCATCGCAGTGGCCGCCAGGATCGAGGAAGCGCCTTTCAGTGACGCCCCTCTCGGCGTCAGGCGGCAGGGCGAATATTGTGGTTCATCCGAAACAGGTTGCTCCCGTCGTACTTCTTTTTCAGGTGGACAAGACCCTCGTAATTGTCGCCATACGTGGCCTTCAGGCGCACATCGCCTTCGTCGTCCATCATGAAGTTCGGGTAAGCGCCGTCGAGGTTGAACGGGTGGACCGCCTGCCAGTAGTCGGTCGCCCATTTTTTCAGCGTCGCCGCCTGGCGCGGATCGGCGTCAACGCCGGCAATAACCATCGACCATGTGGCATCCCGGCAATTCCACGCCGTTTCATCTCTTGCCTTGCGATGGACGGCGGCATCGATCGGGTAGAGGTGCATGCACGAGGGTTCGCTGGGTGCCTTGGCCACCTGCTCGATGTGTGCTTCGATCGCCGCGTCCGGAAGCGTCTTCACAAAATCACCCTTCCAGTACCATTGAAGGCCCTTCGGAAAGAGTCCGTCGAACATGCCTTGAAGTGTCGGGTACGGGATCGGACCGGCAAAATCGACAATCGGCTGCGGGAGCGCCCTGCGGACGGCGTTAACTGCCTTCTCCCCGTCGGCGACCGCTCCATTGTAGGAAACGAGAAGCACGCAGATCTTCTTGCCACGATGCTCCACCGGGAACGGATCGGCGGAGGGAACCGTCTGCAGCCCAAGGAAGACGTAGAACTCGTCCGGCGCAGTCGCCAAAAACTCGCGGTACCAGCGCATCACCGTCGCAGCATCCTTCAACTCCCAGAAGATCGGACCGGCATAAACGCTGTCCGCAGGGTGCGCCTCGAACAGAAAACTGGTGACCACACCAAAGTTGCCACCGCCGCCGCGCAGCCCCCAGAACAGATCCGGGCGCTCGGCCTTGCTGGCGGTGACGAGCGTGCCGTCCGCCAGCACGACGTCGGCCTCGATCAGATTGTCGATGGCAAGCCCATATTGGCGGGTGAGGTATCCGTGGCCGCCGTTCAGCGTCAGGCCCGCCACACCTGTGGTTGAGACGACACCGAAGGGGATGGCAAGCCCAAAGGCGTGGGTGGCATGATCGACCTCGCCGGTCGTACACCCGGCCCCTACACGAACTGTCCGCTTGACGGGATCGACGCGCACACCCCGCATCGGCGACAGGTCGATGACGATGCCGTCGTCAACGCTGGCAAACCCAGCCCCGTTGTGGCCGCCGCCCCGGACGGCGATCGGAAGTTCGTTGTCGCGGCCGAAGTTCACGGAGGCAATCACGTCCGCAGCATCCGTACACTTTGCGATCAAGAGCGGCCGCTTGTCGATCATGGCGTTGTAGAGCCTGCGGGCGTCCTCGTAGTCGGCATGGTCGCGCCCGATAAGAGCACCGCGAAGAATCTGTGTGAACTTCCCGATATTTTCGCTGATCATAACACCCTCCTGAAGCCGAGCCTCCGAGCTCATGACGTCGAATCGAATACTGACGAGGGGCGTTTGAAGGATGATGCGCTGACGACTGAATTCGCTCCCCACAGCGGTCGATTGCGACTTCGAAGAATGCGCTGCAAGATGCGGATAGTCTATAATCGTCCTTAGTGTTGGCGCTGAAATGCCGCATGATCTGCGAGGGCTGCGTTCGCAAATTCGCCATCGATTGCTCGGCCTGTTCAACGCGAGCGGCTCCCGGCACTGCGTGGCAGGATGCCGACGTTCGTGGTATTTTTCGGGAACGGTTGAGCGGATTGAAAGTCGATGCAGACGATTGAGGATTGGCTAGCCCAACTCGGTCTCGGCAAGTACGCCGCGGCCTTCATCGAGAATGACGTCGATCTGCGAGCGCTCCCTCATGTCGCGGAATCCGACCTCCGTGAACTCGGCGTCTCGCTTGGTCACCGGAAGATTATTCTAGCCGCGATAAACGGACTTGCGCAGCAACCTCCGGACGAACAGCAGCCCGCTCCCGTCGCGACGGACGCTGCGGCTGACCGACGGCTGCTCAGCGTGCTCTTCTGCGACCTCGTAGGATCGACTGCGTTGTCGGAGCAACTCGACCCGGAAGACATGCACGAGCTGATCCGCCGTTATCAGGATAGCGTCGCGGGCGCAGTCACGCGGTTCGGAGGCTATGTCGCCAAGTATCTCGGAGATGGCGTGCTTGCCTATTTTGGGTGGCCCATGGCTTATGAGGACCACGCCGAGCGCGCGATCCGGGCCGGTCTCGAGGCGATAACCGCCGTCGATGCGCTGCAGTCGCCCAACCAGCGGGGACTGAAGGCTCGGATCGGCATCGCATCCGGGCACGTGGTCGTTGGCGACACCGATGGCAGCGCGAAGGAGCGTGGATCGATCGCCGGCGACACCCCAAACTTGGCGGCACGTCTGCAGGGGGCGGCCGCCCCAGGGCAGATCGTGGTCTCGAACAGCACCCGCCGCCTCGCCGGGCGGTCGTTCGAAATCGCCAGCCTCGGCGAGCGGACGCTGAGAGGCTTCACCTCGCCCACTGCGCTGTTCGAAGTCCGCGGCGAGCGAGAGGTGGACAGCCGTTTCGAAGCCGCGCATTCCAGAAAGCTCTCGAAATTTGTCGGACGTGCCAGCGAGATCGGGCTACTGCTCGAACGGTGGGAGCTGGCGAAGGCCGGCCAAGGACAGATGGTCTTTTTGTCGGGGGAGGCGGGCATCGGAAAATCCCGTCTTGTCGAAGCCTTCGAAGAACATCTGCGCGAGACAGAGCATGAACTCATCCGATTGCAGTGCTCGCCCTATCACGCCACATCGGCCTTTTACCCGATCGTCGAGCGACTGAGCCGGGTCGCGATGTTTACGCCGGCAGACGACCGAAACACGCGAGTCGAGAAGTTTCGCACACTTGTCAGCCGCTACGGCGAAAGGCCCTCGGAAGTTGGTGCGATCTATGCGGAGCTGCTTTCGCTCGATGGCGGTGACGAGTTCAAGCCGCTAAATCTCTCCGCCCACCAGCGTAAGGAACTTCTCGTCCGCACTCTCGCGAACCGATTGCTTCTTGCGACCAGAATCGCACCGGTGCTCATGGTCGTAGAAGACGCACACTGGATGGATCCGTCCACCATCGAATTGCTAGAAGAACTCGTCGGCCGGCTTCACGGCACGGCCGCCCTCGTCGTCGTCACCCATAGACCGGAATGGAGCGCGGACTGGGCCAGTGGATTGGCGCAGTCGACAACACTCTCCATTGGACGTCTGACTAGGCAACAGATGCGCGAGCTCATCGGATCGATGGACTGCGACATTTCCGAACAGCTTGCCGAAATGATCTTAGAGCGAGCGGACGGCGTGCCGTTGTTCATAGAGGAGTTGACCCGCACGATCATCGAGAGCGGAACGTCACCGTCGCTCAACGTAGAGATCCCGGACAGCCTGCAGGGTTCTTTGATGGCTCGTCTCGATCATCTAGCGGCAACAGCCAAAGAGGTCGCCCAGATTGCTGCCGTTATTGGCAGGGAGTTCGATCGTGGCCTTCTGTCGAAGATTGCAGGTCTCGATGATAGGATCCTCGAGAAAGCACTGCACCAGCTTGTTTCCAGCCAGATCGTCGTCGGAGGCGGTGTCTTGAATGATACCCTCGTTTTCCGTCATGCGCTCATTCAGGATGCCGCCTACCAATCGCTCCTCAACCGGCGGCGGCGACATTTCCACGAGGAAATCGCCAAGGTTCTCGTCGACCAGTATGCCGATGTCGCTGCCACGCAGCCCGAACTCATCGCCCAACACTACGAGAAAGCGCAACGGGTCGAACTCGCGCTTCCATACTGGATGAAAGCTGGAGAACGAGCCCTTGCACGATCCGCCAACTACGAGGCGGTCGACCATTTCCAGAACGCACTGTCGATCGCGGAACAGTTGCCCAACGAGCCCGGCCACCAAACAGACCTTCTCGCAGCAGTCCTGAAACTAGGCGACGCCCTGTACGCTGCCGGCCGCATGACGGATTCGCTGGCGAAATACAGGCTGGCCGCCCCATTGGCACGCAAAGCGGCAGACATTCAGGGCTTCGTTCGCGCAGTGATCGGCCTCGACGGCTCCCAATTTCTCTCCTCGAACTCGCTTGCCGAAACCCTGCCGCTTCTCGAGGAGGCCATGGCGATGGTTGAACCAGCGGACAAGAAGTCGCGGTGCCAGATTCTTAGCCACCTTGCGCGGGCTTACGCCTACCTCAGTGACAGCGAGAAGGCCGCAAAATGCCATAGCGTTGGAATAGAACTTGCCCGGGAGGTTGGCGACAAGACTTCTCTTGTGGAGCTCTCCGTTCTCCCGCTCCTGACAGCCTCACCGGTTAAAACCGCCACGGAGAAAAACAACCGGATGGCCCGCATTGACGAAATACGACGCCTCGCGGGCGAGATCGACGATGACGATGTGCTAACCAGGGCGCTTTCGATTGACACCTACGTCTCGACTGAACTGGGCGAGCGCGCACGGGCCGATCGGGCGGTCGACGCCCTGGAGGAACTCGGCACCAAGCGCCAGCATCTCAACGTCCAGTTCTACGCTCGGATCGCAAGAGCGATGATGGCCATCCTCGATGGGAGGTTCACCGCCGCCGAGAAGCTTGCCGAAGAAGCGCTGAAGCTGGGCAAGCACACCCTTGGCGTGGCACCCGAAGGTGTCTACGGCATGCAAATGTTCGCGATCCGCCGGGAGCAGAGCCGTCTCTCGGAGGTCGCACCGGTCATGAAATTGTTGATCGAGGAAAACCCGGACGAAATCACCTGGCTACCGGGCTTCGCGTTGGTCGCCTTTGACCTGGGTTATCGGGAAGCCGCCCAGCGGAGATTGGAAGAGCTTTTCAGCACACGCTTCACCCTGCCGCTTGACGGAAAACGAAGCGCATCCCTCTCGTTTCTAACGGAAGTCGCCGCCGGCCTGGGGGACATGGAAGCGGCCAGGACACTCTATAAGCTTATGCTCGACTACAAGGAGATGACCGTCACGATAGGTATGGCGACTGTCTGCTTCGGTGCCGCAAGCCGCTATCTGGGTATGTTGTCCGCCGCGCTGGGTGAATTCGATCGGGCGTCAAAGCACTATGAGCATGCTCTCGAGATGAACTCGGCGATCGGCTCGCGACCGTGGCTCGCGCACACGCAGGCAGAATATTCCGATTTGCTAATGAAAATAGGTAGCAGAGCCGCGATAAAGAGAGCAATGTCCTTATCCGAGCATGCCCGGTCAACTGCGGCCGAACTGGGAATGGTCAGGCTGCAACAGCGACTGAAGCAGACCATTCATTAGGATCAGAGGTTCGCCGCTTTGGGTGAGAAGAGGGTCTCATCATGCCACGCTATATCATCGAAAGAAACTTTGCCGAACAACTCCAACTGTCGAAAGAGGGAGTCGAGGAAATCAACCTGATCAACGACGAGGAAGGGGTGAAGTGGATTTTTTCGTTCCTCAGCGCCGACAGGAAAAAGACATACTGCCTTTACGAAGCGCCAAATCCTGAAGCCATTCGCGCCGCGGCAAGGAGGAACAATGTCCCCGCGGATGTGATCATTGAAGTTGGCGGGGAGATCGGCCCCAATATGTTTGCATAGCCCTGCCCGACCGCCCCTCCCGGCTGCACCTGCTTGAGCTACCGAATTTACACGTGAAGGCCGTCCGCCTATGCGGAGGAGCTTTCTGTGAGGCGACTTGACTGGCAAATATTCAGGTTTTGTTGGTTGCGGGGGCAGGATTTGAACCTGCGGCCTTCAGGTTATGAGCCTGACGAGCTACCGGGCTGCTCCACCCCGCGCCAAGTGCAAAACCCTTTGGGTTTTGTCACGGTGCGTAAACTGCGAAGCAGTTTACGCTACTGCCCGAGCAAATTGCCGAAGGCGATTTGTCTCGTGTAAGGGACGCACTGCATGTTTCCGGGCCCATTATAGCAGAAAGGCCGCTTTGTGGGCGGCCCTTTTGATCGGCTTGGGGCCGTTTTCGTGATGAGAAGATTATCTTTGTTTGTTGCGTTTAGCAGACCTGGCAGCGACCGACTCTCCCGCGTCTTAAGACGAAGTACCATAGGCGCTGGGGCGTTTCACGGCCGTGTTCGGAATGGGAACGGGTGCAGCCGCCCCGCCATAACCACCAGGTCAGCGAAGCGCAACAAATGAGAAGCTGGTGAGGGCAAAGCCCTCTTTTGAGAGTTGAACACGTCTAGGCTTCATCCCGACACGTCTGTGTCGCAGATGAGCATTGATCAATGAGAACGATCAAGCCAATCGAGCTATTAGTACCGGTAAGCTTCACACATTGCTGCGCTTCCACACCCGGCCTATCAACGTGGTCGTCTTCCACGGCTCTGATAGGGAAT